>JAZRCP010000071.1:0-1651 GCA_045659825.1 Dysosmobacter sp. | reverse complement strand
GAGATGCCTACTGCCAGCACCTCGGGAGAAAGCACCAGAATATCGCCGCCCTCCAGAGAGCTGGTCTGGCCCCGGTCGTACCAGCGGGGTGCGTTTTTGTAGTCGGGGTGGTGCTCGAAAATGAATTTGCCGAACAGGGTCTCCCGGTTGCGGGTGACGGTGTGCATCTTGTGGATGGACACGCCGGTACCGATGGTGGCAAAGGGGTCGCGGGTGAAATAGAGGTTGGGCATGGGGTCTACCGCAAAGGGGTATTCTCCCTCCGCCGCGGAGAGGTAATCACTCAGCTTGGCGCCCCGGTGGCGCAGCTGGCTCTTGCGGACGCCGGCCATCATGGCAGACACCATGTCCTTGTCCTCCATGCCGCCGAAATACTCCTCCAGCAGATCGCGGGTGCGCTGTTCCTGAATGCCCGCCTCATTTAAAAACTGATGGATAAACTCCTGCCGCACCTGCCCATCGGTGATGGACTGGGCCACCAGATCGGTGAGGTACACCACCTCCACCCCCTGCGCGCGCAGGCAGTCGGCAAAGGCGTCATGCTCCCGCTGGGCCTCCCGCAGATAGGGAATGTCGTCGAACAGCAGCCGCTCCAGATAGTCCGGCATCAGGTTTTCCAGCTCCGCACCGGGACGGTGCAGCATCACTTTCCGCAGCCGCCCGATCTCACTGGTATTATGGATTCCCGTTTCCATAGGTTCACTCCTTTTTTCAGGTTGCTTCCGGATTAGGGTTTCTGGTTTTTTGCTTTTCATGCGTGCACAGCCAAAAAAGCACAAAAAAAGAGGAAGACTTTCGTCTTCCTCTTTTTTGATTCGCTTCTCAGCTGTTTTTACCGAGGTATGCTTCTTTCACGCGCTCGTCTGCCAGCAGCTCGGCGCCGGTGCCGCTCATGGTGATATTGCCGGTCTCCAGCACATAGGCCAGATCGGCAATCTTCAATGCCATGTTGGCGTTCTGCTCGATCAGCAGCACGGTCACGCCCTGCCGGTTGATCTCCTGAATGATTTTGAAGATATCCTGCACCACCAGAGGAGCCAGACCCAGAGAAGGCTCATCCAGCATCATCAGCTGGGGACGGGACATCAGGGCGCGGCCTACGGCCAGCATCTGCTGCTCGCCGCCGGACAGCGTACCGGCCAGCTGCCAGCTGCGCTCCTCCAGACGGGGGAACAGGCTGTAAACCCACTGGATGTCCTTTTCGATCTCTGCCTTGTCCTTGCGGAGATAGGCGCCAATTTTCAGGTTTTCCAGAACGGTCATGTCGGGGAACACGCGGCGGCCCTCGGGGCTCATGGCGATACCTGCGGTAACGATCTTATCGATGGACTTGCCCAGCAGTTCCTCGCCGTTCCACTGGATGGAGCCGGAGGCCGCCTTGACAAGGCCGGTGATGGTACGCAGGGTGGTGGACTTACCGGCGCCGTTGGCACCGATCAGGGTGACGATCTTGCCGTCGGGCACTTCGAGAGAAATGCCGCGGAGGGCCTGAATGCCGCCGTAATTGACCTGCAGATTTTCAATTTTAAGCATCTTCGGCCACCCCCAAATATGCGTCGATGACGCGCTGATTGTTCTGGATCTCGGCGGGCGTGCCCTGTGCGATCAGCTTGCCGAAGTCCAGCACGTAAATGCGGTCGGAGATATCCAT
>JAZRCP010000070.1:0-8234 GCA_045659825.1 Dysosmobacter sp. | reverse complement strand
ATGGAGATTCCTCCTGTTATTACGCTAAGCAGTTCCCGCCCGAGAGACTGTGGCAGTTGTATTTCCGGGGACAGGCTCTGGATTCCCGCAGAGAATTTTCCGACGATGGATTGTATTTCTATGTGGACAACAAACACATTGCCAATCCTCTGGCCGGTCTGGTGCATTGCTCCAAATGCGGACGCAGAATGAATATGATGGGCAAACACAAGGGCGTTGCCTATATGCTGTGCCCTACCAAAGGATGCACTGCCGGTGCCAAATTTGAGTTTGTCGAGCAGGCTCTCCTCCTCCGGTTGGAGCAGATCGCCGCAGATTTGGAGGTCGAAGTGGCTCAAGCTGCACCTCCCGATGTCTCTCAGCTGGAATATGCACTCTCCAAGATGCAGTCCCAGCTCGTAAAGCTGGAGGATCGTCGAAACCGCCTATACAGCCTCCTTGAAGACGGCACCTATACCCGTGCATTGTTCTCTGAGCGTATGCAGCTCCTTGCTCAGGAAGAGTCCAGCTTACAAAAGGCAGTTGCCGAGCTGGAAGGTGATATTCGTTTAGAGCTTTCCAAAAACAAGGAAAAGCAGCTCGCTCAAATCCGAACTGTGCTGGGGCATTATCAAAGCGCCACTATCCCCGGCCGGAAGGATCTTCTGCAATCCATCATCAGCGATATTATCTACACAAAAGAAAAGAAGACGAAGCCTCGCGACTTCGCCCTCTCTGTCTTCTTGAATGATTTTATTTAAGCCACTTCCTCTACACCGCTCATTGTTATTCGCGGCAGGAGTCAAAAATCTTTCTTGTATGGATACATACCGCTTCCCGGATACCGTTCAGGTCCTCCACGGGACCGGGTACAACACAACTGGGCATTGCAATACCTCCTAATAAGTAGCTGAGAAAAGAGCCTTTGCTCTTTCAATCCAGTGTATGCCCGCGGAGGATTTGGGTGCAAAAACAAAAAGGACCGTCCGCTTTTCTGCGGACGGCCCGAAGCGCGATATGCAATTCCTGCGCCGAAGCGCCTCATACCGTAATCAGTTTTTGGGTGAAATCTCATTCCACAGGGTAAAGCCGAGGATCAGAAGGCCGCCCAAAGCCTGCCCCAGTGTCATGGTTTCCCCTAAAACCGTTACAGAGATCAGCACCGCAACCAGGGGATCAATGTAGCTCAGAATCGCCGCCTTTTGCCCCGGCAATTCTTTCAGAGAGGAAAAGTACATGCAGTAGGTCACGCCGGTGTGAATGAGGCCCACAATCAGCAAATTGACCCAGCCCATGCCGCCCAGCTTTCCCAGTGTCACGCCGCTTGTCAGCATAACATAGGGGATCAGGATAACAATGGCGGAAAGAAACTGCAAAAAGGTTCTGTGGATGCCTTCCACATTCTTAATGAATTTATTCAGAAGGACCACCGTTGCATAGAATACCGCAGCGCCCAGTCCGAACAGGATGCCAAGCAGATCCCTGCCGCCGCCGAGGTCGCCGATGCCTGTGATCAGCACAAGGCCCAGCGTGGACATCAGGAAGCACACGATCTGCTTTCCCGTCAGCTTTTCCCGGAAAAGAACCGGACACGCGGCCGTAACGATCACGGGAGCAAAGTAATAGCTCAGGGTTGCAACGGATACAGTCGTATACTTATAGGCCTCAAACAAAAGAATCCAGTTGATGCCCATGGCAATGCCTGACGCAAGCAGCAGGGGAACTTCCTTTTTAATATTTGCAAACGGGATTTTTTGTCCTGTGACCAGCAGAAATCCCGCAATAAGCAGGGCAGCCAAAACAGCACGATACAACGCCAGTTCTCCGGAAGACACCGGAATGTTTCGCACGAAAAGGCCCAATGTGCCGAAGATCGTCATAGACGTGATCAGCATGACCCGCGGCTCCGAAAGCTTCCTCATAGAATATCCCCCACAGTCCACCCAAAGGTTGAATAGATACGTTCCATTATACTCATGATTGCAGAGCCGTCAATCCCGCTGAAACGCAACTATGCCGCCGGATGGTTTTTGCTCACCTGTTCTGCGGGACTTCTTCCCTGCACACAGCTTCGTATTCCTTCAGAGCCACCAGAGCGTCTTCCTGCTCCGTCAGGAGGCCGCCGGTAAAATCGTCCTCCCAAAAATTGCCGCCGCTGCCACCGCTGACGGGCATGCTGTTCTGCGTGGCAAAGAGCAGTTCGCTCTCCTGTAAGTACCCATGGACCTCCTCCAAAAAGTCAGCAACGGCAGGTGCATCAAACCCTCCGAAATCAGGACGGTCAAACCAGATGTCAAAGGAGATATGGTTTGACCGGAGAGGCACCTCCCCGCCCGCGCCGTCCAGAGAGAATACGGAATAGGAATAGCTGCCCATCCCCTGTGCCATAGACGGAAGGTAGCGCAGAAGATAGTCCTGCCCATCGGTCTTCAGCGCAAAAAGGTTGTTCCATCCGGCGTGAGCCGTGGCGGCACAGTCTGTCCAGATGACTTCTCCGTCCTCTGTCAGCCGCAGAAGCCAGAAGCTGGAATTCTCTCCCGCGTTTCCCTCCACCGTCAGAGTTTCGGGGATCCCATTGTGGTTGAAGTCGTACCTCTCTCCCAAATCTGATTCCGCTGGGACTACTGTGCCGGACAATTCACCATCCACCAGATTCAGCGTACAGCGGTAGGCGATTTGTTCGCCCGCATCACCACCTTGGCCTATAAGGATGCGCACCACATTTTCCTCTGTCCAGACAGCCCATTTCTCCGAAAGAAAGAGATACTCCGGAATGGGACTGCCGTCAGGCAGGCGGAAATGCCACACGCTGCCGCTGGTGGTTTCCACCAGTTCAATGGTAACATAAGTCCGGCAGGTCTTCGCACGGGCTACATATGTCCCGTCCCATGACGGGATGTCTGATAGGATGGGATACGGCTCCTTCTGCAGCGGCTCTGTCATTTCCACCGCTGCAGGCGGCGTTTCCGCCGCTTTATCCAGTTCCATATTCTCTTGTTTCCCACACCCTGTCAGCAGGCAGGCCAACAGGCTCAGCACCATCCAGATCCGCATGAAAATACCACCCCGTATCTGTCTTTTTTCAACAGTATACGGGGTGGTATTATTTTATGTCAACTACAATCCGGTTACAGCCGGTGACGAATTGGTTACCCGTTGGCCCGCTGCTTCATCCACTCGATATAGTCCTCGTAGGTGCCCATCTTGTCCAGCAGCTTGCCGTCCTCGAAGGACATGATGCGGTTGGCCACGGTCTGGATGAACTCGTGGTCATGGCTGGAGAACAGGACAACGCCCTTGTAGTCGATCAGGCCGTTGTTGACGGCGGTGATGGACTCGAGGTCGAGGTGGTTGGTGGGCTGATCCAGCACCAGCACGTTGGAGCCGTACAGCATCATGCGGGAGAGCATGCAGCGCACCTTCTCGCCGCCGGATAGCACCTTCACGGGCTTGAACACGTCGTCGCCGGAGAACAGCATGCGGCCGAGGAAGGAGCGCTTGAAGGACTCCGTGCCCTCCTCCGCGTTGTCGGCGGTGTACTGAGCCAGCCACTCCAGCAGGTTCAGGTCGCAGTCGTTGAAGAAGGCGGAGTTGTCCAGCGGGAAATAGCTGGTAGTGATGGTGGTACCCCACTTGTATTCGCCCTCGTCCGGCTCCATCTCGCCCATGATAATCTTGAACAGGGTGGTCTTGGCAATCTCGTCCTCGCCGACGAAGGCCACCTTCTCACCGCGGTTGATGCGGAAAGACACGTTATCCAGTACCTTGCGGCCGTCCACGGTCTTGCTTAGATTTTCAACGTACAGGATCTCCTTGCCGCACTCACGGTCCATCTTGAAGCCCACGAAGGGATAGCGGCGGGAGGAACAGGGCATCTCCTCCACGGTCAGCTTGTCCAGCAACTTGCGGCGGGCAGTGGCCTGCTTGCTCTTGGACTTGTTGGCGGAGAAGCGCTGGATGAACAGCTGCAATTCCTTGATCTTATCCTCGTTCTTGCGGTTCTGGTCGCGAATCATCTTCTGGACCATCTGGCTGGATTCGTACCAGAACTCGTAGTTACCCACATACATGCGGATCTCGCCGTAGTCCACGTCCACGATGCTGGTGCAGACAGTGTTGAGGAAGTGACGGTCATGGCTGACCACCAGCACGAGGCTCTCGCACTCCATCAGGAAGTCCTCCAGCCACTCGATGGCCTGAATGTCCAGATGGTTGGTGGGCTCGTCCAGCAGGATGATGTCGGGCTTACCGAACAGGGCCTGCGCCAGCAGTACCTTCACCTTTTCCTTACCGGTTAGGCTGCTCATCTCGCTGTAGAGAATGTCCACCGACAGGCCCAGCCCCTGAATCAGGCGGGATGCGTCGGATTCTGCCTCCCAGCCGTCCATGTCGGCGAACTCGGCCTCCAGCTCGGAGGCGCGGACGCCGTCCTCTTCGGTGAAGTCCTCTTTCTCGTAGAGGGCGTCCTTCTCCTTCATGATGTCATACAGGCGCTGGTTGCCCATGATGACGGTGTCCAGCACGGTGTATTCGTCATACTGGAAGTGGTCCTGCTTCAGAATGGACATGCGCTGGTCCTTGGAAATGATAACTTCGCCGGTGGTAGGCTCCAGATCGCCGGAGAGAATGCGCAGGAAGGTGGATTTGCCCGCGCCGTTGGCACCGATGATGCCGTAGCAGTTGCCGGGGACAAACTTCAAATCGACGTGCTTGAACAGCTGCTGGCCGCTGAAGTTCATGCCCACATTGTTGACAGTGATCATGTTTCGATTCCTTTCGATGATTTCGTAAACGCAGAACAGGCGCGGGGCTGCTGCCCCGCGTCTGCTGTGAAAACATTCTTACTTCACGAAGGCTCTGTGGAAGACCTTCTTGCCCTTCTTGATGATAACGCCGTCGCCCTCGAAAGCGCTCTGGTCGAAAGTCACTTCGATGCCGGCCACCTTCTCATCGTTAACGGCCACACCACCCTGCTGCACCAGACGGCGAGCCTCACCCTTGGAGGGGCACAGGCCGCACTTCACCAGCAGCGTCATGGCGTCCATCTTGCCGTCTGCGAAATCGGCGGCAGTCAGCTCGGTGGCAGGCATGTTGTCCAGGCTGCCCTTACCGGAGAACAGGCCGCGGGCAGTCTCCTGTGCCTTGTTGGCCTCTTCCTCGCCGTGAACCAGCTTGGTCAGCTCGTAGGCCAGAATTTCCTTGGCGGTGTTCAGCTGAGCACCTTCCCAGCTGTCCATCTCATCGATCTGCTCCAGTGGCAGGAAGGTCAGCATGCGGATGCACTTGAGTACGTCGGCGTCCTCAATGTTGCGCCAGTACTGATAGAACTCGTAGGGAGAGGTCTTGTTGGGGTCCAGCCACACGGCGCCGGAAGCGGTCTTGCCCATCTTCTTGCCCTCGGAGGTGAGCAGCAGGGTGATGGTCATGGCGTGGGCATCCTTGCCCAGCTTGCGGCGGATCAGCTCGGTGCCGCCCAGCATGTTGCTCCACTGGTCGTTGCCGCCGAACTGCATGTTGCAGCCGTAGTTCTGATACAGGTGATAGAAGTCGTAGGACTGCATGATCATGTAGTTGAACTCCAGGAAGCTGAGGCCCTTCTCCATGCGCTGCTTGTAGCACTCGGCACGAAGCATGTTGTTGACGGAGAAGCATGCGCCCACTTCACGCAGCACGTCCACATAGTTCAGGTCCATCAGCCAGTCGGCGTTGTTGACCATCTGAGCCTTGCCCTCACCGAACTCGATGAAGCGCTCCATCTGCTTCTTGAAGCACTCGCAGTTGTGCTGGATGGTCTCGCGGGTCATCATGCTGCGCATGTCGGTGCGGCCGGAGGGGTCGCCGATCATGGCGGTGCCGCCGCCGATCAGGGCGATGGGGCGGTTACCTGCCATCTGCAGGCGCTTCATCAGGCACAGGGCCATGAAGTGGCCCACGTGGAGGGAATCTGCGGTGGGGTCAAAGCCAATGTAGAAAGTAGCCTTGCCGTTGTTGATCATCTCACGGATCTCTGCTTCGTCAGTCACCTGGGCAATGAGGCCGCGGGCAACCAGTTCTTCGTAAATCTGCATGTTGTGTCTCTCCTGTTCAGATAAAATTTTTACCGAAACGGGCATATAAAAACTTCCCGCAAGCGGGGAGTTTTGTGCATCATTTTCGGTTGCCTTAAAAAGGCGAGAAAATGGCACATCTCTCCGATTTTTCTTGCAAAGAAAAAACGCCCCGTCCCGTAAGGACAGAGGGCGAAAAGGTTCGCGGTACCACCTCTGGTTCGCCGCCTCCTCACGAAAGCGGCCTCATGTCGTGCCAACACACGACGGCGCGGTAACGGGCGCACCCGGAGCACGCCTACTGCATTCTTCCGAATGGTTCGGGTGCCGGCTCCGCGGGGTATTTCGGCAGGTGTCCTCTCCCCTTTCCACCAAACAGGGGTTCTCTTGGCAGGCCAAAACTGCGTACTTCTCCGCATCAACGCTGTATGCAGGGCATATTTTATCCAAAATCACAGGATTTGTCAACCGAAATCCATGGATTTCCGCAGATTACTTTTGGTTTCAATCCTCATACTTCCATCGATTCTTCATACCGCCTCTACGGTCGCGGCCACGATAGTCATCGGGGTCTCCCGCTACCATGTAGAGTTCTTCCGCCTCCCGCAGGGCAAGGTTCAGCCGCATGGCAGCACGTTCATTCTCCGGACAGATCGGCATCCGGTTCATGGCTTCTCTGATTCCAGATACCAGTACAAGATACATCTCTTTCCAAATTACGTCTGTCATAGTACACTACCTTTTTAATTATTTTGCACTAACTTTTATTGCATACACAACATCATAAACGAAAAACTATATAAAATCAACTCAAATTTGTGATTTGGACGTGTGTAGATGAAAAAGTATAGTGATAAGAGCAAGCACTTGAGCATTCGCTTTGACAAAGAGACCCACGACAAGTTGTTTTATATTGCGGAATATGAAGGCCGCAGCGGCAGTGCGCAGATTCTGTATCTGCTGCGTAAGTGCATCGCGGAATTTGAAAAAGAACACGGGGTCATTGAAATTGTACCGGACGAGGAAAACGGCTGATCGCATCAGCCGTTTTTATATTTTGCACCCTCCGAAACCTTCTTGACATTTCTGCGGTGAAAAGCGATAATGCTATTTGTAAAACTATGTAAATTTACATGGAGGTAACTTTCATGGCTCTCGATATGAAATTCTTTGAAGAAATGGAAGCACGCATTCCCAAGGGAAAGGTGCGCACCCGTTTCGCTCCCTCTCCCACCGGATACATGCATGTGGGCAACCTGCGTACTGCGCTGTATACCTGGCTGATCGCCCGTCATGCCAATGGCACCTTCATCCTCCGCATCGAGGATACCGATCAGGGCCGTCTGGTGGAGGGCGCTACCGACGTGATCTACCGCACCATGGCTGAGTGCGGCCTGACCCACGACGAAGGCCCCGATGTGGGCGGCCCCATCGGTCCCTATATCCAGTCCGAGCGCCGCGACCTGTATCTGCCCTACGCCCAGCTGCTGGTGGAAAAGGGTGCCGCTTATTACTGCTTCTGCGAAAAGACCGAGTCCGAGGAGGACACCGGCGACTTCAACCGTGCCGACGACCCCTGCCGCGACCTCTCCGCCGAGGAGATCGCCGCCAATCTGGCCGCAGGCAAGCCCTACGTCATCCGCCAGCGCATCCCCAAGGAGGGCACCACCACCTTCCGCGACGTCTCCTTCGGTGACATCACCGTGGAGAACAAGACGCTGGACGATCAGGTGCTGCTGAAGCGGGACGGCCTGCCCACCTACAACTTTGCCAACGTCATTGATGACCATCTGATGGGCATTACCCATGTGGTGCGCGGCAGCGAGTATCTCTCCTCCGCTCCCAAGTACAATCTGCTGTACGAGGCATTCGGCTGGGAGATTCCCACCTACGTCCACTGCTCTCCAGTTATGCGCGATGCCCACAACAAGATGAGCAAGCGCCACGGTGACCCCTCCTACGAGGATCTCAAGGCTCAGGGCTTTATCACCGAAGCCAACCTTAACTATGTGGCTCTGCTGGGCTGGAGCCCCCGCGGCGACAAAGCCGAGCAGGAGGTCTTCTCCCTGACCGAGCTGGCTGAGTCCTTCGATCTGGGCGGCATGTCCAAGTCTCCCGCCATCTTTGATATCAACAAGCTGACCCACTTCAACGCCATGTACCTGCGCGCCATGACTCCCGAGGCCTTCGCCGAGGTGGCCGCTCCCT
>JAZRCP010000069.1:0-2950 GCA_045659825.1 Dysosmobacter sp. | reverse complement strand
CAAATAGCGGATGAAATCGGAGGGACGCTTCAGCGTGCGCTCGGCTCCGGCGGAGCCGACTTCCAGCGTGTAGCTGCCCTCAATGGGGTCTGCCTCGTCCAGCAGGACATCCAGCTTGCGGGAAATGGCCTCGCAGTCGAGGATATCCACGCCGCCTTCCTTGTCCAGCAGCACGCGCAGGTACCAGGTACCGGCCTCCTTGACGTATTCCACGTCCCACAGGGTGCAGCCCTGCTCGGCGATGGCGGGAGCCGCCAGCTCGGCGGTCAGTTCGGTGACTTTTTTCATGGGGAACAGTTCCTCTCTTCCTTTGCAGATTTTGCAGAAACTGGTAATTTTAAGCGGGGGAAAATGCCCAACAAAAAGAGCGGACCCTTGGGTCCACTCCAACCTTACACGTTCTAACATGTGCAATATACCACAGTTTCATCCCGAAAGCAAGGCTTTTTCCACTATTATTTAAAATTAAAAGGGCAAAAAGTGGCCGGAAAAGGCAGAAGCCTGCCTCACCGCCGTACAAGGCGGAGGAGGCAGGCTGCCAGAAATGCGGTCAGGTTGGCGGCCACCACGGTGGCGCCCACAGGCGTGGAGCAGACGAAGGACACCGTCAGTCCCGCGCAGAAGCACACCACGCTGATGACGGCGGCGCAGAGGATCACGCCGCGAAAGCTCTTGAACAGGCGCATGGCCGTCAGGGCGGGGAAGATGATGAGGGAGGAAATCAGCATCGCGCCCATCATCCGCATGCCCAGCACGATGGTCAGCGCCGTCAGAATGGCCAGCAGGGTGTTGTAGCGGTCTACTTTCAGTCCCGTGGCCCGGGAAAAGCTCTCGTCAAAGGTGACGGCAAACAGTTTGTGGTAAAACAGAATGAACAACGTCAGCACCGCAAGGCACAGCACCACGCTCAGCGCCACATCCGTCTTCGTCATGGCCAGTACGCTTCCGAACATGTAGTTGTCCACATCCGTGGTCATGCCGGTGGTGAGGGAGATGACGAGGATACCGATGGCGAGAGAGGCGGCGCTCATGGCGGCGATGGCGGCGTCCGCGTTCCAGCGGGGGTGATCCGCCACCCGCAGCAGCAGAAAGGCTGCGAGGATCACCACAGGGATGGAGAAATACAGGGGCGTCATGCCCAGCGCCACCGCAATAGCCAGCGCGCCGAAGGAGACATGGGAGAGACCGTCGCCGATCATGGAGTAGCGCTTCAGCACCAGCGACACGCCCAGCAGCGCCGCGCACAGGGAGACCAGCACGCCTGCGATCAGAGCCCGCTGCATGAAGGGGTAGGAGAACATCTGCAGAATACTCATAGCATCTCCTCCTTGAATCGTTTGCCCATGGGGGAGGCCAGATACGCCTCTGCCGTGCCGTGGAACACGCCCCGGTGGCCGATGTGCAGCACCGTTCTGGCGCTTTGCAGGGCGGCCTTCAGGTCGTGGGTCACCATGACGATGGCCATGCCCTCCTTGCGGTTGAGGTAGGAGAGAATTTTATAGAGGTCCTGTGCGGCGGCGGGGTCCAGACCGGTGATGGGTTCGTCCAAAATCAGCAGCCCGGTGGCGGCGCACAGCGCCCGCGCCAGCAAAACCCGCTGCTGCTGGCCGCCGGAGAGATCGCGGTAGCACTTGTCCTTTAATTCCAATACGCCTAATTTGCCCATGTTCATCAGCGCTTCGGCTTTCTGGGCGGAGGAGTAAAAAAACCGCGCGCCCTTGCGGGAGAGACAGCCGGAGAGGACTACCTCAAACACCGTAGCGGGGAAATCCTTCTGGGCGCGGGTCTGCTGGGGCAGATACCCTAAATTGCCCTGCCGCAGCGCGGGAGCCCGCTCAATGGTGCCCTCCATGGGACTGAGCAGACCCAGCAATCCCCGCAGCAGCGTGGACTTGCCGGAGCCGTTGTCGCCTACGATGCATAGGTAGTCGCCGCTGCGCACCGTCAGGTTCAGTCCCGTTAGCACCCGCTGGCCCTCGTAACCGAGGGATACGTCCTTACAGACGATCAGTTCATTGGACTCCATGGGCCACCTCCTGCAGACAGGCTTCGCACCGGCCCTTCAGGATGGTGCGGCGGGGGTCGATGCGGAAGTGGTGGGCGGATTCCAGATGGCTGCACAGACCCTCTAAATGGCCGCAATCCAGATGAACGATGCGGCCGCAGTCCTCACACCGCAGCAAGAAGCAGCTGTGGTCATGGGGGTGGGTGCAGTACTGGTACAGCGCGCCCTCCTCGGTGTTGACCTTGTGGATGCGTCCGGCGGCCTCCAGCCGCTCCAGCTGACGGTAGATGGTGGCAAGTCCCACGGGACTGCCCTCGGCTCTCAGTGCCTCCGCCAGTTCCGCGGCGGTCAGCGCTTCGCCGCTGCGGCGTTCCAGACACTCCAGCACCGCTTTATTTTGTTTCGTGGCGTATGCCATGGCAAATCTCCTTGAATTTGAAAATGAGAATCATTTTCGTATTATATCCCACGCCGCAAAAATGTCAAGAGCGGTTGCAAAAAAAGGGAAAAAGGAGTACGATAACAACAGAAACGACCCGGCACCGGAACGCAAAGGAGGCGGACAGGCATGAAGCTTTCTCTAATCATCATGGCGGCAGGTCTCGGCTCCCGCTACGGCGGCAGCAAACAGGTGGACGGCGTAGGCCCCCACAACGAGATCTTAATGGAATACGGCATTTATGACGCTCTGCGCGCAGGCTTCGGCAAGGTGGTGTTCATCATCAAACCGGACATGGTGGAGCTGATGGACCGGCTTTGCGGTGACTATCTCCGCACCATGACGGCCGCGGATGGCTCTCCTGTGGAGGTGGTCTACGCCTTTCAGGATTACACGTCCCTGCCTGCGTGGTACACGGTGCCGCAGGGGCGGACGAAGCCTTATGGCACGGTCCATGCCCTGCTGTGCGCAAGGGATGCGGTGCAGGAGCCCTGCTGCGTCATCAA
>JAZRCP010000068.1:0-6762 GCA_045659825.1 Dysosmobacter sp. | reverse complement strand
ATCGTCGTACTCCTGACCCAGGTGCTGCCGGTATTCGATGACGTCTATGCCTCTCTGGGCGGTCAGCTGACCGGCATTGCCGGAGGATTGCTGGTGATCGGTCAGGCGCTGGACGCCGCTATGCCGGTGTTGTGCGGACTGATGGCAATCGTGGTGGGGCTGGTTATGGCATTCTCCTTCAGCGATTCTTTTCGCGGCAAGCTGCTGGGAATCTGGAGAAAAAACCACGGCGACAAGGGCATTTCCAAAAAAATAACCGAAGCCCGTTTCTCTCAGGCATTGACAATGGGTCTGAGCAGCGGCCTGCCGCTGGAGGAAGCGGTCGATATCTGTGCTGCCCTGCTGCACGACACCCCCGCTGCCGCAAACCGGTGCAGAATGTGTGCAAGCCGTCTGGCCGAAGGCGGCGAGCTTGCCGAAGCTCTGCGTGAGAGTGAAATGCTCCCCCCTGCCGCCTGCCGGCTGCTGACGCTGGGGATGCGCAGCGGCAACGGGGATACGGTGATGGACGATCTCTCCCGCCGACTTTCCAACGAAGCCAATCAGGCGTTGGAGCGTAAGGTAGCACAGATGGAACCCACCCTGGTGCTGGCAACAAGCCTGCTGGTCGGCGCGATCCTGCTGTCCGTCATGCTGCCGCTGATGAACATCATGGCGACTATCGGGTAACGCCTATGAAGAAAAGAATCAGTTTTGGTCCCGTGCTGCTGGTTCCCGCGGTACTGGCCATACTGCTGCTCTTCACATCCGCATTGTCCAATTTACAGGATGGCCGGATCAGCGAAGGACGACAGCAGCTGGAAGACGCCGTACGCCGCAGCGCAGTGGCATGCTATGCCGCGGAGGGCATCTACCCTCCCAATTTGGAGTATTTGGAAGAACACTACGGCATTCAGGTGGATCGGGAGCGATATACCGTGATGTACGAAATTTTTGCCTCCAACCTGATGCCGGATGTGACGGTGCTGGAAAACAGATAAATGCCCATGAAGACAGGACAGAACAAAAGAAACATTGACAATTTACTGGTACTGCTGCTCTTTGGCGTGTTTGCGGTATGCATTCTGTCCGTACTGCTGACGGGCGCAGATGTCTATCAACGACTAACTTCCCGGGATCAGCGCAGCTACGACCAGCGCACAGCCGCGCAGTACCTGACAACGCGCGTACGTCAGGCTGACCGGCTGGGTGATGTGGGCATCGAGTCCTTTGAAGGACAGGATGCACTGGTCTTTACCGAAGTCATTGACGACTATACATACGAAACGCTGGTCTATTGCTATGACGGATATCTGCGGGAACTTTTCGTGGCGGCAGGCGGCAGTTTTCTGCCGGAAGACGGCGAAAAGGTTCTGAGTGCACAGGGGCTGTCTATCCGGAAGGACGGCCAACTGCTGGATGTGGAGCTAACCAGTCCGTCCGGTGAGACACAGGCGCTGAGCCTGTACCTGCGCAGCGGAAAGGGGGCGGCGGAATGAGAAGCAAAGCCCCTTTGGCCCTGATGGAACAAGTGGTCATGGTGCTGGTATTCGCACTGGCCGCCGCGCTGTGCCTGCAGGTGTTTGTGGTTTCCAACCGGATGTCCGAACGAAACAAAGACATGGATCATGCCGTTCTTCTGGCACAGAATACCGCGGAAATGCTGAAGGCCTGCGGCGGCATAGAAGATGCCGCGGAGATGATGGGCGGCGATTTTCAGCAGGCAATGTGGTGTTCTTATTATGATGAGGCCATGAATCCTGCGGCAGACCGGACAAGCGCTTATTACGAAGTCAATACCCTTCCCGAAAACAGCGGTGTGGAAGGATTGGAAAAAGCAGCCATCGAAGTCTTCCGGCATGACGGGAATGAGGCATTGTTTTCCCTCACTGTGGCATGGCAGGAGGTGAACGGCATTGGATAAGGATACCCGTATGAAGCCCCCCATGGTGGGCGGCAGTTCCCTGCTGGTGATCTTTGCCATGCTGTGTCTGACGGTGTTCGCCCTTCTGGGGCTAAGCACCGTGCAGGCCGGTGGGCGGCTGTCCCAGTCCACCGCACAGGCAGTCGCTGCATACTATCAGGCCGACTGTCAGGCAGAAGAGATCTTTGCGCGCCTGCGCTCCGGCGAACTGCCGGAAGGCGTCACACATAGCAATACCGTATATTCCTACATCTGTCCCATTTCGGACACGCAGCAGCTTCGGGTAGAACTCCAAAAGGCGGCGGACGGTTGGACTGTCCTGCGCTGGCAGGCAGAATCCACCGCTGACTGGGAAACTGACGACAGCCTGCACGTTTGGGACGGAACCTGAATGAGGTGAAGTAATGGCAGATTTGATGCATTATCTGAAATACGCAGTGGATAGCACCGCATCCGACATACTGATCGTAGCCGGCAGTCCGGTTTGTGCCAAAATCGATGGACACATCCGTCCGGTGGATGACAACCGTCTTCTGCCTCCCCAGACGGAAGAACTGATCAAGCAGATCTATGAAATCTCCCAGCGGCCGATCGCTAAATTTCTGGAGACATGGGATGACGACTTTTCCTTTTCTGTGGGCGGACTGGCCCGTTTTCGTGTGAACACCTACCGTCAGCGCGGTTCGTTGGCGGCAGTCATTCGTGTCGTTTCCTTCGATATCCCCGACTGGCAGAGGCTGCACATTCCCCCGCAGATCATGGAGCTTGCCGAAGTGGAGCACGGCATGGTGCTGGTGACAGGTACTGCCGGCAGCGGTAAATCCACCACGCAGGCCTGTATCATCGACCGGATCAACCGCACACAGGACAAGCATATCATCACACTGGAAGATCCCATTGAGTACCTGCACCGCAACAAATGCAGCATTGTCAGCCAGCGGGAGATCGCCATCGACACAGCCGGCTATCTGGCCGCTCTGCGCGCCTGCCTGCGTCAGGCTCCGGATGTGATCCTGCTGGGCGAGATGCGCGATCCCGAGACGATCCGAACCGCCATGACTGCCGCCGAGACCGGCCACACGCTCATTGCCACGCTGCACACCATGGGGGCAGTCAACACCATTGACCGGATCGTGGACTCCTTCCCCAGTGCACAGCAGGTTCAGATCCGCTTCCAGCTGGCTGAGGTGCTGCACACCGTGGTATCCCAACAGCTGCTGCCGGATATCAACGGCGGTCTGGTTCCTGCGTATGAGATCATGCACATGAACAGCGCGATCCGCAGTCTGATCCGCGACAACAAGAGCCACCAGATCGACAACGCCATCGCCTCCGGCACCCGCGAAGGCATGATTTCCATGGATCAGTCCATTCTTGCCTTGTACCGTGACGGTCTGATCGCCAAAGAGACTGCGTTGGAATATGCAGCCAATCCCGAGCAGCTGCGTCGCAGTCTGGGTTGATATTGTTTTCAGAAAAAGCCGCCCTGCACGACTTGTGCAGGGCGGTCTCGTTTCACTTTCACAGGCATCTTAATAGAGATACTTGGCCGTGTAATTTTTACCGTCACCGATATAGGCCATGATCGACTTGCTCTGTTTTGCAGACGATGCAAACGTCGGGTCCATCCGCTGCCAGGTCTTGCCGTCAAAGAAGATCGCGCCGTTGATCCAGCCGCTTTCTTCGCTCCAAACGTTGATCCAGGCATGGTATGCGTTTCCGGCATAGCCCACCACCAGCTTACAGGGGACGCCCTGACTGCGCAGCATTCCGGTCATCAAAGACGCATAGTCAAAGCAAATTCCCTTCTTTGCCTCTAAAACAGAATCCAGTACCGGCAGATATCCACTCTGCACAGCGGCAGCCTTTTCCGTATCATAAGTCAGATTGCCAACCACAAAATCGTACACAGCAGCTACTTTTTTCATGGGATCGGTCATGCCTTCCGTCAGTTCCCCGGCTTTCGCCACCGCGGCACTTGCAATGTTGTAATCCACATACTGGTTGGGCCTGAGGAACGGCGCAAACTCATCCTTCAGCGTCACCGTGTGAAAAATCGACTGCACCAAGGCATATTTGCTTCCGCTGACATTTTCAAATAGCGAAACCTGATAGGCTCCGTTTCCATCAGAGAGCGGGAACGTCTCCCACTTTCCCGCTGTCAGGTTATATGTATAGGTGGTTGCAGGCCCCTTTACCTGAACCTTCAGCCGCTTACTGGTCTGGGCCGTGTACTGTACCATGACATATCCATCACCGGTATTGGAATAATCAATCATCGCCTTGCTGGTCTTTTTCACCAGTTTGCCGGAAGCTTCGGCCAGCAGTATCGTTGCCGGAGCTTCCGGAGCTTCTGACAAAGCGACCGCTTCATCTTCTATGATCTCATATTCGATTCTGAGTTGCTCCACAAACACCTCTTCAGGCGTCACTTCTTTCGATGCACAACCCGCCAGCGCACCGATCATCAGCGCCATTGCCAGCGCCAACATCGTTCTCCACCGCAGCGTTTTCATCTCAGCATCCTCCTCTTGACAGCATTCTTTCGGGACACCCCAAACAAAACGAGAAACTCTCCATGATTTTATATGTTATATCATATATATCTGCGGTTACAGCTCCGGTTACATTTTTCCAGATCATCTATCTTTTTTCAAAATTTCGCAAAATAATTTAACCGTTGTGTTCCGGTGGCTGCATTTTATGGAATATCTCCACAACAAAAACGGCACTCTGCAAAAGCAGAGTGCCGTTTTCTCACATGTAAAGGAATTAGCCTTCCCAGTTGTGCAGCCAGACGTAACGCTCGTCCTCGTTGCGGGTGCTCTGCAGCCAGGGATCGCCATCCAGATGACGGATCATCCAGCAGGTATACATCTGGAAGCCGGGAGCAACAGCCTGAGGATGCAGGTAACCGCCGGGGATGGCAGAGAAGCTGTTATCCACGCTCTTGTAGACGTTGTCGCCCACATAGCTGGCGCCGAAGCCCTCGGGACGGTCAAACTTGAAGTAGTAGCACTCGGGCTGGGGATGTCTGTGAGGCAGATAACCGGACCAGTTGCCGTGATCGTTCAGAACCTCGCCCAGAACCATGTTAGAATAGGGAGCAATGTCCTTGTCAAAGATGGTGTTGACGCGGCGCTTTGCCACGTTGCCAAACTTGCCCTTGCAGGAATAGCCCCAGGGAGCGTCCTCGGGACGATACAGCTTGCCTGCGAAAGCAGTTTCGTTCTTGGTGCACTGCACCAGGATCTCGGTAGCCTCCACGGCCTCCACGGTCACCTGCTTGCCGGTACAGACATGCACGGCATAGGGGCCTTCGGTGAAGACGTCCTTGCGGCTGACGGTCTCGGTCTGGTCATCCCAGCCGAACACGATCTTACCGGACAGCAGCAGAACAGCAATTTCCTCGCCCTCGCGGCAGAAGGTGCGCTTCTCGCCGGCAGCCATGCGATAGACGCGAACGTCCATCAGCATTTCGCTGTATTCGTTGTCATAGGTGCAGAGAATCTCTTCGCCGTTTGCATCAAATTCCGGATAACCAAAAAACTTACTCATATCGGATCCTCCATATTTCTAATTTCCTTCTGATCCCGAATCTCCGTGATCCATCGGGTTACATACTGAGTGAATTATACCACGGGCCTCATTAGATGTAAAGCCGGGATGTTCCGCAAATTCGCTAATCGTTGAAATCGGCTGTAACGTATGGTAAACTTAAATATCTCAGTTATCCGGAAAGAGCGTTTATGATGGAATTTCATGAAAAATTACAAAAATTAAGAAAACAAAAAGGACTGACACAGGAAGAACTTGCGGAGTCTCTCTGTGTCTCCCGAACCGCCATTTCAAAGTGGGAATCGGGCAGAGGATATCCAAATATAGATTCTCTGAAGGAGATCGCAAAAGTTTTCTCAGTGACCATAGATGAACTTCTGTCCGGCGAGGAATTGCTGACCATAGCGGAAGAAGATCATAAACAAAAAGAAAGCCATTTCCGTGACTTGGTGTTTGGACTGCTTGACTCAAGTATCGCGATCTTCTTTTTTCTTCCGTTCTTTGGTCAAAAATCAGATGGGATGATCCAGGAAGTTTCCCTTTTATCCCTGACTGCAATTGAGCCATATTTGAAGATTCTATATTTTGCTACTGTAATCGGAATGGTCGTATCAGGAATCCTGACTCTTGCTTTGCAGAACTGCCGTCATGCGTTTTGGGTACAAAATAAAAGCAAACTATCGCTCCTGCTGAATACGGTTGGCGCTCTCCTGTTTATCATAAGTTTGCAGCCCTATGCTGCAGCCTTTTTGTTCATATTCTTGACGATCAAGGTACTGCTGCTTGCAAAAAAGCAATGACACGAAACGTATCACGGATGTGACGGTCTGTTCCTTGTGTTCTTTCTGACCTCTCCTTAATCTGTATTCAGGTGAAAGCCAAGTACGAACAAAGGGAGACAGATGAAGAAATGAAGAAACAGAAGAAAAGGAATGTTTACACAGCACTTGGATTGCTTGCAGCATTTATCCTGTGGACTGCCGCAATCAGCCTGATCGATGTGCAAGCAGTCGGGCCACTGCAATCAACCGTTGGATTTGCAGCGCTTAACCGTTTTTTTCACAACCTGACTGGCGTGCATATGTCCCTGTATACGATCACGGATTGGTTGGGGCTGGTGCCGATCAGTTTTATGTGCGGGTTTGCATTGCTGGGCCTGAGCCAATGGATCAAGAGGAAAAATCTCTTAAAAGTTGACTACAGCATCCTGATCCTTGGCGGATTCTATGTTGTTGTGATAGCAGTATATGTGTTCTTTGAACTGTACGTTGTAAATTACAGACCTGTTTTGATCGAGGGCG
>JAZRCP010000067.1:0-13321 GCA_045659825.1 Dysosmobacter sp. | reverse complement strand
CTGACGTTGATGCCCAGCTTCTTCAACAGCTTGGCATCCACATCGCTGAGAATGACAGTGAAATGAGCATCACAACCATGCAGCTTGGGCAGCTGCTGCTGCGCCAGTTCCGCCAGTGGGTTCGTCAGGGCCGAGATGGTCAGCGCCATCAGTACCTCGTCCGTATGGAGACGGGGATTTCGGTGGCCCAGATACCGGGTCTTCAAGTTGCACACCGGCTCCAGCACCTGTGCCGAGATCAGTTCAAACTGGTCGGCAATGCCGCCCACAGCCTTCAGCGCATTCAGCAGCAGCGCCGATGCCGCTCCCAAAGCGGAAGATGTTTTTCCGGTGACGACCCGGCCGTCCGGCAGCACCATGGCACCGGCAGGGCCTCCGGTCTCCTGTGCTTTCTGCAGCGCAGCGGAGACTGCCGGACAGTCCTCACTGTCTACCCCTGCCTTCTGCATCACCAGTTCCAGACGGCGCACCGGTTCATCATCACACTTGCCCTGCAGCCGCTCCACACAGGCCGTATAGTACCGGCGCAGAATCTCGCGGCGGGAGGCGTCGCAGCAGACCGCATCGTCCACAATGCAGTTGCCCGCCATGTTGACGCCCATGTCCGTGGGGGATTTATAGGGGGACTCACCCTGAATCTTGGTGAAAATGGCATTCAGAACGGGGAATATCTCCACGTCGCGGTTATAATTGACCGCCATCTTTCCATAGGCTTCCAGATGGAAGGGGTCGATCATGTTCACATCGTCCAGATCTGCCGTGGCAGCCTCATAGGCCAAATTCACGGGATGGGTCAGCGGCAAGTTCCAGATGGGGAAGGTCTCAAACTTGGCATAACCGGACATGATGCCCCGCTTATAATCGTGATACAGCTGGCTGAGGCAGGTGGCCATCTTGCCGCTGCCGGGTCCGGGGGCGGTCACCACCACCAGAGGGTGACTGGTCTCAATATAATCATTCTTGCCGAGACCCTCGTCGCTGACGATGTGCCGGACATCGGAAGGATACCCTGCAATGGGGTAATGACGGTAGCAGCGGATACCCAGCGCCGTCAGCCGCTTTAAAAAGGCATCAGCGGCAGGCTGGCCGTTGTAGCGGTTCATCACCACGCTGCCCACATACAGATCCATTCCGCGGAAGATGTCGATCAGGCGCAGCACATCTTCATCATAGGTGATACCCAGGTCGCCCCGCACCTTGTTCTTTTCAATATCCGCCGCATTGATGGCGATGACGATCTCCGCATCCTCCTTCAGCTGCTGCAGCATGCGGATCTTGCTGTCCGGCTCAAAGCCGGGCAGTACACGGGACGCGTGGAAGTCGTCAAACAGTTTGCCGCCAAACTCCAGATAGAGCTTGCCGCCAAACTGTGCAATTCGTTTCTTGATCTGCTCTGACTGAGTGACCAGATATTTTTGATTATCAAAACCAATGGCAGCCATCGCAAATTTGCCCCCTCTTCAAATAATCCAAATTCAGAAAGCAGTATATCACATTTTTGCCCATTTGGAAAGGAAAAAAGACAGGCAGCCCCTCAGATTTACAAAATCTTTGTAATGCCTCCCCGCATGTTTGTCCATGGAGCGGCATACGGTGGTCTGAAGGAGGAAGTTGTTATGCTGAAAACGATCGACGAACTGCTCTGGGGCCCCGGTACGCTGCTTTTGCTGTTAGGAACGGGTATTTTTCTGCACATCCGTCTGCGGTTTCTGCCGTGGCGGAATTTAGGCCGCGCCATCTCCTCCGCGCTGGGGCGGACAGGCCGCCGCAGCGGCAACGGGATCTCCCCGTTCTCCGCTCTGATGACGGCGCTGGCCGCCACACTGGGAACCGGCAACATCGTAGGCGTTGCCACGGCACTGGTAGCCGGCGGGCCCGGGGCTTTGATTTGGATGGAGGTTTCCGCCTTGTTGGGAATGTCCATTATTCTGGTGGAGAGTACTCTGGCCGTCCGTCACCGCCGGAAAAACCGGAAAGGCGAATGGACCGGCGGCCCCATGTATGTCATGGAGGCCCGCCTGGGAGCGGCAGGACGGCCAATGGCTCTGCTGTTCTCCTTGTTCGCAGCCTGTGCCTCCCTTGGCATCGGCAGCATGACACAGGCCAACGCCGCAGCCGGTGCATTGGAGGGCATCCTGTCCGTACCGCCCGCGCTGACCGGCAGCATCCTCGCGCTGCTGGCACTTGTGATCATTCTCGGCGGAATTCGTTCCATTTCCCGCGTTTCCGCCGTACTGGTGCCGGTGATGGGCGTGCTGTATCTGGCAGCCGGTCTCGCAGTCATTATCGGTCATTGGGAAGTCCTTCCGGCAGCACTGACGCAAATGGTGCGGGAGGCCTTTTCCTTCCGGGCGGCGGCAGGCGGTGCGACAGGAATTGGCGCCATGCGCTGGGGAATCGCCCGGGGCATCTTTACCAACGAGGCCGGCCTGGGCTCCTCCGCCATTGCCGCGTCCTCTGCGGAAACGAGCCATCCTGCACAGCAGGGCTACATCAGCATGACCGGCCCCTTTTTTGACACCATTCTCATGTGCACTGTCACCGGCCTTGCCATCTGCTGCAGCGGCGTACTCGGCGCAACAGATGCCGCCGGACAAATATTAGATGGCGCGGCGCTGACCATCGCCGCCTTCGAGACGGTTCTGGGGCCCGCAGGCGGCACCTTTGTGGCAGTCTCCATCGTGCTGTTTGCTTTCTCCACCATTTTGGGCTGGGAGTACTTGGGCGAAAAGACCTTTGAGTATCTCTCCGGCGAACGATACATCACCGGATATCGCGCCATCTTTGCGCTGGCAGCTCTGATCGGGGCCATCATCTCTCTGGACTCCGTGTTCCGTTTTTCTGATATCTGCAACGCGCTGATGTGCCTTCCCAATCTCATCTGCCTGCTGATGCTCTCCGGCGAGTCCACCCAAGAAATCAAGGCATATGAGCGCATAAAAACAAGGAAAAAGCTGTAAACTTTCTGTGATATGGTTGCAATTTCTGGTTAAAATGGTATATTAAGTTCGTTCAGAAATTTAAAGCAAAGGACTTGATACCATGACGAAAATTGATATTGTCTCCGGCTTCCTTGGCGCCGGTAAGACCACCCTCATCAAAAAGCTGCTGGCCGAGGCCTTCCCCGGCGAGAAGCAGGTTCTCATTGAAAACGAATTCGGCGAGATCAACATCGACGGCGGCTTTTTAAAGGAGTCCGGTGTGGAGATCTCCGAGATGTCCGCCGGCTGCATCTGCTGCTCTCTGGTGGGTGACTTCAATCAGGCACTGAAGGACGTGCAGAAGCAGTTTGCCCCCGACCGCATCCTGATCGAGCCCTCCGGTGTTGGCAAGCTGAGTGATGTGATCGTGGCTGTGGAAAACACCGCCGCGGAAGTCCCAGACATGCAGCTTAACAGCTTTGTCACCGTAGCGGACGCCACCAAGGTGAAGATCTATATGAAGAACTTCGGTGAGTTCTACAACAACCAGATTGAATCCGCCGGCACCATCATCCTCTCCCGCACCCAGAAGGTCAGTCAGGAGAAGCTGGAAGCTGCCGTAGCCCTGCTGCGGGAGAAAAATCCCGACGCCGCCATCCTCACCACACCGTGGGATGCGCTGGATGGAAAAACCATTCTCTCCGCCATTGAGAAGGTCTCTCTGGCAGACGAGCTGCTGGCCAAGATGCGCGCAGAGCACGAGGCTGACGAGGCAGAGCACGCACACCATCACCATGACCACGAGTGTGATGACCCCCACTGCTCCTGCCATGACCACGAGCATCACCATCATCACGATGGCGAATGCGACGATCCCGACTGCTGCTATCATCATGACCATGAGCATCACCACGAGCATGAGCATCATCACGAGCATGAGCATCATCACGAGCACGAGCATCACCATGAACATGAGCATCACCATGAGCATGGCCCCGACTGCACCTGCGGCTGCCACGACCACCACCATCACCATGCGGACGAGGTGTTCATTAGCTGGGGCAAGGAGACTCCCAAGGTCTTCTCTCAGACAGAAATCGCCCGTATTCTCGAGGCACTGGATTCCGGAAAATACGGCAAGGTTCTGCGTGCCAAGGGCATCGTGAACGGTGAGGGCGACAGCTGGATTGAGTTTGACTATGTGCCCGAAGAACATGAAGTCCGCGCGGGTCATCCCGACTACACCGGCCGGCTGTGCGTCATCGGCGCGGAACTGGATGAGCACGCTCTGGCCGAACTGTTCGGCTTATAAGACAGGAAGGGGCTTGACGAATGGCTGACATTCCTGTATATCTGATCGCCGGCTTTTTAGACGGCGGCAAAACTGATTTTATTAACGGCATCCTGCAGGACGGCTTTGCTCGCGAGGAGAAGACCCTGCTGATCTGCTGTGAAGAAGGCGAACTGGAATACGATCCTGCCGTGCTGGACAATGTAACTGTTGTCACAGTAGACGAGGAAGAAAACCTGAAGTGTTCCTGGCTGAAAGAGTTGGAAAAACAGCACAAGCCTAAGCAGGTTCTGATCGAATATAACGGCATGTGGCAGATCGAGCGGCTCTATCGGGACGTGCTGCCCGCCAACTGGGTGCTGTATCAGGTGATGACCTTTGTGGATGCCGCCACCTTTGAGACCTACGCCAAGAACATGGGCCAGATCATGATGGAGAAGATCACCAACGCGGATCTGCTGGTGTTCAACCGCTGCACCCCGGAACTGCGGGACGCACTGCGCAAGCGCAATCTGCGCATGGTAAACCGCCGCGCCGACATCTATCTGGAAAATGTGGACGGCACCAGCGAGGACTATCTCACCGGTGACGAGTGCCCCTTTGACCTCGATCAGGATCTCATTGAGATTCCCGATGAGGATTACGGCGTATGGTATGTGGACGTAATGGATCACCCCGAACGCTATGAGCACAAGCGGCTGCATATGAAGCTGACCATGTGCCATTCCAAGAAGTTCCCCGGCATCCACTGCCCCGGCCGCTTTGCCATGGTCTGCTGCGAGGATGACATTCAGTTCCTTGGTCTGATCGCCCGGGGTGACGGGCTGGACCAGTACAAGAACCACGACTGGATCGACGTCACCGTGAAGATGACGATTGAAAAGCACAAGGCCTACAAGGGCAAGGGGCCCGTGATGAAGATCCTCTCCATCTCCCCCTGCGAAAAACCGAATCCCGAAGTTGTGACCTTCTGACAAAAAGGCCGGACATTCGCCGCAGCGAACGTCCGGCCTTTTCTCATTTCTTCAACAGCCACTTGTTCCACACCTCGTCCGGTACACACAGACTTCCGAAACAGAAGATGAACCATACACCCACGCCTACCATCGGCCCGTTGGGCATAGAAAAAATTCGTCCCAACACACTCATCCCCGCAACGCAGGCAAGCAGCAGCGCGGCATAAAACAGTACCAGAACACAGGCATTACGCATCACTTTGCTCATATCAGTTCCTCCCACAATATTGTTTCCACTCCATTCTATGCCGCGCCGCAAACATCGCTGTCGCCGCGCAAAAACCTTAACGCTCCCGAAGCAGAGAACTTTTTTCCGGGAGAAAGAAAGCTGCACGGATCGCTCCTTGCTTTTTCCCATAGAACTTCATATAATGAAAAAGATATGAAGTTTTTACGAAAGGACGCGAATGCTCTGAAAAAACTGAAACGAACTTCCCGGCAGTTACCGCTGTTTTTAACGCTCGTCCTCGCAGTACTGCTGTCAGGCTGCATCACCTTACTGGCCCTGTGGTGCCAGCCCAATGCACTGCGCTCAGTGCTGATCATCTTCAAGGCACAACCGCTGCTGATCGTATTAAACGCGATGCCCGTAGGATTGCTGGTGCTGTTGTTCACATGCCTTACCCGCAACGTGTGCTTTGGCGCGGCGCTGACCAATCTGATCGTCTGCGGTTTTTCTATCGCCAACCGTGTAAAAATCGAAGTGCGGGATGAGCCAGTCTTTCCCCGTGACCTGGCACTGCTGAAAGAAGTCGGCTCCATCGTCAGTGACTACGATATCCACTATCCGCTGTCCACCATTACCGTAGTGGTTCTGGCCACGCTGGCGCTGGTGGTACTGGGCATCTTCCTCCGCTGCAAGCCGTTCCCCGCAAAAAAGCTGCGGGGCTGGCGGGGCAGCCTGCTGGGCGCTGCTGCAAGTCTTGCCGTTCTGGCAGGCCTGATCGTGACGGTCTACGCCTCCAACGACCTGTACAACTCCTTCAAGACCTCCAATCCCTACTATGTGCCCGCTGTGTTCAACGAGTTGGGCTTCCCCTACTGCTTCTGCCACCAGTTCACCACCTATCCGGTGGACAAGCCGGAGGGGTTCAGCAAGGGACAGGCAGAGCTTTGGGAGCGGGAGATCCCTCCTGCCACTCCCGGAAAAGACCCCCAGCCTGTCCATGTGGTCATGGTGATGAACGAGGCCTTTTCCGATATCACGGATCACGAGGCCTTTGCATATGACAAGGACAACGAGCCACTGCCCAATCTGCAGGCCATGCGTGCCGACCCTCACGCCGTGACCGGACACATGGTAGTTCCCGGCTTTGCTGCCGGTACCGCCAATACGGAGTTTGACGTGCTGACCGGCATCCAGACCAACGCGCTCTCCGCCACTACTACCTCTGCCATGCGGGTGGTGAACCGGAATCTGGACAGTCTGTTTCGTGTGTATGGTGCGGACGGCTACCACACCTCCTATTTTCATCCCGGTGATGACTGGTTCTACAACCGGGAAAATGTCCTGCGTTGGATGGGCGCGGAGGAAACCGTGTTCATTGACCAGATGGCCGCACCGGAGTACAAGGGCCGCTGGGTGACGGATGCGTACCTCACTGGCCTCATTCAGCAGGAATTTGAGGAAACGGTGGCAGAGAACAAATTGCTGTTCCACTATATGACCACCATCCAGAACCACATGTCCTACACAACCGACAAGTACGGCGCGGATTATACCTATCCTGATGTACCGCTACATGTTTCCGTTTCTCCCGAAGTGGAAACGATGCTGCAGGTCTACATTGAGGGCGCACGGGACGCCGATGCCATGCTGGGCAACCTGCGGGACTACTTTGCCGCACAGTCCGAGCCGGTGGTGCTGGTGTATTTCGGTGACCATCTGCCCTATCTGGGCGACAATCAGCTGGCCTATACAGAACTTGGCATGACGGAGGATTCCTATTGGTCGGGGCTAACCTCTTACGAAACACCCTATGTAATCTGGGCCAATGACGCAGCCTTCAGTTTACTGGACTGGTCTGCTGCCGAAGCACTGCCGGAGACCATTTCGGCCAGCTTTCTCGGCGCCGCCGTGCTGGAAATGACCGGCCACGCATCACAAAGCAGCTGGTTTACATTCCTGAACAGAGCCATGCTTTCAAGTTTCCCCGTTGTTCAGAAAAACACGGCCGTGCAGTCGGATGGCCGCATTGTGAATCCCTACCTATCGGACGACCATCCTCCCATGCAGCTGGACAAATGGCGCCAGTGGAGTTACTACAAGCTGAAATATCAGGAATTTCCCTCATAACACAAAAATGCCTGTTTGCTATGCAAACAGGCATTTTCTTATTTTGTCTCATGGAAGTGTTTCCAAATTGCTTCCGCAACCGGCCGCGGCACCACGGCAGCCAGACTTTCCACATCTGCCTCCCGAATTGTCTTCATCGTGCCAAAGGCTTTTCGCAAGGCTTTCTGCCGTGCCTCACCCACACCGGGGATACCGTCCAACGCAGAACGCATGGTGCTCTTTCCGTGGCTTTCGTGGTGATAGGTGATGGCAAAGCGGTGGGTCTCCTCCTGAATCTGGCCGATGAGGGAAAAGACCGCCTGCTGGGTCACGATGCCGATCTCCCGTCCCTGCGCCGTGACCAGCGCGCGGGTGCGGTGGCGATCGTCCTTCACCATGCCAAACACCGGCGTTTCCACGCCGAACTGCCGCACGATCTCCTCCGCGGCGCGGGCGTGGGTCTCACCGCCGTCAATGAGGAACACATCCGGCAGGGGCAGAAACTTTTCATCGCCGTCAGCTGCCCGCTGCAGACGGCGGCGCAGCCCCTCCTGCATGGAGGCATAGTCATGGGGGTGTCCGTCCAGCTCCCTGATGCGGAACCGGCGGTAGGCCGACTTCAGCGGTCGAACGCCCTGATAGACCACCATGGACGCCACAATGTCGCTCTTTCCGGTATTGGAAATATCAAAAGACTCCATCCGCTTCGGCGGCGCAGGCAAATCCAGCATTTTTCGCAGCAGTTCCAGCGTATAGGCCACCCGTTCTTCTCCGGTGATGGCGCGCTCTGCCTCCTCCGCCGCATTACGCTGGGCCATGGCCCGCAATTCGGCTTTCTCGCCCCGTTGGGGAACGTGTACCCAAACTTTATGTCCGGCGCGCTTAGTCAGAACCTCCGACAGGTTTTCGCAGTCGCCGGTATCGATAGGCAGCAAAATCTCGCGGGGCAGAATGGCACGGGAGAGATAATACTGCGCGGTCAGCGCGGAGAGCATCTCCGCCTCTGTCTCTTCCATGGGCGCGGCAAACAGTTCCGTTTCCCGTCCCGCAAAATCGCCGTCCTCCATATGCAGCACCGCATAACAGCACTTGCCGCTGCCCCGGTAAATGCCCCAGATATCCGTGTCTGCGCAAAGACCGGCAATGACGGTCTGCTTTTTGGCAAGGGCGCCAATGGCCTGGATACGATCCCGCAGCAATGCAGCCTGCTCAAACCGCAGCGCTTCCGCCTCCGCCTCCATGTCTGCCGTCATGTCCCGCAGCAGCTGTTTGGAGCGTCCCTCCAGCAGCTGCACCGCCTGTTCGATCCGGCGGTTATACTCCTCTGCCGACAGCTCCGGACGGCAAAATCCGTCGCAGCGGCCCATGTGGAAATTCAGGCACGGCCGCTCTGCACCGATATCCCGCGGGAAACGGCGGCTGCAGGTCGGCAGCCGCAGGGCCGACAGCACTGCATCCAGCGCCTGCCGCGTTTCAAAGCGGCCTCCGAAGGGGCCAAAATAGCGAGCGCTGTCATTGGCCGCCTTATTGACCATAGAAAAGCGGGGATAGGTCTCCCGGGACAAACGCACAAAGGGATAGCCCTTGTCATCCTTCAGCAGGATGTTGTATCGGGGCATGTGCCGCTTGATGAGCGAGTTTTCCAGCACCAGCGCTTCAAATTCACTGGACACGAAAATGGTATCGAAATGATCGATCTGAGACACCATCTGCCGGGTTTTCAAGGTGTGGGAGGCGCTTTCCTGAAAATACTGGCTGACCCGGTTTTTCAATTTCTTGGCTTTACCTACGTAAATAACCTTCCCGCTTTTGTCCATCATCAGATAGACGCCGGGCGCAAGGGGCAGGTCATTGGCTTTTTCTTTCAGTTCTTCCCGAGTCATGTCCTCCCTCCTTCCTCTTCTCAAATCAAATGCCGTGCAGATTGCGGTAAACGCCCCAACCCAGCAAAAAAATCAGCAGTACAACCGCCGCGATATTCTCCGTCCGGCGGGAACCGCCACGCAAATGGTGGATCCCCAACCAAAGCAAAACCAGCGCGGTCAGCGTCAGTCCCCAGTTATAGGCAGGCGCCTCTGCAAAGTTCCCCCGCAGGATGGACAGGCACATGGCCGTGATCCCGCAGCCGGGACAGCGCAGGCCCGTGATCTGCCGGAAGGGGCAGCGGATCCAGATCCCTGCCGGGATCAGGACATAGGCATAAAAAAGACCGACGCAAAGCAAAGCCACGCCGGTCTTCAGAAGCTGTGTTTTCTTATGCCGCGGCATACTCGTTCAGTTCCGATTGCATGATGGCATAGGAGACGATCCCAAGGCCGGCCACTGCCAACACGAGGAACAAAATGGCCAAATACCCCTGACCTTTGCCGCGTGCCATCCGCAGCTGCTCCAGCGCATCGCCAGCCTTATAAAGCCAATACCAACCATAGATCCCGCAGGTAATGATGGTAAACAGCACCACAAATCCTCCGGAGGCTCCATCCTCGCGGCTTGTAACGGCATTCACATCCTCTGCCAGAGAATACAGCCAGACCCAACTGTAAATTCCGCAGGTGATGATGGAAAAAACAATACAAAGCGCAATATTCTTCTTCACAACAGGCCGCATCTTCTCGTCGACAGGCACAAAGCGCCTGTCTCCTCCTTCCCAATTGCTGTTTCTATCATATCATGCTTCCGGCTTCCGTGCAACATACGCAAAAAGAAAAGACGGTTCCAGCTTCTGGAACCGTCTGTAAGTTCAATATCCGCTTCTTATTCGCCGAAGTTGTCGTTGACCAGATCAACCAGAGCAGCAACAGCTTCCTTCTCGTCAGCACCGTCAGCGATCAGGGTGATGGTGGTACCCTTCACAATGCCCAAAGACAGAACGCCCAGCAGGCTCTTGGCGTTGACACGGCGGTCTTCCTTTTCCACCCAAATGCCGCTCTTGAACTCGTTGGCCTTCTGAATGAAGAAAGTAGCGGGTCTGGCATGCAAGCCGACCTCATTATTTACGGTAATTTCATGAGTATACATATTCAGCTCTCCTTTTCTATACCGACTTGAAATACAGCTTTGCATAGCTAAATATTTTCGTAATATTATCATATCCGTTTTTTCCCATTCCGTCAACGGCGATTTTCACAAACATTTTGACAAAATCGTTTTCATTGAAAATCTTTTTGGTAGTTTATACTACGACACGGTTTTCTATTCCTGTTCAACAAAAAAAGATCCGCCGTTTCCGGCGGGTCTCATTTGCAGCTTAATAATTGAATGCCTTGATCTGAAAATAAGCCTGAGGATGTGCGCAGACGGGGCATACCAGCGGAGCTTCCTCACCGATCTCCACATGGCCGCAGTTGCGGCAGAACCACATGACTTTCTCGCCCTTCTTGAAGACTTCACCCTTCTTCAGGTTGTCCAGCAACTTCAGATAGCGCTCCTCGTGGGTCTTCTCGATCTTGGCAACGCCCTCGAACTGAGCAGCCAGGGCCAGAAAGCCCTCTTCCTCAGCGGTACGGGCCATCTCCGCATACATCTGGGTCCACTCCTCATTCTCACCGGCAGCAGCGGCGATCAGGTTCTCCTCGGTGGAACCGATGCCCTGCAGGGCCTTGAACCACAGCTTGGCATGCTCTTTTTCGTTCAGAGCGGTCTCCTGGAAGATGGCAGCGATCTGCTCATAGCCTTCCTTCTTAGCCTTGCTTGCAAAATAGTCATACTTGTTACGAGCCTGAGACTCACCGGCAAATGCGATCCACAGATTGGCTTCCGTCTTGGTACCCTTCAAATTCATAATTGTTTCCCCTTTCAAATTTACAAATTAAACCATTTTATTTTCTGCTGCACAGGCAGGACATATACCCATAAATAGTAAGCTATGGCCGGATACATTCCAGCCCTCGGCCGCAACGGCCTGATCTAACTGAGAATCATATGGTAATTTTACATCTGCCACACAGCCGCACTTCGTGCAGCAGGCATGGGTATGCGGCGCGAGGTCCGCATCAAACCGGGCCACGGGACCATCCAGTTCCTGCAGGCGGCCTTCCTGCGCCATCTGGTGCAGATTGCGGTAAACCGTGCCAAGGCTCAGCTTGGGCAGCTCAGCCCGCAGCGCATCGTACACCATCTGTGCAGTAGGATGTTCCTTTGTACTGCAAACAGTCTCATAGATCCGTTCCCGTTGGTGAGAATATCTCTGCATCAGCGCCTCCTTTTTATTAGTAATGGTTACTGTTATTGTTATAACATGAGTATTTTAAAATGGCAAGTATTTTTTTGAAAAATTTTTGGGGTTTTTTCATTTTTTTCTTCGGGAAGTTTTTTGCTTTCCGGAAACAATAGCATACGGGTATCGCGCACTTTGATTTGCGCAGAAGGAGGAATACACTGTGAAAAGAAATCTGGCTTATTTGCTGGTTTCGGCACTGTTGGTGTTCTCTCTGACCGCCTGCGGCTGCACGGCAACTCCGCAGGATGCGGGTGGAGCGAACAACAGCACGCAGGAAGAAAACAGCCAGAGCGGTAACACCCAAAACGGCGGCCAAAACGGCAGTCAGTCCGGCGGACAGAATGGCGGACAGGGCAGCGACAGTCAAAACGGCGGCAGTTCCGTCATCGGCAATGGTGGCAACAGCGGTAATGGCGGCGGCAACAGCTCTTCCGGCAGCACTGTGGAAGAGGGCATGGACAACATTCAGAACGGCGTAGACAATGCCATCGACGACATCACCGGAACGGACCGTCCGGCTGACGGCGGCGTGCCCTTTGACGAAATGCTGGAAAACGGAAAGGTCAAGGAGTAACCCGTTTCGATACGCAGCTTCTTCCCATACGGGGCTTCGGAATCGAAGCCCCGTATCCTTTTGTTGTGTTTTTTTGAAAATCCTGTATAATTTAAAAAAGTAAAGGAGGCGATCTTCTGTGGCGCAGGAGTTCTCCATGAAGGTGATCGGTCGGATCCACACGGATTTTGCCACGAAGTTCGGTGTTCCCCGCCAGAGCGGTCTGGTGGATGCGCTGGAGTCCACCGTGGTTTTTGAGCCGGAATATCGAAATGCGGATGCACTGCGGGGACTGGAAGGGTTTTCCCACATGTGGCTGGTCTGGGTCTTTGATCAGGCCATCCGGGAAACATGGTCTCCCACGGTCCGTCCACCCCGGCTGGGCGGCAATACACGATTAGGGGTATTTGCTACCCGTTCTCCCTTCCGCCCCAATCCCATAGCCCTGTCCTGTGTGAAGTTGGCGGGCATTGAACAGACCGCGGAGCACGGACCCGTTCTGCGTCTACGCGGTGCCGACCTCATGGACGGCACACCGCTTTTAGACATAAAACCCTACATCCCCTACGCCGACTGCCACCCGGAGGCCATCGGCGGTTTCGCCGCGGCACCGGCAGGCGAAACACTGAACGTTGTGATCCCATCGCAGCTGCTGGAACAGATTCCCGAAACCCACCGCGAAGCTTTGCGCGGCGTGCTGGCGCAGGATCCCCGCCCCCATTATCAGGATGATCCGGAACGGGTCTATGGCTTCGGCTTTGCAGGGATGGAGGTCAAGTTTTCTGTCGATCAACAAACGCTGACGGTAAAAAAGATTATATCCGAGCAATGAAAAAAGGATCGTCCTTTCGGACGATCCTTTTTATGCTTATCAAGAGATCTTACTTCGCAGCCTTGGCAGCCTTGATGGCCTCGATCAGCAGCGGGGTGACCTTGAACAGGTCGCCGCAGATGCCGTAGTCGGCGATCTCGAAGATGGGAGCGGTGTCGTTCTTGTTCACAGCGATGATGCACTCGGAATCCTGCATGCCAGCCTTGTGCTGGAT
>JAZRCP010000066.1:0-3021 GCA_045659825.1 Dysosmobacter sp. | reverse complement strand
AAAGCGGAAACGCCAAGAGCGCAAGCGGAAATGACAGAGCCTACGTAGGACTCGTAAAGATCCGCGCCCATGCCCGCGACGTCGCCCACGTTGTCACCCACGTTATCCGCGATTACGGCAGGGTTACGGGGGTCGTCCTCGGGAATGCCCGCTTCGACCTTACCCACAAGGTCTGCGCCTACGTCAGCTGCCTTGGTAAAGATGCCGCCGCCTACACGGGCAAACAGCGCCATGAAGGATGCGCCCATGCCGTTCATCACCATGATGTTGCCTACGGTCAGAGCGTCATCAATACTGAACACATAGCGCAGCAGGAAATACCACATGGTAACATCCAGCATGCCAAGACCCACCACGGTGAAGCCCATGACAGAACCGGAAGAGAACGCGATCCGCAGGCCCTTGTTCAGACTCTCGGAAGCAGCCTGTGCGGTACGGGCGTTGGAGGCCGTTGCGATCTTCATGCCGATGAAACCTGCCAGCATGGAGAACACACCGCCGGTAAGAAAGGCAAAGGGGGTAAATTTAGAAAGCATTTTCCCGCCGGTGGCAAAAGCCATGATCACCAGCACCACAAACACGGCAACAAAAACCTTGAACACCGTGGTGTACTGCTGCTTCAAATACGCGTTGGCACCCTCGCGAATGGAGGATGCGATCTTCCGCATCTGATCGGTACCTTCAGAATATGCCATAACCTTTTTTGCCTGCATAACAGCAAAAAGGCCGGCAATCAAAGCGCCGACAAAACCAATCCAAAACAGGTTATCCATCTTTTCTTCTCCTTCGTTTGATTGGGGGTATTTCTCTCAGGTTTCTATTTTAATATTGAATTGCCTAATTTTCAAGCAACACATTTACTTTCTTTGCGTAACAAATCAATCTTTTACATTTTGAATAATTTCCCAACAAAAACAAAAAAATCTTTGTATGCAACGCCAAGAAGCTCTGTTTTTCTTCAAAATCCCAGCACGCTTTGTACATTTTTCTCTCGTCACAACGCTGTGCCTGTGGTATAATAATGAATTGAAATCTTTTCTGTTCCTGCAAAGGAACAGCGTCTCAAAGGAGGCCTTCATGGCAACGCACCGCAAAAAACGCCGTCCTCACCTCATCCTCCTCCGCCTGTTACTTCTGGCCGCCGCCTGCTTTTTGTTTCTTGTCTGGAGCAACACCGCACTGCAGACCACGCGGTTTGATCCCATTTTTACCGATCTGCCCGCCGGATTTGACGGATGCCGAATTGTTGTACTCAGCGACCTGCACGGGAGGGAATTCGGCGAAAATAATCAGGACCTGCTTCAGGCAGTCTCTAAGCAGCAACCCGAGTTCATCTTTGTTACCGGCGATTTCATTGATGAAGACACCCAAAACCCACAGGAATACGCCGCCCAACTGGCCTCCCTCCTGCAAGACATTGCCCCTGTTTACTATGTTACCGGAAACCATGAATGGGCCACAGGCGGTGTTCCCCAGCTAAAGGAAACCCTCTCTGCCGCCGGCTGGACGGTTCTCTCCAACCGGTTTGTGACTCTGGAACGAAACGGGGAATCCATCGTTCTGGCAGGCATTGATGATCCCAACGGATACGCCGATCAGAAATCCCCCGAAACGCTGGCAGCGGAACTATATGCCTCTCACGGCGATGCCTTCTGGCTTCTGCTGGCACACCGGAACGACCGGTTTGAAAGTCAGTACAGTCTATTGGGAGCAGACCTCGTCCTCTCCGGCCACGGCCACGGCGGCATCATTCGCCTTCCCTTCACCGACGGCCTGCTGGGTACGCAACACAACATGTTCCCCTCCTATACAGCCGGTCTTTATGAGGAAAACGGCTCTGCCCTGTTTGTCTCACGAGGCCTTGGCAATGTTGGCATTACATTCCGACTCTTTAACCGTCCCGAAGTGGCGGTACTTACCCTACACAAAGGATAAATGACTATGACTGAATTCCATGCAGGACAATTCGATATCGCCGTGATCGGCGCCGGCCACGCTGGCATTGAAGCCGCCCTTGCGGCCGCACGGTTGGGAATGGAGACCATTCTCTTCACCATCAACATGGATGCCGTGGGCAACATGCCCTGCAATCCTGCCATCGGCGGCACCGGAAAAGGCCATCTTGTGCGGGAGCTGGACGCGCTGGGCGGCGAAATGGCAAAGGCCGCAGACCAGTGCTGTATCCAGTACCGCTTGTTAAACAAGGGAAAAGGCCCCGCGGTCTGGTCCCTCCGCGCACAGGCCGACCGCCGCAAATATCAGGAAGTGATGAAGCACACACTGGAGCGTCAGCCCCATCTGATCGTCCGGCAGGGAGAAGTGGTGGAGGTGCGCGCGGAGCACGGTGCTGTCTCTGAAGTAGTCCTTTCCACCGGCGCAGTCTTTTCTGTGAAAGCCGCCATCCTCGCCACCGGCACCTACCTCACCGGTCGCACCATCATCGGTGAGTGCATTGAGGATTCCGGCCCTGACGGCATGCATGCCGCTCTGCGGCTGACGGAGTCTCTGCAAAAGTTAGGGCTGCCTCTGCGCCGCTTCAAGACCGGCACGCCGCCGAGAGTGCTTGCGCGCACCGTAAACTTTGACGAAATGGAAGTCCAGCCCGGCGACGACCTGCCCATCCCCTTCTCTTATTCCACGAAGCACCCGCCGGAAAATCAGGCGGTCTGCTACCTCACATGGACCACAGAGGCAACCAAGCAGATCGTGCAGGACAACCTGCATCTCGCCCCCATGTATTCCGGTCTGATCGAAGGCATCGGCCCCCGCTACTGCCCCTCCTTTGAAACGAAAATCGTCCGTTTTCCCGACAAGCAGCGTCACCAGCTGTTTGTGGAGCCCATGGGATTGAACACGGACGAGCTGTACATTCAGGGCTTCTCCTCCTCTCTGCCGGAAGCCGTGCAGGTGAAGATGCTCCACAGCGTGCCGGGTCTGCGCCGCGCCGTCATGACCCGCCCCGCCTACGCCATTGAATATGACTGCATCGATCCGCTGGCCCTCCACGCCACGCTGGAAACG
>JAZRCP010000065.1:0-11883 GCA_045659825.1 Dysosmobacter sp. | reverse complement strand
GGGGTTGATGGCCAGAACGGTACCGGTAACCTTCTCTCCTGTATTTAAAGTTTTAAAAGACTGATTCAGTAATTCCTCGAAGGACTCCATACCCTCGGCCACTTTGATTTCTTCGCTCATCGTTGCATATACCTCCTTAATGATGCCCGCAGGTGTGGAGGCGCCGGCCGTTAGGCCCGCAACAGAACAACCATCGAAAAAATCCGGCGAGAGCTCGTCCGCGGTTTCAATCTGAACCACGCGCGGGCATCTCTTCTTGCAAATTTCTGTCAAATGTTTGGTGTTGGCGCTTTTACGGTCTCCCACCACAACCATCACGTCCGCCATGGCGGCAATTTCGGCCGCTTCCGACTGGCGCTTATGCGTAGCATTGCATATTGTATCAAAAATTTTTACGTTTGTACACTCTTTTTTTACGATTTTCTGCGAACTTTCGAAAAGTTCCCTGATACAAGTGGTTTGCGCCACCACGGTCAGAGGCTTTTCGCGGTTTTCCGGTGCGCTGTCCAACCAACTCTGCAGTGCTTCCGGCCCATCAAAGACCAACGGATGGGCACACCAGCTGGCCACACCGATCACCTCGGGGTGATGGGGCTCGCCGATGATGACGCTCTGCCGTCCCTCCGCCTCTGCCTGCGCTACCAGCTTCTGAATCCGCACCACGTTGGGACAGGTAGCGTTCACACATTGCACGCCGCGCGCCTCCAAATCGTCCAGCACCGTCTTTACCTCTCCGTGGGAGCGGATGATGACAGTGTCGCCTTCTTTCAGCTGCGCACTGTCCGTCGTTTTCCGGACACCCCTGGACGCCAGATCCTCCACCACATGGGTATTGTGGATCAGATCGCCCAACATCCAGCACGCACCGACTTCTCCGGCGGTCTTCTGCGCCAGCTCCACCGCCCGCTTCACGCCGTAGCAAAAGCCGGCGCTTTCCGCAAGGATCACCTTTTTCACAGGGGCTTCCCTCCTACGGCCTGTCCGCCCAATGCATAGGCCTGCCGCAGCACCTCATCGGCGATCTGCTGCATCTCCTCGGAGGTACCTCTGCGGCCGCTATAAGTAGGCATGTAGGGCTCGCCGAATACTACACGGGTCCTATGGAACAGCTTCTTTCCCCGGCTGACGAACACGGGAACAAAAATGGCCCCGGTACGCACACCGATCATGGCCACACCGGCCTTGGCATGGGCAGGCAGGCCATCTACATGACCGATACCCTCGTCGTTGATGACCGTTCCTTCGGGAAAGATCATCAGATTATGGCCATCCTTGATGATCTGCATAGCGGTCTTGACTGCCTGAATGTCGCTGCCGCCGCGGTTGACGGGAAATCCGCCCAGTTTCCGGAAAAACCAGTTGAGGACCTTATTCTGAAACAGTTCAGCCTTACCCATGAAGTGCAGGCAGGAATTGACCGGCAGCACCGAAGCGATCACCAGCGGATCCACATCACTGGTGTGGTTGGGACAAAACAGCACACCGCTGGGGGGCACGTTTTCCAGCCCCTCCACCTTGGCAGGGAACAGCAGCCGCACCACCGGCCCCAACACACGATAAAGGACTGCAAAAAATTTGTTGATAGGCTTCATTGACCGACCTTCTCCTCAATGATCTTTAAAAGTGCCGCTTCGCTCTCCGCAAACGTCAACTCGGTGGTGTCCAGCAGCGTGGCGTCCTCAGCCTGCTTCAACGGCGCGGTGGGACGGTGGGAGTCATCCCAGTCCCGCTTCTGAATATCTGCCAGCACCTTGTCAAAAGGCTCCGGCGTCTCCCGCTGCTCCAGTTCCAGCATGCGGCGCTGGGCACGGGCCTCCGGTGTGGCCGTCAGAAAGACCTTCACCTGCGCATCCGGCAGCACCACGGTGCCGATGTCACGGCCATCCATAATCACGCTGTTCTTCCGGGCCAGTTCACGCTGCATTTCCAGCAGGAATGCCCGCACAGGCGGATGGGCGGACACCGCGGATGCATACATGGAGATCTCCGGCAGGCGGATCTCGCGGGTCACGTCCTGTCCGTTCAGCAGCATGTGCTGCAGTCCGTCCTCACCATAGGTCATCTCCACCTGAATATCAGGCAGGACAGCCTGTACGGCGGCCTCGTTCTTCGGATCAATACCCTTGGTGAACACATAGTACCCAATGGTGCGGTACAGTGCGCCGGTATCCACATACAGATATCCCAGCTTGGCGGAAAGGCTGCGTGCCAGCGTACTCTTACCGGCACCGGAGGGGCCGTCAATGGCAATGCTGATTGTCTTCATATCTTCTTCTCCTTGTTATTCTTCGTTTTGTGCGGCTGCGATTCCGGCCGCGCGTCCTGTTGCCCAGGCAATCTGCAGGTTGAACCCGCCAGTATAGGCGTCTACATCAATCAATTCTCCTGCAAAGTATAATCCCTTTACAAGTTTTGATTCCATGGTTGCGGGGTTGATCTCACTGATTTTGACGCCGCCGGACGTAATGATGGCATCCGTCACCGGGCGCAGTCCCGCAATCTCCACGGGGAAATGCTTCAACAGCGTCAAGAGGGTTTTGCGCTGTTCCCTTGTGATGTCATGGACTTTCTGATGTGCCGGAATCCCGGAGTCCTCCACCAGCACCGGGATCAGCTTCTGGGGCAGCAAGTCTCCCAGCGCATTGCAGAAATCGCTGTTGGCGTGCTTTTCAAAGTCGCTCAGCAGCCGCTTGTCCAGCGTTTGTTCGTCCAGTGCAGGCTTCAGGTCGATCTCCAATCGGTAGGTCTTTTTCTCGAAATGCCGCATATGGGCGGATGCGGAAAGCACCAGCGGGCCGCTGACACCAAAGTGGGTAAAGAGCATCTCGCCAAAATCCGTGTGGATCTTTTTATTGTTTTCAAACACCGTCAGCCCCACATTCCGCAGGCTCAAGCCCTGCATGCGGGCGCAGCGGTTTCCCTTCTCCCGCAGCGGCACCAGAGATCCCTGCAGCGCTGTCACGGTGTGGCCCACAGTCTGTGCCATCCGGTGTCCTTCGCCAGTGGAGCCGGTGGCAGGATAGGATACACCGCCGGTGGCGAGGATCACGCTATCCGCGGAATAGTACTTCTTTTCCCCCTGTACGCCGCAGACCACACCATCCGCAAGATCTATCTGCGTGGCACGATCCCGCACCAGAACCACTTTCAGCTGCTTCAGCCGCCGCTCCAATGCGCCGCTGATATCAAAGGCTCGGTCGGAAACAGGAAAAACGCGGTTTCCCCGCTCCGTTTTTAGGGGAACCCCTAATTTTTCAAAAAACGCCATGGCGTCACGGCCATCAAAGCGGGAAAAAGCACTGTATAGGAACTTTCCGTTCTTTGGCGTATTGGCCAGCAGGGTCTCCAAATCTGCATTATTGGTCACATTGCAGCGGCCTTTACCCGTGATATTCAGTTTTTTCCCCAACCGTTCGTTGGGCTCCAGCAGGGTGACGCTGTCTCCTTGCTCTGCCGCGCAGATGGCGGCCATCATTCCGGCGGCGCCGCCGCCGATCACTATGATCTGTTTATTCATCGTCCATTCTACCAAACACACCGTACTCGTTCCAAATATCTTCCAATTCCGCAAAGGTCAGGGAAACGTCCATGCCGATGCCCTTGGCCAATGCCACCAAAAGGGCATTGAGCAGCGACAGCGGCGCCACCATGGAGTCCACGAAGGAGATCATTTCACAGGGTGCCAGCAGTGCCCCCTTTGACATCTGATAAATCGGAGAGGTCTCGCTGTCTGTCACCGCGATGATGGTAGCCCCCCGGTCCTTGGCAAACTTGACAGTGCTGAGTGTGGTTTTGGAATATCGCGGGAAGCTGATGGCGATCATGACATCGCCGGGGCCGATACGGAACATCTGCTCAAAGACCTCACCCGGAGCAACAGACTGCACCAGCGTCACGTTCTCAAACAGAAGGTGCATGTAGAAATTCAGATAGCCCGCCACAAAAGAAGAAGACCGCGCACCAACGATATAAATCCGTTTGGCTTTCAGGATCTCTCCTACAACGCTTTCAAACTGGTCACCGTCGGCATGGCTTGCCATCTCGCGCAGATTTTCAATATCAGAGTGCAGCACGGTGCTCAGAACATCCTGTCCGGAAAAGCGGTCGTCGGCCACCCGAATCCGCTGGGTGGAGGTCAGGCGGCTGCGGATCATATCCTGCAGGGCACGCTGCATACCGGGATATCCGTCATATCCCAATTCGGAGGCAAAACGTACTACCGTGGACTCACTGACATCCACCAGCTTGCCCAGCTTACTGGCTGTCATAAAGGCTGCCTTGTCGTAATTTTCCAGAATGTAGGCGGCAATCCGCTTCTGTCCCTTGGAAAATCCGGACATATTGCTTTCAATTGTATGCAAAATACTCTTGGCCACGCCATTCCCCTCCGTATATCCGACGGAATTCCGTCTTGCAATATCTTGTGTATTGTACCACATCCCCTTGCAGATTGAAACGCTTTTTTGCAGGATTATTTGCATTTTTACAAAAAATGAAAGACACGGTTCATCCCGTGTCTTTCTGTCAGGCTTTTTTCAGCGCAGCCACTTCCGCAGCGGTCAGATACCGCCACTTCCCTGCCGGCAGATCGCCCAATGTCAGGGAATGTTCCTGCACCCGCCGCAGCCGCTTCACCGTCAGGCCGCAGGCAGCGCACATTCTGCGAATCTGGCGGTTTTTCCCTTCGTGAATGATGATGGCAAGTTCTGCGGTCTCCGCCGTTCTGCGCAGCACCTTCACCTGTGCGGGACAAATCTTCTCTCCTTCCAAATCGGTAACAGCAGAAAGTCGTGCCGCCGCACCGTCCACAGGACCATAAACGGAAACATGATACGTCTTATTAATTTCTCCGCTGGGATGGAGCAGATGCTGCATCAGGTCACCGTCATTGGTCATCAGCAGCAGTCCCTCCGAATCCAGATCCAGCCGGCCCACAGGATAGACCCGCGTGCCACAGTCCGACACCAGATCGGCCACGTTTTTCCGTCCCTTTTCATCGGAAAGGGTGGTCACATAGCCACGGGGCTTATGCAGCAGCAGATAGACAAGCTCCGCCTTGGGCTGCAACGGCTTGCCATCCACAAGGATCTCGTCTTTTTCCGGATCCGCGCGGCAACCCAGCTCCGCAGGTACGCCGTTGACGGTGATCCGTCCGGCTGTAATGTAGGCTTCCGCCGCACGACGGGAACAGACCCCGGCAGCGGAAAGCAGTTTTTGCAGTCGTTCTTCCATATGTGTTCCTCATTGAGGCAAATAAAGTTTCAGGGTACACATGGCCATTGTTACTGTGGGCAGCACGTCTACCCCGCAAAGCAAACCGACACGGCCAACCTCCTCGCCATGCAGGAAAAAAACAGCCTCGCCTGCACGTCGTCCCGCCAGGACCGGCGCACGCAGCGCTTCCGTCAGTTCCACGCGCATTTCCAGCTTCTCCCCTGCCGCCAACGGCCATGAAAAGTTATCCGCCGCCACCAGCGGCACTTCCCGTTCCAATCCCTTCTCCACACCGGTCCGCGTCACCACCTGCCCCAGCACCGCGCCGTGGGAAGCAGGATAAGTGGAGAATCCATAATCAAACAGCATCTGATGGTCTGCCCAATCGTTGCCGTCCTGCAAGGTCACAGCCACCAACCGCTGTCCGTTTTGCTCTGCACAGCTGACCAGTGTGCGCCCCGCAGCTTTGGTATAGCCGGTTTTCAGGCCGATACACCCCTTCTGATAAGAAAGGAGCTTATTGTGGTTCGTCATGGTGCGTCCACCGATAGTAACGCTTTTTGTGGAAACAATGCGGCGCAGCGTTTCATTCTCCATGGCCACGCACGCAAGGCGGGCCATATCTCTGGCCGTGGAATAGTGGGTCTCCGCGTCCAGTCCGTTGGGATTGGCAAAGGAAGTATCATGCAGGCCCAATTCCTTTGCCGTTTCATTCATCCGCTGCACGAACCGCTCCACGCTGCCGCCCACATGCTCTGCCACCGCCACGGCGGCGTCATTTCCGGAGCAGAGCATCAGCCCGTAAAGCAGCGTTTCCAGCGTCAGCTTCTCCCCCTCTTTCAGGTACATGGAGGAACCCTCGGTATAGGCCGCATTTCGGCTGACCTTTACCGTGTCAGACAAATCGCCGTCCCGAATAGCCACCAATGCCGTCATAATTTTTGTGGTGCTGGCGATCAGCATTCGTTTGTCTGCATTCTGCTCGTACAGCACCCGCCCGCTGTCCGCATCCATCAGGATGGCGGATGTGGCGGACGTACTGACCGCCTGCGCGCGGCAGAGCGGAATTGCGCTCAAAACCGTCAGCGTCAGCAGAACACAGAAAAGCCGTTTTTCCATGGGAAAACCATCACCTCATTCGTTCACAATGATGGTAGTATACCCCGCTCAGACGGTTTCTTTTTCGCCCTTTTTGTCAAAATATTTTTCCACTTTATCCATGATATCGGGAGCCATGTCCACGATCCGGTCCACAGTGGTTGCGGGAGGTACGGCCACGGGCACCACGCGGGTAATGCCGTCCTTGATGATCAGGAAGGACACGGGCTCGATCTTCACGCCGGCTGCCGCGCCGCCGCCGAAGCCGTCCTTGGCAGGCTTGCCGTAGTCACCGCCGCCGCTGCCAAAGCCGAAGCTGACCTTGGAAATAGGGATCAGGGTCACGCCGTCAGGGGTAGTGATGGGCTGGCCGACGATGGTGTTGGTGTCCACCATACCACGCACCTTTTCCATTGCAGCGCTCATCATCTCATTCAGCTTTTCCATACTCATTCATCCTTTCTTATCCAGCAGCCTGCTGCTCCGCAGTCTGCAGCGCAGGAGTTTGTTTCGTCTTCTTTTTCCACCACAGGAACCAGCGCATCGCCGGAATACCGATGGTCAGCGCCACCCGCAGCAATGTGCCGATGCGGGCAGACAGTCCAACCTCTCCCTTCACGCTTGTCTTCGGCGCATCAAAATCAATGCCGATGTGGATGGACGGCTCCGGAATCACCAGCAGCCGCTCCAGCAGTGGCATCGCCGTCCAGACGCCCGCGTGCAGCCAGCCGTACAGTTCCGCACCGCCCGCGGGGTCATTGGCCGCGCCTACGGTCAACGACAGCGTCAGCGGATGAATGCGAATCCCGCGGCGAGTCCGGTTCAGCGCCCGCTTCAGCGGTGGCCACAATGTCTTGATTGCGTCCTTAATGTCCGCAAAGGCGATCTTTTTCTTTGGCTCTCCGGTAGTTTTTGCAGCCGATTTCTTTTCTTTCTTGCCTGTTTTTTCTTTTTTACGTTGCGAATCCTTATGAGGACCTTTTTGTTTGCCGGGCAGAACGCGAATGCGAAACCATCCGATCTTCGCGTCCACAGTCAGCACCCCGCCGTGCATCACCGCATGCACCCCCACGCGGGTCCACAACAGCAGCAACAGCAGCGCCAGAATGACGCCCAGTATCCATCGCCAGATCAAACGGCTTCACACCTCCTGTCCCTGCCAGAACTATTCTTACTCCTCTCCGCGAGGGAAATCCGCCTCTTCCGGCGTGTCAGCGCCAAGGATCTCCGCCCCCACATCGGGATCGATGATCTGGCCATCCTCGCCCAGACGCATCTGGCCGTCACCGCCCAGATCGGGCATTTCGGGCAGGTCGTCCAGACTGGTCAGGTGGAAGGCCCGCAGGAACTGCTTAGTGGTGCGGTACAGATGGGGTCTGCCCGGCACCTGCAGCCGTCCGCACTCCTCAATCAGCTTGCGCTCCTGCAGCAGTCCCATGGTGTAAGAACTGTCCACACCGCGGATCTGGTCCACATAGGCTCGGGTGGTGGGCTGGTAATAGGCAATGATGGTCAGCACTTCCAGCGCAGGCTGGCTTAGCTTGGCAGGCTTGCGAATCTCAAAGGCCTTGCGAATCACATCCGCATAGTCCGGAGAAGAGCACAGCTGCCAGCTGTCCTCGATCCGCAGCAGGCGAATACCGCGGCGTTCATAGGCGTAATAGTCCATCAGCTTCTGCAACACCTGCTCCACCGTGGGACGATCCATCTCCAGCGCCACGCAAATGCGATCCACATGAATGGGTTCCCCAGCGGCAAATAAAATGCCCTCAATTGCAGATTCGATCTCTTTCATCTCCATGGTTTCCATGGCAGTTATCTCCTTGTTATGTTACAGATTCAGGTGTTCCGGCAGTTCGCCTTCCTGACGAACGGTGCAGTCCGTCTCAGAGCCTGCCAAATGCAGCACATGTGCACGGCACAGCTCCAGCACCGCAAGAAACGTGGCCACAATCTCACTACGGCTCTTATTCCCTTTGAACAGCAAACGGAAGCGAGTGATCCCCTGCTCTTTCAGGCGGCGAATAATCTCCCGTGCCTTGCTCTCCACAGGATAGGGCTCATGCTGCACGATGTTCTGAAAAGCCGTCTTGGGAGGCGGAAGAGCCCGTTCCGCACGGTTGCGGATCTCTGCCATCGCCAACAGCAGATCAGCCTTTTCCTGATCGTACTCATAGATTTTACCCCGTTTTACCGGTTCGGGATTCCGGGTAATGATGTTGCGTCCGAATTCGCTCATGGGGGCCAGCCGCGCAGCCAGCGCTTTCACGCGGACGTAGTTTTCATTTCTGCGGCGTTCCTCCAGAGACTGGATCAGGGCATCCATCTCGCTTTGTGCCTCTTCATCCTCAATGGAAAGCAGCATGCGGGTCTTGATATACACCAGATGGGATGCCATGGTGACAAACTCACTGGCCACTTCCAGATCCATCTTCTGCCGCTGTTCCAGCCATGCGATGTACTGGTCGCAAATCAAGGAAATGGAGATGTCCTGAATTTCCATCTTATTCTTGCCCAGCAGGAACAAAATCAAGTCCAGCGGGCCCTCAAAGTCCTGCATTTCCTCCTCTTTGGAGCGCACGACCTTTTCCAGTTTAAATACGGGATTTTCCAAAATTCCACCTCAAAAACAAAGGTTAAACAAACCGTTATAGACTGCCATAATAACATTGCCGATGAGATTGCCGGTCAATCCCAACCAGCTCAAAAGCAGCAGCACGATGATGCCGTAGCGCTCGTAGCGCATCAGGGTAACATACGCCCGGTCCGGCAGAAACATGGCCAGCACCTTGGAGCCATCCAGCGGCGGGATGGGCAACAAATTAAAGAGGCCAAGACCCACAGACAGCGGGGCAACCTGCAGCAGTAAAAAGCCCAGCATTCCGTCCCAGAAAGGTGTGTAGGGCGCATACTCATAAACCAGCCGCCCCAGCAGCATGGCCAGCAGCGCCAGCAGCAGATTGGACAACGGCCCAGCCAATGCGGTCAGGGCCATACCCTGCTTTGGCTTTCTGAAATAGCGGGGGTTCACCGGCACTGGCTTGGCCCAACCAAAGCCCGCGGCAAACATCATCACAAGGCCGAACCAGTCAATATGCCTCAGCGGATTAAGAGACAAGCGATGCATCCGCTTAGCCGTGGGATCCCCCAGTGCGTAGGCCGCCAGCCCGTGACAGGTCTCATGGACTGTCAGGCACAAGAATACGGCAACCACCCGCAGGGCAGCGTCTCCCATGGACTGAAAGTCCAACGCCTGAAACAAATTTTGCAGATAATGCAACATACTTCGCTCCTGAACATACGAACCCAAAATATAGAAGCATTATAACACTTTGTACCACTAAATACAAGGAAAATCCCATTCCGGCACAAAAAGGCTCCGGTCACGGGACCGGAGCCTTTGCTCTTGATCAACCCAGCAGAACCAGATTGCGATCGGAAATAAAATTCTGCACGCTGTAAACAACAGCGATCTCCTCAATGCCGTTCTGCATGGCATACATGGATGCCGGCGCGCGGTAATAGCGCAGGTCCAGCAGATGCACCTCCGCAAACCGCTGGGCCAAAAACGGTGCCAGTGCATCGGAATAGGAATCCCGGATCAGCAGGATCTTCCCTGCCTCCGCAGGCAGATTCTCGTTTTTGATGACGCACAGCGGCTGGTTGCCGCCGAGGAAGGAGGAATATTTGTCCTTGGCCTGCAGGTAACTGCGGTCATACATGGGAACCGTTTCCGGTTTTCCCGTACTCCAGGAGGTGACGGTCATGCCAGCCTCCGTGACCCAGTATTCCATGGTATCCGGCGTCAGCCAGTGAATGCCGGACTGGGAATACAGAGTACCGTTGAAGTCTGTACTGGCAACTTCAATTGTAAAGTCTTCTTCCTTTAAAGGTTCTCTGCCAAGCTGTTCCAGGAGTGCATTGGCACCATAAAACGCGCCCAGAGAGGTCCAGTGGTGGTCTGTGCGGTAGAAGATCTGTTCATCAGCGTGTTCTTTCAGTGCGGTGTGGAAATCCACGTTGCTCATACCGAGCAAACCGGTCTGATCCCAGCTCTGCGCACCTGCGGGCAGCTTGTCCCTCCAAACTTCCGCCGCAGAGGGAATGAATCCCACCGTCACATTGGCATTCGCATTTTCTTTCAGTCGGTCGATATAGCTGAGATTGTTCTCCAGCAGCGTGGCATCCGGTGTCTCCACCTTGGAGATCAGGGTGTCTCCTGCCAGATAGATATCATTGAATTCCCGCTTGCCCAACAGCTGCTCTGCACGGGCCTTTAGACCCGTCCAGCCGTCCCGCAGCGGGAACTGGTCAGCGAAATAGCTTTCAATCGCTTCGGTATAGGTGCCGTCCTTCAGTGTTTCCCAGGAAAACTCCGGCAGTTGCGCCAGCGTCCGATTTTCTGTCTCAGATTTCTCCCGGTCCGGCAGGAAGACGTGTACCGTCAGCAGTCCGCCGAGAAAGAGGCAGAAAAAGATAGTCAGAAAACGGCTGTATGCTTTTGTCATGTCTTCCACCTCCTCAGAACCGGAAATACAGGAACGGATTATAGCTGCCGTCCACCAGATAAGCCGTGCAGATCACAAGGGCCAGCGCCATCAGGATCGGCGACAGAACCCTGTCTGCCCGCTCCGGCAGCCGCTGCCAGCAGCGCTTGCCCAGTGTGGTAGATGCCGCAATCAGTGCAACAAACGTCACCGCATAGCTGCGCAGCAGATAGCCATCCGCCGCACTCCAGAGGCTGGCTCCGCCAAAACAGGAGGCCAGATATCCGCCGCAGACGGAAAGGTCCTCCATGGCAAACAGGCCCCAGCCCACAAATACGACCACCAAGGTGTAGATGTGTTTCACGACTGCTGGAGACTTCTCCAGCACACCGCGCAGCACATATTTCTCAAGAATCAGCCACAGGGCGAAATACAGTCCCCAGAGAATGAAGTTCCAGCTGGCGCCGTGCCAGAAGCCGGTGCAGAACCAGACGATCAGAATGTTCCGCAGTGCCTTGAAGGTACCGCCGCGGTTGCCGCCAAGGGGAATATAGAGATACTCGCGGAACCAGCTGGTCAGGGACATGTGCCACCGCCGCCAGAACTCCGACACGCTGCGGGCCATATACGGGTAGTCAAAGTTCTCGTTGAAGTGGAAACCAAAGATCCAGCCAAGGCCGATGGCCATGTCGGAATAACCGGAGAAATCGAAGTAGATCTGGAAACCGAAGGCCAACAAACCCAGCCAGCCGCCCACCACGCTCATGGTGCCGGCCTGCTGCGCTGCAAGCTGCGTCTCCCACAGCGCACCAATGGAGTTTGCCAACAGCACCTTCTTGGCAAGACCCACGCAGAATCGGCGGGCACCAAGCGCAAAATTCTCCGTGCTGTGTACCCGCTCGTTCAGTTCCTCCGCCACCGTCTTGTACTTGACGATGGGGCCTGCGATCAGCTGCGGGAACATGGTGACAAAAGCGCCGAAATTAATGATATTCCGCTGTACCGGCGCATCCTTGCGGTAGACGTCGATGGTATAGCTCATGGTCTGGAACGTGAAAAAGGAAATGCCGATGGGCAGCGGGAT
>JAZRCP010000064.1:0-6570 GCA_045659825.1 Dysosmobacter sp. | reverse complement strand
CAGCCCCGATACGGCCAGAGCGTTGACGGCGGCACAGCAGCCGGGGATGGCGTAGACATCCACGCCGTTTGCCGCACAGAGCTTCACCAAGTCCTCACCGGGGTCGGAGATGGCGGGTGTGCCGGCATCGGTAACGAGGGCGCAGTTCTCGCCATTCAAAAGGCGCTGCAAAATCTCCTCGCCTGCGGCGGCGCGGTTGTGCTCATGGTAGCTGACCATGGGCTTTTTGATCTCAAAGTGGTTCAGTAGCTTGACAGAGACGCGGGTGTCCTCTGCGGCAATAAAATCAACAGTTTCCAGTGTTTCCACCGCGCGGGGGGAAAAGTCGCCCAGATTGCCGATGGGGGTAGCGACCAGATAGAGAGTACCGCTCATGGCGTATCCTCCTGTGATGTTCTAAAATAAATGGCATTTAGCTCTGCGGTGGGGGTTCCATCCGCCTGCTGCAGGATCAGAGGCGGTTCTACGGTCAGACCGGCTTTTCCTCCCCGTCTGGCTTCCACCAGAACCAGTGACGGTGCCGCTGCTGCAGTGTGGGAGACCATGCGCAGCCGCTTGGGTTCCAGTGCGGCACTTCGCAGTGCGCATAACAGATCGGTCAGGCGTTCCGGCTTGTGAACCAGACAGAAATTGCCGCCCCACCGCAGCAAAAATGCTGCGGCCTGACAGAGCTCCTCCAGTGAGCAGGAGACCTCGCTGCGGGCTGTCCGCAGGGCGTCGCAGCCGGAAAGGTATCCACTGTCGGGAGGATAATAGGGGGGATTGCATACCACCAGATCAAAGCTGCCGGTGGCAAAGTGCGCTTTGTTGTTTCGAAGGTCGTCGCGGCAGAAGGTCAGACGGTCGGAAAGACCGTTTTCCACGGCGGCTTTTTCTGCCAGCTGCACAGCCTTTTCCTGAATCTCCACACCGATAACGGATAACTGAGGATTCCGCTGCAGCAGGAGCAGGCCCAGAAGTCCTGTGCCGCTGCCCAGATCGCAGACCCTCAGGCCGGCCTTCAACTTTGGCAGGGAGGAGAGCAGAAAAGAATCCGTGCCGGGCCGGAACAGGGTGTCGTCATAGACAAAGCGGTAGCCGCCCGGTTTCAGGGCTTCCCAATGCTCCAAACCATCACCTCCCGCAATATAACAATTATATTATAGTAGAAAAAGAAAAACACCGCAAGCATTGCTTGCGGTGTTTTATGTATCCTCGAATTATTCCTCGGGGACGATGGCGCCGTTGGGGCAGGTGTCGCAGCAAGAACCGCAGTCCAGGCATGCACCGGCATCGATGACGTACTGATCGTCACCAGCGCTGATAGCGCCCACGGGGCAAGCGTCGGCACAAGCGCCGCAGCTAACGCAAGCAGAAGTAATCTTATAGGCCATGATAGCACCTCCGTTTGAAATTACACTTATTGTAGCACACAATTCCAAAAAAGCAAGGGGAGGATGAAGCCAATCATACAAAAATTTTGAAAAAAATTTCAGAAATCGACAGAAAGAATGGTTTGCTGTGACTAACTATTCACAAAAAGTTTATATATTGGTCAGGAAAAGTCAAAAAACGTAGTTGACATTTTGAAAGACCATGCTATACTGAAACCAGAAAGTCAAGAAAGGTCAAAGCCTATATTTGGGCTGAGACGGAAAGGAGCGGATTGATATGGGTATTTCCGATCTGATCGCCAGTTTCTTGCAGGACAGTCTGGACCTCTCAGAGGACGGCGTTCTGGAGGTACAGCGCAACGATCTGGCGCAGCGGTTCAACTGCGTGCCCAGCCAGATCAACTATGTGATGTCCACCCGCTTTTCTCCTGAACGCGGCTATATTGTAGAGAGCCGGAGAGGCGGCAATGGATATATTCGTATCACTCGCGTACGGGTAGACCGCCAGACGCTGCTGATGCATGTCATCAACTCACTGGGAAGGCAGGTCGACCTGCCCTCTGCCAGAGCGATCCTCAGCAATCTGGTGCAGTCCGGCGCTATGGAAGAATCGCTGGGACAGGCACTGCTGACTGCGGTAGGCGATAAGGCGCTAATGGCTGTGCCGCGTGAGATACGGGACAATGTTCGGGCGGATATTATGAAGCAGGTCCTGATCCTGCAGGTATAATGCGGCATATATGATGTGACTGCGTTGTATCTGCACCCTAAAGGTCAGGGAAAGTCAAATAGCAATACTGCCCGCACGTGCAGCACTTGCGGCAGAAACTACGGAATATCAGGAGGTATGGATTATGAAATGTGAGAATTGTGGTAAGAATGAAGTTACCTTTGTTTACCGGGGCAATATCAACGGTCATGTGACCGAGAAGCACCTGTGCGGCGAATGCGCAGAAAAAGAAGGCTATGCGAAGCAGATGCAGTTTTCCGGCCGTTCGCTGATGCAGGACTTCTTCAGCGATGACTTTTTCGGAAGACCGCTGTTTGGCGATGTCTTTGCACCGCACCGCAGTCTGTTAGGACGGATGCTGGAGAATCCTTTTGATGATTTCTTTGCGGAAATGCCTGCCCTGCAGGCAACCCCTGTCCGGCAGGAACGTGTGCAGGAGGCCAAGCAGGAGGATCTGGTCAGCAAGGAGGAGCAGAGCCGCTTCTCCCGTATGCGCAAACTGAATGCGCTGCGGCTGGAGATGAAGCGGGCTGCCAGACAGGAGGATTTTGAACGTGCCGCACAGTTGCGGGACGAGATTCGTGCGCTGGAAGAAAACAAGGAGAGCGCATAACACGAAGGAAAGGAAGAAACATCCATGAATGAACATAAATTTACGCCCTCTGCGGAGGAGGTGCTGCGGCTTTCTCAGGAGGTTGCCGGAGAATTGGGCCACGGCTATGTTGGAACCGAGCATTTGCTGTTGGGTTTGCTGCGGGAACGGGAAAGCATCGCCCACCAGGTGCTGGCGGAGGTTGGTTTGACCGATGACATGGTAGAGCAGATCATTAAGAAAAGTGTAGGAGTGGGACTGCCCGGCAGCAACCCTGCACAGGGTTTGACCCCCCGTGCCAGACGCGTGGTGGAGATCGCCGTGGAGGATGCTTCCCGCGGCGGCTATGGAAACATCGGTGCGGAGCATCTGCTGGCCGGTATTCTGCGGGAAGGAAACAACATGGCGGTCCGCATCCTCCGTACAGCCGGTGTGGAGGTCAAACCCCTCTATACTGCCCTGATGCAGAAGATGAATGATACGCCCCGTGGCAAGAACGGCGATGGAAAGCCTGTCGCACCCCGGGAGGATATCAGCAGGAGCAAGACCCTGCGGGAATTTACCCGCAACCTGACGGCGGACGCACGTGCGGGACGACTGGACCCGGTGATCGGACGGGATGAGGAGATTCAGAGAGTGATTCAGATCCTCTCCCGCCGTACCAAGAACAACCCCTGTCTCATCGGCGAGCCGGGTGTCGGCAAAACGGCGATCGCTGAAGGGCTTGCCCAGAAAATTGCGCTGGGCGATGTGCCGGACGAGCTCATGGATAAGCATATTCTGACGCTGGACCTCTCCGGTATGGTGGCCGGTACCAAGTACCGCGGAGAATTTGAGGAGCGCATCAAAAAGCTGATGGAGGAGGTCAAGAAGTCCGGAGACGTGATTCTCTTCATCGATGAACTGCACACCATTGTGGGTGCGGGCAGCGCCGAGGGAGCCGTGGATGCTGCCAACATCATCAAGCCTGCGCTGGGGCGGGGTGAGATTCGGGTGATTGGTGCCACCACGCTGAATGAGTACCGCAAATATATCGAAAAGGACGCTGCGCTGGAGCGCCGGTTCCAGCCGGTGCAGGTAGGCGAGCCTTCTCAGGAGTCTGCCCTGCAGATTTTGCAGGGGATCCGTGAGAAGTATGAGAAGCATCATAAGCTGCAGATCACAGACGAGGCGCTGGAGGCGGCAGTCAGTCTCGCTGCCCGTTATATCAATGACCGATTCCTGCCCGACAAGGCCATCGACCTGATGGACGAGGCGGCATCCCGTGTCCGTATGGAGACGGAGACCGTCACGCCGGAACTGAAGAGTCTGGAGGAAAAAATTGCGGCACTGGTCAAGGATAAGGAAGCAGCTATTGCCTCGCAGGATTATGAAAAGGCGGCCCAGCTACGGGATATCGAGAAGGATTACCGGGAGCAGGTGGAGATTGAGCGGGATGCCCGCCGAAAGAATTCCTCTCAGCACCGGCCTGTGACCTCAGAGGACATTGCCGCTGTGGTGGCAGGCTGGACGGGAATTCCCGTCACCCGTCTCACGGAGGATGAAAGCGATCGCTTGCTGCGCATGGAAGAAATCCTTCATCAAAGAGTAGTTGGACAGGAGGAGGCCGTCCATTCTGTGGCCCGTGCCATTCGCCGTGGCCGCGTGGGATTGAAGGACCCAGGCCGTCCCATCGGAAGTTTCCTGTTTCTCGGCCCCACCGGCGTGGGTAAGACGGAATTGTGCAAGTCGCTGGCGGAAGCTATGTTTGGCGAGGAAAGCGCAATGATCCGCATTGATATGTCCGAGTATATGGAGCGCCACACCGTTTCCCGTCTGATTGGTTCTCCTCCTGGCTATGTGGGCCATGAGGAGGGCGGCCAGCTGACGGAAAAGGTACGACGCAAGCCCTATTCTGTGGTGTTGTTCGATGAGATCGAAAAGGCACACGAGGATGTGTGGAACATCCTGCTGCAGATTTTAGATGATGGCCGTATTACCGATTCGCAGGGTCGCACCGTGGACTTTAAGAACACGGTGGTCGTGATGACCAGCAACATCGGTGCCAGAAGTCTGACGGCTGCCGGCAGCAAACTGGGCTTTTCCGCTGAGGAAAAGCAGGAGACTGACGCAGAAAAGACATTTACAGAGGCAAAGGAAACTGTGATGGCAGAACTGCGCCGCACCTTCCGGCCGGAACTGCTGAACCGAATCGATGATATCATCGTCTTCCGTGCCCTGACGGAGGAGGATATCCGCGAAGTGGCCCGCCGGATGCTGGCGGTGGTTTCCAAGCGGATGGAGGCCATGGGCATCCATCTGGACGTGGGCGAGGATGCCATTGCCGAGCTGGCCAAGGAGGGCTTTGACCCCAAGTACGGCGCACGTCCTTTGCGCCGGGCCATCCAGAGCCGCGTGGAGGATGCTGTGGCAGAGCAGATGCTGGAGGGAACGCTGCAGAAAGGCGCTACCGCGAGACTTTTTGTGGAAGACAATAAACTCTGTGTTGCATCGTAATTTGCAGCAAGAGCGAAGACAGCGCCGGAGTCATGCTTCGGCGCTGTTTCCTTGACGGGCAGTTGTGTGAAACAGCTCGTTGTGGTATGATCGTAAAAAACATCAGGATGGAGGAACTTAAGATGCAGAAGATCCTGTTTGTATGCCACGGCAGGATTTACCGGGCATGATGAAAAGTCTCAAATCGTCTCATAAGCCCCGTTTTTAAGCGTTTTTTGTGTTTCGATCTCAAATTTACCAAAGATTTACCAATATTTCTGGAGAGTCAGACTTGCAGATTCTAACACCAGAATAAGGAGATCAATACAATGACTAAGATGAAGAAAAACATTTATGATGAGAGCAATGGCCTTTGGTATGAACTCATTGGCGATTATTATATTCCGGTTCTTACCCTGTCCTCCGAGGAACAGCACCCCATTGGAAAATGGGGACGGATGCACCGGGAGTATCTGAAAGAGCATAATCCGATCCGCTTCAATGACCTTGTTCTCAGCGGTCAACTCTGGACATATCTGGCTGATCTGAATGAGCAGGTGCAGGAGCGTTTGTCCCTGATTATCGAGCAGATGAAGGCATCTGAGGGCGTGCCAGAGGAACTGAAAGCAGCCGACCAAATGGCATGGGTTGGTGCCATGAACAGCATCCGCAACCGAGGCGAGGAAATCATCCTCCGGGAAATGATCTACGGGGAGGATGCGGTATGAGAATCCTTGAAGAATTTTGGTACGGCAACATTGAGCCGACAGAGTACGACACATCTTCCTGTAAGGAGTACAAGAAGCTACTGGAGCTGATTTGCAGGAATGAAGAAAAGCTCAAAGCTACCATGACGGACGAACAGAAAGAGTTGTTTGAGAAATACACGGATTGTATGCGAGAGTATCAAACCATCACAGATTGCCTGATATTCCAAAACAGCTTTAAGCTGGGTGCCAGGATGATGGTGGAAGTCATGGAAGAATAAGTGATTAAAATGCGGCTGCTACTAAGATGGGTAGCAGCCGTTATTTTTTTGCATGACATATTGACAAACTTCGATTTGATGAATATAATAATAACAGATCGATAAACTTGAATGTGAGGTGAACCACATGGCATCTGAATATGTCGAAAAGGCAAAAGTGTTTAAGGCATTTTGTGACGAGAATCGTCTGCGTATTCTGGAGCTGCTTCGTAACGGTGAGAAATGTGCTTGTGTGCTGTTGGAGGATTTGCATATTACACAGTCTACACTTTCGCATCACATGAAGATCCTGTGTGATGCCGGTGTTGTTCAAGGTAGAAAAGAGGGTAAGTGGGTACATTACTCCATTGACTCCGAGGGTGCTGATAGAGCCGTAGCTTTACTAAAGCTACAGTTAAAGATTGATACGCAA
>JAZRCP010000063.1:0-3750 GCA_045659825.1 Dysosmobacter sp. | reverse complement strand
GTGGCCATCCGGTATCCCAGAGGGGGAGAGGGCGCGTTTACGGGCGATACCTCGGCGGAGCCCATCGCCGTGCTGCGGCAGGGCGCTGACGCCACGCTGGTGGCCTACGGCACCGGCGTGAACCATCTGCTGAAAGCGGCGGAAACCCTTGCGGCAGAGGGCATTGAAGCGGAAGTTGTGAAACTGAACCGGATTTCTCCGCTGGATACGGACAGCGTTTGTGCTGCTTTGGGCGGACGGAACATCCTGCTGATCGCGGAGGATTCCTGCGGTGCAGGCTGCGTGGGCCAGCGGATTGCTGCCATTCTGGCAAGCTGCGGACAGATGCCGCAGCAGCTGATCCTGAAAAATCTTGGAAAAACCTTTGCCCCGGCGGGCAGCGTGTCGGAACTGGAGCATTGCTTCGGTCTGGATGCTGACAGCATTGCCGCGGCAGTGAGGGAGGCGAGCAACCATGGCAAATAAAACACGGCTGGATGTGCTTTTGGTGGAGCGCGGACTGATCGAGACCCGCCAGAAGGCGCAGGCCACCATTATGAGCGGACTGGTGTACGTTAAGGGCCAGAAGGTGGACAAGCCCGGTACCGCTGTCTTGAACGACGCGGAGATCGAGGTGCGGGGCAATGCCCTGCGATACGTCAGCCGCGGCGGACTGAAGCTGGAAAAGGCCATGGCCACGTTCCCTATTGATTTGAACGGCGCCATCTGCGGCGACATCGGTGCCTCCACCGGTGGTTTCACCGACTGCATGCTGCAAAACGGTGCGTCCAAGGTCTATGCCGTGGATGTGGGCTACGGCCAGCTGGCGTGGAAGCTGAGAAGCGATGAGCGGGTGGTGTGCATGGAACGCACCAACGCCCGCTACCTGACCCACGAGGAAGTGCCTGATGAACTGGATTTTGCCTCTGTGGACGTCAGCTTTATCTCTTTGAAACTGATCCTGCCTCCTCTGTGCGGATTGCTGAAGGAGCAGGGCCATGTGGCTTGCCTTGTGAAGCCGCAGTTTGAGGCCGGCAAGGAAAAGGTGGGCAAAAAAGGCGTGGTCCGTGACCCTTCCGTTCATCTGGAAGTGCTGGAAAACTTCCTGATTCATGCAAAGGAATCCGGCTTTACAGTCCTCGGATTGACTTACTCTCCCATTCGTGGCCCTGAGGGGAACATCGAGTACCTCGGTTTCCTCGAAAAAGGCGAGTGGGTGGAGAAAACATTTGACCTCAAGGCGCTGGTGGAGGAGTCTCACCAGACCCTGAAGGAACACGGGGAGGGAAGCGGCACATGAGCAAGAAGATCATTCTCTGCCCCAATCCTGATCGGGACCGGGGCATGAAGGCCACCCGCGCCGCGGAGCAGATCCTCCACGAGATCGGCTTTGAGACCGTGGTTTGCTCGCCCTTCCGCGATCCCAAGGAGGGCGCTTTTCCGGGGTATGAAGTGAAGCCCCTGCTGCAGGAGCTGAAGGATGCGGACCTGCTGATCACCTTCGGTGGCGACGGTACCATTTTACATCTTGCCAAGCTGGTGGCCCTGAACAAGATCCCCGTGCTGGGCATCAACATGGGCGGCCTTGGCTTCGTGGCGGAGCTGGAGGTCAGCGAGCTGGAGCTGCTGCGCAAGCTGAAGGACTGGGACTTCCAACTGGAGCAGCGCATGATGCTGGATGTGTCTGTCATCCGCGACGGCAAGCAAATTTATACCAATCTGGGTCTCAATGACGCGGTTATCCGCGAAGGCCCCATCTCTCACGTCATTCATCTGAAAATTTCCTCTGACGGCCGCCATCTGGCGGACATCGCAGGCGATGGCGTCATCATTTCCACCCCCACCGGCTCCACGGCTTATTCTCTCTCCGCGGGCGGTCCGGTGGTGGAACCGGTGGCGCAGACCATGGTGGTCTGTCCCATCTGCATCCACAACATGCGTTTTTCCTCCTATGTGCTCTCGCCGGAGCATGTGCTGACGGTGGAACTGGAGCGAAACGGCCGCAAGCCGGTGTATTTGTTTGTGGACGAGAGCCGTGCCTTTGCGCTTCGGTCTGACGACAAGGTGACCGTCCGCCGTAGCCGATATACCACCACGCTGGTCCGTTTGACAGAAAAGAGTTTCTGCGAAATCTTCGCACAAAAAATGCTTCCGGGAGGGCTGAACGGTGAAAAATAATCGACAGAGCTTGATTTTAGAGATCATTTCTCAGGAAAACATCGAAACGCAGGAGCAACTGCTTGCCCGCCTGCAGGAGCGTGGCGTCACCAGTACGCAAGCCACCATTTCCCGCGACATTAAGCAGATGCACCTCATTAAGGAGCCCATGGGCCACGGCGTCTACAAGTACGCCGTCTCCGGCAACCGTACCAAGCTGAATCTGGCGGAGAAGCTGCGCACCATCTTCCGCGAGAGCATCACCAGCATCGACTATGCCCAGAATATCGTGGTGCTAAAGACCATGCCTGGCCTTGCCAGCGCCGCCTGCAGCGCGCTGGACAACATGGACATCGCCTATATGGTGGGTTCTCTGGCCGGTGACGACACCGCATTTCTTGTGATGCGGGACAATGATTCTGCGCAGGACTTCTGCGAGGAACTGAAAGCCATGCTGTAAAACAATAAAGAGGGGGCAGGCCCCCTCTTTAGAGCATGATGGAACGAAATTTGCCGCGTGGCGGCAAAAGGGAGGCTGGACCCATGTTGGACCTGCTGCATATTGAGAATATTGCGGTCATTGAGGAGGCGGACATTTTGTTCCGTCCGGGCTTCAACGCCCTCACCGGCGAGACCGGCGCGGGCAAATCCATCGTCATCGACGCCATGGGCGCTGTTTTGGGCGGCCGCACCTCCCGTGAACTGATTCGTACCGGCGCGGAAAAAGCCTTTGTCAGCGCCGCCTTTTCCGGTGTATCTGAGGATTTGCCGGGCCTTGCGGAGAATGGCGTGAATTCTGAAGCCGGTGAACTGCTGCTGCAGCGTGAGATTTATGCCGACGGCAAAAACGTCTGCCGCGTGAACGGCCGCCCTGTTACCGTGGGCCAGCTGCGGCGGATCGGCGGAGACCTCTTAAATATTCATGGCCAGCACGACGGCCAGCAGCTGCTGGACGAAGAGCAGCACGGCGTGTACCTCGACCGTTTCGGCCGCACCGACAAGGAGTTGTCCGCCTACCGCGCGGCCTATGATACCATGGCAGACCTGCGGGCGCAGATTCGCGCCCTGCAGATGGACGAGGCGGAAAAGGCCCGCCGGGTGGACAGCCTCCGGTTCCAGATCGACGAGCTGGAACGGGCCGAACTGGTGCCCGGCGAGGAGGAGGAACTGACCGCCCGACGCAACCTTCTGCGCAACGGCGAGAAGTACATATCCGCCCTCTCCGGCGCGGATTGGTGCCTTTCTGGCGATGACAGTGCCTCCGGCGCGGTCACGCAGCTGCGGGAGGCGGAGGAGGCTCTCTACGGCATCCGCACCCTGAGTGACGACCTTGCAGAACTCTATAAACGATTGGAAGAACTGCGCTGTGAAGCGTATGACCTTGCCGAGACGATTCGGGATAAACGGGCGGAATTTGACTTCTCACCCGCGGAACTGGACGCGGTGGAGAGCCGTGCGGACACCCTGTACCGCCTGAAAAAGAAGTACGGCGCCACCGTGGAGGATATGCTGGCGTACCTGGAGAAGTGCCGCGCCGAGCTGGACGCCATCGAGACGGCGGACGATACCCTCATTCTGCTGGAGCGGAAGCTGAAGCAGGCGGAGGCGGATGTC
>JAZRCP010000062.1:0-17544 GCA_045659825.1 Dysosmobacter sp. | reverse complement strand
ACCGGAAAACCTGCCGATAAAGCGAGAAAACTACCGCGGCGGGAAGGAAGGGTGTGCGCGGGAAACCCAGGAAGGGTGTCCTGCGCGATTGAAATCATAAGTTTTCAGAACTTCTTTAACGTTCTGAAAACTTGCACAGCGGGGCGAAAATAATTTTTCGACACGCTGAAACCTGGCGCTTTCGCGGCAGGTTTTTTTATGCAGACACTTCCATATTTGGGGGAAATGCGCTATACTGGCGACAATTAAAAAAGAAAACAAACGGAGGCGGCCTATGGAACAGATGCTGTGCAGCCGAATTACGGAAGTCCTGACAAACAAAGCATTCTATCAAAAATTATCCATGCCCGGGGCAGAATGGAAGCAATTTGCTCAGGCGCAGAACTGGACAGCCATGCTGCCTGTTCCGCTGCCCATGACCCAGCGGCTGACCTGCGCGCAGGTGGAAACTTCCCTGCGCTCCGTACTGGACATCCTTGCTCCGGAGCCGGAGGAGGGCTGGTGTGCCTACGCCTATCAGGTGGCCTGCTCCCTGCTGTATCCGCAGGAAGACCCGCACACGGCCGCACAACGGGACGCCGCACTCTGCTTTTTACAGGTGCTGCAGGTGCTGCTGGACGCAGAACGGGAAACGCTGCCCTTTGACCCGTGGATGGATTTTGCGTTCTGCACAGAGGACGAACTCTCCCGCAGCAGCATCGCCGGAGAATACCGCCGCTTTATGCGCCTCTTCCGGGAGAACTTTATCTACGAACTGCTGCGCCTCGGGCGGGAAGTAACCCCCTTCCGCACACTGGACCACATTGCCGGTGTGCATCATGTGGCGATGACCACCGGCCGGTCGTTCACCGCCGGCGGCGGTCTGATGGATCTGGCGCTGATGTCCGGTGCCGCAGCCGCCCATGACATCGGCAAATTCGGCTGCAAGCCCGGCGAGCGGGTCCCGTATCTGCATTACTTCTACACGGACCAGTGGTGCAGGGGGAATGCGCTGACCAGCATCGGCCACATTGCCGCCAACCACTCCGTGTGGGATCTGGAGATCGAAAACCTGTCCGCAGAGTCACTGGTGCTGGTATATTCTGACTTCCGCGTGAAGCAGAGCCGCACACCGGAGGGAGAAGTTGCGGAGCTGTTTACCCTGAAGGACGCCTTCGATGTGATTTTGAACAAGCTGGACAACGTGGATGAGGCCAAGACGCTGCGCTACCGTTACGTCTATGCCAAGCTGGCGGACTTTGAATCCTACCTCATTTCCTTCGGGGTGGATACCTCGCTGGAAACCACGGGTACACCACCCGTTCTCAGAAAAGATCCCGCTCTGATGAGCAGTACGGAAGTAGTGGATGCCCTGCAACACATCGCTGTGGACCACAACATCCGCCTGATGCACCGTCTCGGCCGTGACGACCTGTTTGCCGGAACCCTGGAAGCCGCCCGCGGCGAAAAGACCCCCGCACGCATTCGCGCCTATGTGTCTGTGTTCGAGGAATACTTCACCTATTGGAGCGTGGGTCAGAAGGAACAGACGCTGGAATTTCTCTACGAGCTGCTGCTCTCTCCCGACGGCGACATCCGCCGTCAGGCCGCTGCCCTGATGGGCCGCATTCTGGCCAAGTTCTACTCCGGCTACAAAAAGGAACTGCCTGCTGGTGTGGCTGCCAGTTCTCTGGAAAACCGCCCCTTTGAGCTGTGGCAGGAATATCTGGAGAAGCTGATCTATCCCGACTACCGTCTGACGCCCCGCCAGACCAGTATGATCCGCTATCAAGCCAAGACCGTGACGGACGCCCTGCTGGAGCACTCCACGCCAAAGAATGCCGCCCGCTTTGCAGAGCTGCTGTTCTGCCACTATCAATCGCCGGAGACCGTGGAGCCGGATGTTGCCTTCGCCCTGCTGGACACCGTGCTGAACATTCCCGCTGAGCGAATGGAACCCACCGAATTGACTGCACTGGTGCAGTTTGCTGCATGGTGGCTGGAGCATGGCGATGCAACGCAGAAAACCGCCGCGCTGCGGCTGTTCCACCAGCTGCTGTCCAAACTGCCGGAGGATGCCCCTATCCGGCAGAAGATTTCCGCCGCCGTGGAAGCAGCGGACTGCTCTACCGCCACACCGCTGCTGTTCCTGCGGACGCGGATGGGCCACCACATGGATTTTGATGTCAGGGAAGGCTGGAAGCAGCTGGACAGGGCGGAAGCCGTCAGCCGCGTCTTCTTAGACAATCTGAAATCCGCCACACCGTGGGTTTTGAAGGCCGTGGGCGTGGAATACCTGCTGCATCAGGCCATCAACAATCCCCGCACCAATGCGCTGCACATTGCAACCCACTTCTCCAACCTGATCAAGGTCAGCGAAAATGTGGTCGTGCGCCGCATGGCCGGTGCGGCCCTGCTGTCCGTGGCACCGCTGTTGACGCCGGAACACCGCAATGAGATCGTGGTGGAACTCTCCAAAGCACTGGAGACCGGTCAGGCGGAGATCGCACAGTACATCCCCGAATATCTGGGCCGGTTCGCCCTGTGGCTGTCGCCGCAGGAGCTGGACGAGGCCATTGCCCACATGCTGTCGCTGCTGTCCTCCTCCAACACGGGCGTGGTCTGCGCCGCGCTGGCAACCGTGGGTTCCATGCTGGAGCACTACGCCGACTATGAAGGCCGGTCTGGCGAGGATGCGGCAGCACTTGCCGCCCGCAGACGCAAAATCGCAAGTCTGCTGCTGAAGGGACTGGCCTCCTGCCATGAAAGCATCCGGCAGGAGACCCTGCGGATCTTAGGCGAGCGGATCTTCGCCTCCAAGGTGCTGCGGCACGAGGAGAAGGCGGAGCTGTTCGTGCTGCTGGCAAAAAAGGTGCTGTTCCTGATCAACGAGCAGCATGTGGAAGAATTGACCTTCTTCTACACGGCGTCTGCCCTGTCCCACATCTACCGCTTCATCGTACATCACCGCATCGTCAGCGGAGAATTCCGTTTTGAAGCGCAAAAGCGGGTAGCCTTCTTCCCCGGCACCTTCGACCCCTTCTCTCTGTCCCACAAGGGCATCGTGGAGTCCATTCGTGATCTGGACTTCGAGGTGCATCTGGCCATTGACGAGTTCTCCTGGTCCAAAAAGGCACAGCCCTCCCTGATCCGCCGGCAGATCGCCAGCATGTCCGTGGCGGACATGTTTGACGTGTACCTCTTCCCCCACGACATTCCCGTGAACCTTGCCACGCCGCAGGACCTCAAGCGGCTGCGGGACGTATTCGAGGGACGGGAACTGTATCTCACCGTGGGCAGCGATGTGGTGGCAAACGCCTCGTCTTACAAGGTGCCGCCTGTGGATGGCTCGGTCCACTCGCTGAACCATGTGGTCTTCCGCCGCGCCAGCGATGCGGAGGGACACGAGATCGACGCGGACCTGAACTGCATTACGGGCAAGGTGCTGGAGTTGCAGCTGCCCACCCATCTGGAGGACATCAGTTCCACCCGTATCCGTGAGAACATCGATCTGGGCCGCGATATTTCCAACCTGATCGATCCCACGGTCCAGGATTTCATCTTCCGCAACAGCCTGTACCTGCGCGAGCCGCAGTACAAGCAGATCATTCGCGCGGGCTATCTGGAATTCATCATGCTGGACCACCCTACCGCAGAGGATTGGGCAACATACTGTGCCGAGCTGCCCAAAGCTCCGCCGCAGCCGCCCGAAGATTCCGTCTGTATTCTGCGGGAAACCAGCGGCGCCACGCCCCGCACGCTGGGCTGCCTAACCCTGCGCACCATCACCTCCGGCCAGCTGTATGAAACGCTGGGTGACCAGCAGCTGGCAAACCATGTCCGTTCCCACACGGCAGGCCGAATCCGCCTGCTGACGGGATTGTACCTGCAGTCCTCTTCGGGCAGCACTTACGATGCCGGACAGCTGCTGCTGACAGAAGCACTGTTCCGCTCTTTGAGCGAGGACTGCAGCTATGCGGTCTGGTGGGCCGATGCCAACGAAAAAACATTGGACCTGCTGACACGGCAGGGCTTTGTGCAGGCAGAGATCGCCGCCCCTCAGCCGCTGCTGCTGGTGGATATGCGCTCTCCCGTGGTGCTGCTGCAGAACATCCCTACCACGCTGAAGGAGCCGTTCTCCTCCGACCCCGTGGTACTGGAGGCCATTCGAAAGGCTCACTTCCGGCTGCAGCACGCCATTTGCGACATGTATCCGGGTACGCTGGTGCTGTCCCTGAACGCAGAGGTGATTTACCACCGGCTGGTGCAAAAGATCACCGCCCGCAACGGCGTTCCCGCCGAACCCACCAATCCCCGTGTACTGGGCCCGAAAATGTGCGTCCCCTTCGGCAAGATTCTGCGCGGCAACGCGGTGCCAAACACCGTGACCAAAACCATCCACACCGACAAAGTGTTCGCCTCTGACCTGCGGTCCTTCACCATTCAGCCCTATCCCGGCTATGCACCGCTGGAGAGCCAGATCCGCATGCTCCGGTCTTTCCGCCGTCCCATCATTCTGGTGGACGACCTGCTTCACTCCGGTAACCGTCTAAAGGTACTGACGCCGCTGCTGCAGAAAGAGGGCGTGAAGGTGGATCAGGTACTGGTGGGCCTGCTGTCCGCCCGCGGACGGGATCTGATGACGGCAGCAGACGGCGATGTAGACTGCGTCTACTTCATCCCCAACATGCAGGCATGGTTCGTGGAATCCACCATGTATCCCTTCATCGGCGGTGACGCGGTCGCCGAAGCCACCGGCTCCGTGCCCGGTCTGACGCCTGCGGTGAACCTGATCATGCCTTATGCGTTCCCCCGCTTTTACAAGGACTGCAGCCATGCGGCTGCCTTCCAGTTCTCCCTCACCTGTCTGCAGAACAGCCGCGACATCCTGCGGGCGCTGGCCAACTCCTACAAGGCGCGGTATGCCCGAAATCTGACCCTGTCCCGGCTCAGCGAGGCGGTGATCCTTCCCCTCTCTCCGGATAAGGGCAACACCCTCCACTACGACCCCAATCTGGCTGCGGATGTGTGTCTGGAAAACGACATCAAGATGCTGCTGCGCATGCGGGATGTCCTGGAATAAGCAATCAAAAAGACGCTCCCAAGGGAGCGTGTTTTTTATATGGACTTACAGGTACTTGGCCATGTCCTCCAGCGGCTGGCGAAGCGCATGGAGCTTGGAAGGACGGGCATTCTCCGCGGGATAGCCCAGCGGCAGCATGGCGATGGGGCAGAGGCCCTCCATCTCGGGGAACTGCTCCAGCAGCTTCTCCGGCTCAAATACGCCTACATAGGTGGTGCCGAGGCCCAGATCAGCGGCCTGCAGCATCATCTGGGTGGTGGCGATGGCTGCGTCGATCTCGCCGTGGTTTTTGCCGTCGTGCTCCCGCACCCATGCGGCAGCGGGATCATAGGCCACCACCACCGTCACCGGTGCGTGGAAATGCATAGATGTGCACGCATCCGCCTTTTCCAGTGCTTCAGGCGACTGCAGGACAAAAAAACGCTGGGGCTGCTTATTATGAGCCGTCGGAGCATTGCGGCCGGCCTCAAGGATCAGGGCCAGCTTTTCCGCCTCCACACTTTGGTCGCTGAACTTGCGGAGAGAATACCGCGCAGCGGACAGGGTTGCAAAATCCATAGGAATGCCTCCTCATTTGTAATGGGATCATCATACCATACCCTCCGCCGCCGCGCAATCCTTTCAGCGGTTGATAGGCCGGTTTTCTCCCCGGTCCCAACCCTGCTCCATCAGCAGCCGGTCACACAACCGCCGCCGCTGGACATCATAGAACTCCATATATTTCAGGGAGTAAATATCATTGACGATATACCGGTCACGGCCTTCCTGATAGATGGTCACATAGTCGTTGCCCACATCGTACAAAACACCTTCCCATGACACGGTATTCTGGGTGCCTACCAGGAAGGTCGCCACCACATAGTTCCCTAAATTCCGCCGCAGCATGGCCTTCAGGGACCCTGCATACACCTCGGCGTTGGAAACCGGCGATTCGATCACCTCGTCAGGCAGATTGTTCTGCATATCCAAGGTGCTTTCCTGCATAGACTGCGGTCTGCCTCCTTGCATGGAATTGGACATTCCTCCCTGCATTTGGCTCTGCATGCCGCTTTGCGGCGAATTCCACATACCGCCGGACATACCACCCATCCCGGTATCCATGGGCGGACGGGGCCGTGCCGGAGGACTGATCTCGCCGGACCAGTCGGCCCCGCCGCCATGGCTTTGCATGGCCCCACCGCCGGCATACCATTCTCCGGCGGAACCCGCCGGCATATAATTTCTCTGTTGCTGCATGATGACACCTCTCAAGTTTCGTAATAGGCATTGGTCGGGTTATAAAAACAGTGATCCCCAATGCGGGTTTGCCAATATCCCACATTGGACGGAAAACGGGAGCGGCACTCCGGCCCGAACGGGTTATAGAACCACAGCGATTCCGCCACATCCGGCAGACGGTTGCCCGCAATCGCCCAATCGGCAATATCATAGTGGATCTGCTCCGGGCGCATATTATAGATGTTCTGCGGGTTATAGGCGCCGCCCTCCGTTTCGCTTGCGCAGACGAACTGATACGGCTGAAAGATGATATTGCGGATGCTGCCCTGACCCACGCGGGCGTATTCCCCGCCGCGGGCATGGACGCGGTTCATCACCACGCCTGCCACCGCTTTCATGCCGTTTTCTCCCTCTCCGCCCGCCTCACACTGGATCAGCCGCGCCAGCAGCTCCCGGTCGGAATAAGCCATTTTCACTCCTCCTTCGCTTGCTGTGCACCCCTTGCCGGGCGGCACAGGTACACTGTTCCATCCTATGTCAGGCAGCCGTGGCAGGTACCGGCAAAAAGCATAGGCAAATCGGCGGATTCAGTCAGTGAAACATACAGCATGATCATTAAAATTTTGTCACATCACCAAATTTACTTTTGTGGTGCAAAAGCAACTTTTGTTTCGGGTTATTGCGTTTAAAATAATCATAGTTCTTTCACTGCTATGGATCATAGCCAGTTCATATTTATTGTTTATTAAAAAGGAGAACATATATTATGGCACGTTTTACTCTCCCCAGAGACCTGTATCATGGCAAGGGGGCCATTAAGATTCTGAAGACTCTGCAGGGCAAGCGCGCAATGGTTTGCGTGGGCGGCGGCTCCATGAAGAAGTTTGGTTTTCTGGACCGCGTTGTTTCCTATCTGGAAGAAGCCGGCATGGAAGTCGAGCTGTTCGAAGGCATCGAACCCGATCCCTCTGTCGACACCGTCATGCGCGGTGCTGAGGCCATGCTGAAGTTCCAGCCCGACTGGATCATCGCCATGGGCGGCGGCTCCCCCATTGACGCTGCCAAGGCCATGTGGGTCAAATATGAGTATCCCGAGACCACATTTGAAGATATGATCAAACCCTTCGGTCTGCCTCAGCTGCGCACCAAGGCACACTTCGTGGCCATTCCCTCCACCTCCGGTACGGCTACCGAGGTCACCGCTTTCGCGGTCATCACCGACTACGAAAAGGGCATCAAGTATCCCATGGCTGACTTCCAGATCACTCCCGATATCGCCATCGTGGACTCCGATCTGGCTGAGACCATGCCCAAGAAGCTGGTTGCTCACACCGGTATGGACGCCATGACCCACGCCATCGAGGCTTATGTCTCCACCCGCAACTGCAACTACACCGATGCTCTGGCTCTGCATTCCATCAAGATGATCCAGAACGATCTGGTCGATTCCTACAACGGCGACATGAGCAAGCGTTCCGCCATGCACGATGCGCAGTGCCTGGCCGGTATGTCCTTCTCCAACGCTCTGCTGGGTATCGTCCACTCCATGGCTCATAAAACCGGCGCTATTTTTGAGGATCAGGGCGCTCACATTATCCACGGCGCCGCAAATGCGATGTACCTGCCCAAGGTCATCGCCTACAACGCCAAGAACGAAGAGGCTGCCAAGCGTTACGCCGAGATTGCCGACCACATGGATATCAACGGCACTACTGTTGAAGAGAGCGTTCAGAACCTGATCGCTTTCCTGCGCAAGATGAACGACGATCTGAACATTCCTCAGTGCATCAAGCACTACGGCGCTGACAGCTATCCCTGCGAGCAGGGCTTTGTTTCCGAGGAAGTCTTCCTAAAGAGACTGCCCGAAATCGCTAAGAACGCTGTGGGCGACGCCTGCACCGGCTCCAATCCCCGTCCCATCACTCCCGAGCAGATGGAGCAGCTGCTCAAGTGCTGCTACTACGATCTGGACGTGGATTTCTAATTTCCCTGTTTTCTTTATGGAAACGCAGCCCGGCAAAAGCCGGTGCATCTGTCAAGTAAAAAGAGCAACTAACAGAAGCCCAGTTCGGTCTTGTACTGAACTGGGCTTTTTTCTTGACACACATAGATATTCTATGTATGATAGATACATAGAGATTCGAGGTATCTTTTGTGGAGGTGTCTTATGGCAAAGAAACAGAGCATCGAGCATACCCATCTGCTGGTGTTGTCCCTGCTGGCAAGCGAGGATATGTACGGCTACCAGATGATCGTGGAGCTGGCACGCCGCAGCGACCACACCTTTGAAATGAAGGAGGGTACGCTGTACCCCGTACTGCACGGGCTGGAAAAGGACGGATTGGTGGAGGCCTATCAGCAGGAGGCCCCTACGGGCCGGATGCGGAAGTACTACCACCTGACCCGCAAGGGCGGTTCCGTCCTGAAAGACGAAAAGGAGGCGTGGGAGCGCTATGCCGGGGCAGTAAACGCCGTGCTGAACTGCGGCATTCTGCCCGTGGGTGGCTGACATGACCCCGCGCCAGTATACCCACCGTGTGACCGCCTGCCTGCAGGGGCTTTCCCGCAAGGAACGGGAGGCCATCCGGCAGGAACTGGACGGCCACATGGAGGATCACATCTGCGCCCTGCTGGAGCTGGGCTATGACCGGGATCTGGCGGAGGAGCGTACCATGGCCCGCATGGGCGATCCGGAGGAAGTGGGACGGGAGCTGAATAAACAGTATCCCGTGGTCTGGCGAGTTCTGATGTGGCTGTCCACTCTAACACTGGTCTGCATGGCACTGTTTATTCTGTTCGGCGCACCGGATGAAGACCGCTCCCTGATGGAGGCTCTTGGTAACCGGATGGGGGCAGGACAGCATATCTTTTTGCATCAAAATCCTGTCTTCACGAGGGAACCGCTGGACATCTCTTTTACGGTGGGCGATGACACGGTCCGCTTGCAGGCTATTTCCATCGGCTCCGGCCATTTCAGAGAATTACAGGAAGACGGCTCATATGACAGCATCTATCGCGAGCGGATGGCATCCGTCTACGCGGATGCTTATGACCGTTTTCCCGGCGGTCCCGTGGGCAGGATCGAACTGATTCTGGAAAATGAACGGGGTAAACAGGGCACGGAACTGCTCATTAGAAGCCGCTGGTGGAAAGACGGCTCCGTACAGGTGCCCATTGGCCCTGAGGACACCCATGTGACCCTGATCTGCAAACGTTTCGGGGAAGAGATTCGCTTTCAGTTACCTCTGCCAAAGGAGGATGCGCCATGAAAAGAAGAATATGGACACGAAAGCGGAAATCACTCTGTCTCACAGCAGTCACATTGGTACTCTTTTTCCTTTTTCAATATACTTACGGCATTTGTCTGATGCATCCGGCACAGGCACGGTGGGAGGCAGAGCAATTCTACGGCTGTGGCTCCACGAAACGCATCTGCCATGTGTGGGATGCCGCTGTGGGACAGCATGTAACGCTCTCCTCCAACGAGAATGCTCTGTTGATGACCGGCACGTATCCCACCCTGTCCGGATGGAGTTGTCGGGATCGTGATGCAGTGGATTGTACGGAGGATGCTCCATTTTACGGTGGAACGCTTCGACTTTCAGACGGGACGATGGAAGATGTCTTGTATGCCTACGGACAGGTGGATGATACAGCCATTGACAAAATCCAGCTTTCCTTCTGCTTTGCAGCAAACGAAACAGCCCCCACAGAAACTTACATTTACTTCACAGACGCAGAGGACTGGCACGAACACAACGGGCAGCGGTATTTTCTGCTGCGAAGCGATGCGTTGATGCCTGCCTATGCCTCCCTCAGAGGGAGTCCGCATCAAATCGATCAGGGAGTAGTCCGGGACTGCACGCTGACCGCTCTGGACAAACACGGCACTGTACTGGCCGAAATGAAAGTATGAAAGGAGTGACCGTTGTGAACCGAACGGAATACATGGAAATCCTGCTCTCCCAGCTGCGGCGGGTCACTCCTTCGGAACGGGAGGCCATCCGGCAGGAGATTGACGGTCACATGGAAGACCACATCTGCTCCCTGCTGGAGCTGGGCTATGACCAGCAGTTGGCCGAGGAACGCACCATGGCCCGCATGGGCGATCCTGCGGAGGCCGGACGTGAACTGAACAAACAGTACCCTCTCCATTGGCTGATCCTCAGCCGCGTCGCGGTAACATTGACCATCATTCTCTGTCTGCAGGCCATGTTGGGAGTGGGCATCCTGTTCCACGCACGGGACAGTATCCTGACCCGTTTGAATCCGCCGGACGACTCCGCGCTGGACAAAACCTACGCCACAGAGGAGGTCAACCTGCGACTCGGTGTGGGCAACGATATTCTGCGCATCTCCCGCGTCTCCACCGGAGAGAAAAACGGCTATCATGTGGCCGAAGTACGCCTGTGCAATTATGACCGCATACCCTTTGGCATTGCCACGGAGAATCTGATCAACCATATCACCCCTGAAAACCAGCGGGGTGAGGCACGGGACGCCTTTGAGCGGGGCGGCAGTTTTGGCGGCAGCTTCGGCGCGGATGAAGGACGGCTCTACGCCGATATTCTCCCCGGCGACACCTACATCACCCTGCGCTATGACGCATTCGGGGAGCAGTTTGACCTGCAGATTCCCCTGCCGGAGGAGGTGGAGCCGTGAAAAAAGCAAAAAAGACGGTTCTTCCCTCCCGCAGGCGGCGGGCACTGAAGCGCACAGCCACCGCGCTGGTGCTGCTCTTCTGCATCAATCACATCATGCACATCGGGTTGCTGCTTCCCCGTCAGGCCGTGCATCAGATAGAAGAACGGAAAGCCACCGGTTGGACACAGGTGGTGGCACGGGAATGGACGCCGGAAATCCACAAAACCCATATTGCCTATCTCAGTCAGAATGAAAACGCCACGTTGTTTTCCAGCACCTATCTGACCTTTTACGGCTGGATGGTCGGTTTTGGCGTAGCGCTGGACTGCACGGAGGAGGCTCCGGCCTACGCAGGCTTTTCCACCCTATACCGGAACGATGAGCGGGCATGGTACTTCTTCGGACGGGTGGATGATCCCGCGGTTCAGCGGGTGGAACTGAGCCTGTGCCGTGAGGAGGCAGATGCCATGAGCCACCCGTTGTTGGGGGCTGAAGTGCGCCGCATTACAGATCTGGAACTCATGGAGCAGTCCGGCCGCCGTTATTTTTTAGTAAAGGATGGCGGCGAGTGGGACACCGACCGCTATACCCGCCTCCGCCCCGTGCTGCTGGGCTTTGATGAAAGCGGCAGCGAAATCCTGCGCATGGAGATCGAAGAAGTCATTTACTCCCATTTTGGATAACAAAACGGCTCCGGAAACAATTCCGGAGCCGTTGGTCTTTTTATTCACTTGTCAGACCCAGAATCATTTTTGCAGGCTCGTCCAGATAGTCCGCCAAAAAATCATAGGGTAAGATAAACTCCTGCGCACCGGCGGCATAGGCCGCCAGTTCATAGGGCGAGAAGGCCACCGTCATACCGTTTTCATTAAAAGAGATGGCATAACTGGGCCACTCGGCAACGATGCTCTCATACTCCGGCCAGAAAAACTCCTCCGGTGCCAGTTCATATTCCGCTGCCCGTTCCTGCGCCTGCCGGATGATCTCAGAAGTGACTGCCTCCTGCAGTTCGGCATAGCCTGCCAGTCTTTCCGCACCGAAGAACTGTCCGCTGTGCGGATCAAAATTCCAACCCAGCAGGTATGCATTGGGGTGGGCCCCGCCGGTGTGGGCGGCATACACACCGGAGATACTGATGAGATGCTCCGTCTGATAGACGGTACAGTTCAGTTCCATCCAATATCCGCCGTACCAGTCCATTTGTTCTTCCTGATACCACGCCAGATCCATCAACGCGGCATCCGCCGCCTCTTGAATGGCCTCGTCCGAATGCCAGACTGCAAAACGGTCATTGAAGGTCTGCACAGCAGCAAGGGCCTTCTCCTCCGCTTCATTCTGCGCCTCCGTGATCTCTGTTCCATCTTCCCGCCATGCGGACAGATAGGGGATATGCACTGCATAATGCAGCAGCTGCGTCCCATCCTCCGCATACAGGGTATCCGCAAAAAGGGTGGTATCCGCTTCATAGCGGATGATTTGCTCCTGCGGCGGCGCAGGAGGCTGTTCCAACGGAAGTTCCTGTTCCACAGGTGGTGTTGTCTGCTTGGGTAGGGCTGGCTCTTCCTGCGCAGGCGGCGCGGAACAGGCCGTCAGAAGCAGGGAAAGCAGCAGTGCAATCAAAATTTTCATAGGGTCTCCTTTCCGAAAGCGCCTAAATTAAAACAGGCCCCTCTCTCCAGACGCTGCCACCGTGGGCAGCAGTAAGGTCCGGGTACGCCAATGCATACAGGTCCGCGGCCCGGGTCTCCAGTTCCAGCAAGGCCTCTGCCTCGCCGCCCAGCCGTCGGATTTGGTTGGTTTTTGTCACAACAGGGATCGACGCACACTTTCGCATCTGCCCCAGCAATTCTCTGCCCTGCCCGTTGGCTGCCAGCAGCCGCAGATAGGGGATCTTCTCAGGCAGCGCACGCACATCCAGCCCAAGGTAGGCCCACAGCACCATGCGGCGCAGGCGGGCATAGGCATAACGCTTGGTCTTGGCTGTCTCCAGCACCTCCGTCACAGACGCAGCCATGCGGCTGGCATCATACAAACGGTTGGAAAGGCCTTCCCGTCCCTCGTCCAGCGCGGCGAAGTCCTCTCTTGTCATGCTGCGCAGGCGGGCAAGAACGGCACGCTCACAGGTCTCGCCAAACACCGGCGCGCGGCCGGCAGCCTCCTCGGCAAGGTAGGCCGCCTTCATACGCGGAGTCATCAGGCCGAGCGCCTGTTCCCGCGCTCCCTCTTGCAGCAGGGCGCGGATGGCGGACGCGGAGGGGTGCTTTCCCTCCTCCACGGCACCGTTGTGGGCGCTGCCGCTGCGGGGAATGGTCACCGGGCGCATGCTGCTGCCCTGACGCAGGATGGCCTTGCAGTATTCCACACCTAAAATATTGTTGGGGCTTGCCAGCAGGGCGGCCTCCTCTTCCGTCAGCAGGCGCTCCACAGCACGCTGCCGTGCGGCGGCATAGCTGTCGCCTGCGGAAAGCTCCTGCTGCAAAGCCTGCTCCAGTTCATCGGAGCACAACACGGCAGCCAGTTTCTGCAACGCCGCGGCGTCACCGCACTCACTGCCAAAGGCCAGATAGTCCACCACGCCGGTGGCTGTGAGGGCCTGCACGCCGCCGTCCGCAAAGCGCTCGGCGGTCGCCACGGCCCATGGTAGGGGCAGCTCCAGCACCAGATCCATGCCGCTTTCCACAGCAGCCTTGGCGCGGGCATACTTCCCCACCACGGCAAATTCGCCCCGCTGGACGAAGCTGCCGCTCATCACGCCCACAAGGGCCGTATCCTCGCCCAAACGGCGGCGAGTTTCCTCCATTAAATGGAGGTGGCCCGTATGCATAGGATCATATTCTATTATAATACCGGCCACGCTCATGGATTTCCCCCTTATGCAGTAACAAAAAAATGACAGAACGGTAAAAATAGCGGTTGTAACCTCAGAAATCTCTGGTATAATTAGGTTGTAGTACTTCGTCCGCAGAGCGGACAGGCTTTTGTCTATTTTATATTAATTACGGGTCGACCGCAAGGTCTTCCCACAAAGAAGAGGAGACGATTCCAATGAACATTCTTGTTATCAACGCTGGCAGTTCTTCCCTGAAGTATCAGCTGCTGAATCCCGAGACCGGCGTTCTGCTGGCCAAGGGTCTGTGCGAGCGCATCGGCATCGACGGCAAGTTCACCTACAAGCCCCAGCTGGAGGGCAAGAAGGCCCTGGACGCCATCGATGTTGCCATGCCCACCCACTCCGAGGCCATTCAGGCTGTTATGGACGCTCTGGTGGACGCTGAGAACGGCGTCATCGCTTCCATGACTGAGATCGACGCTGTCGGCCACCGCGTGGTCCACGGCGGCGAGGCTTTCAACAAGTCCGTCCTGATCACCGAAGAGGTCATGAAGGCTCTGGAGGAGTGCATCCCTCTGGCTCCTCTGCACAACCCCGCCAACATCACCGGCATCAACGCCTGCACCGCCGTCATGGGCGCAGATGTGCCTCAGGTTGCCGTGTTTGATACCGCTTTCCATCAGACCATGCCCGCAAAGGCCTATATCTATGCTCTGCCCTACGAGTACTATGAAAACGACAGAGTCCGCCGCTATGGCTTCCACGGCACTTCCCACAAGTATGTCGCCGGCCGCGCTGCCGCCATGCTGGGCAAGAAGCCCGAAGAGGTCAAGCTGATCTCCTGCCACCTGGGCAACGGTTCCTCCATCGCTGCAGTGGACGGCGGCAAGTCCGTCGATACCACCATGGGCTTCACTCCCCTGGCCGGTCTGCCCATGGGCACCCGCGCAGGCGATCTGGACGCCGGTATCCTGGAGTTCCTGATGAACAAGTACGGCATGAACATCAAGGAAATGGTCTCCATCCTGAACAAGAAGTCCGGCATGGAAGGCATCTCCGGTGTCTCCTCCGACTTCCGCGATCTGGAAAACGCCGGTGCCGAGGGCAACGAGCGTGCTCTGCTGGCCCGCGAGAAGTTCGCCTATGAGGTCAAGAAGTATGTCGGCGGTTACGCAGCTGCCATGGGCGGCGTGGACGCCATCATCTTCACCGCCGGCGTCGGCGAGAACGACAAGGGCATCCGTGCCGCTGTCTGCGAGGGTCTGGAATACATGGGCGTCAAGCTGGACGCCGAGGCCAACAAGCAGCGCGGTAAGGAGCTGGTTCTGTCCACCGAGGACTCCAAGGTGAAGGTTCTGCTGATCCCCACCAACGAGGAACTCATGATCGCCATGGACACCGCTGCCATCGTCAAGGGCTGATCTTTCGTTTTTCTCCATTCTCCGCACGGAATACCGTGCGGAGAATTTTTTTGTGTTCTTTTTCGCGGGACTTGCTATAATAGAGGCGAAACCCCACACAGGAGGACAAAACAATGCAGCTGAACACGCTCAGCATGGTACATGCCTTTTTAAAGCAGTCCGTAAAACCGGGCGCCTTTTGCATCGATGCCACCGCTGGCAAGGGGCGGGATACCGCGCTGCTGTGCCGTCTGGCAGGAGACACGGGGCGGGTGCTGGCCTTCGATATCCAGCCTGACGCCGTTGCCCAGACCCGCGCACTGCTAAAACAGGAAGGGCTGCAGGCGGAAGTCTTTCTGGACAGCCACGCCAACATGGAACAGTATGCCGCACCGGAGAGCGTAGACTGCATCGTATTCAACTTCGGCCGCCTCCCCGGCGGCGACCCGAACATCGTGACGAAGGCCCATTCCTCCCTGCAGGCCATCGACGCGGGCCTGCAGCTTTTAAAGGCGGGCGGCGTCATGGCCATCGCCCTCTACTACGGCAAGGAAAACGGGTATGAAGAACGAGACGCCGTACTGCACCATCTGGCGACGCTGGATGACCGGAAATTTTCCGTGCTGCAATGCGGCTGGTCCAACCGCCGCAACGACCCGCCCATGCCGATTTTTATCTGGAAAGAGGACTGAGGCCCGATTGCGCCGCGGCGCAGGCCGTGCTATACTGAGGAACGATATGATACGCTTTGGAGGAGACACCCATGAAAATCGGATTACAATTTGCCATGCCGGTGGAGCTTCACGCCCTGCCCGGTGCCAAAGACTTACAGCCTTTTGAAACCGTATCCGGCATTCCTTTTTATGAAATCGCGCCAAACATTCTCGCCTGTGCCGGAGGCGTCAGTAAGGTGAATGCCGCTATGGCCGCCGAGGTGTTTTGTCTGAAATACGGCGTGGACCTGATTTTGAACGCCGGCGTGGCCGGCTGCGCCACCGACCTTGCCACAGGCTCACTGGTGGTGGCCTCGGACTTCGTGCAGCACGATGTGGACACCACCGCCGTAGGCGATCCCATCGGTCTGGTTTCCACGGTCAATCAGGTGTCCTTCCCCACATGGGAGCCGGAACACTGTGTGAAGCTGCTGGCAGAGGCGGGCTTCACCGCCGTCACCGGACGGGTGGCCACCGGCGACTGGTTTGCCACCAAAACGTCCCGCGCCCAGTGGATTCGCGACACCTTCTCCCCGCTGCTGGTGGAGATGGAGGGCTGCGCCATCGCACAGGTTTGTCTGCGCAACGGCGTGAAATTCGTGGCAGTCAAGTCTGTGTCCGACCATCTGTTTCACGACAACCAGACCGAGGAATACTTCGACTTCGGCGCGGCACTGGAGGCCATGGGCCGTGTAGTGCTGCCCCTTGCACAAAAATTACAGGAGGAACCCTGATATGGAGAGAATTGCTTCGTTTAATGTTGACCACAACAAACTGCTGCCCGGCCTGTACTATTCCCGTCGGGACGGCGACGTCATCACCTTCGACCTGCGCTTCAAGCGCCCCAACACCGGCGATCTTCTGACCAACAGCGAGATGCATTCCGCCGAGCACCTGATTGCAACGCTGCTTCGCAACTCTGAGGACAAGGACGCGGTGGTCTACTTTGGCCCCATGGGCTGCCAGACCGGCTTCTATTTCCTGTTCGATAACCGCCAGCTCTCCTGTGAAGGCGCCATCGAACTGGTGAAGGACATTTTCAATAAAGCTGCCTCTTTTGAGGGCGAAATGCCCGGTAAAAGCGCCGTGGAGTGCGGAAACTACATCAATCTGGATGTGGAAACCGGTAAAGCCGTCTGCAAATTTTACGCCGAAGTGATCGCCGACTGGACGGTGGAAAAACTCAGCTATTAATTTGCAAAAAAGTCTGGTTTTTTCTGGTTTTTTCTTCAAAAAACCGTTGACAACCCCAACTTGCACTGATATAATTGACAAGCCGCTTTGAATGGGTCTGCAAGAGTCCCGCAGGGGACCACCCCCGACAGCGAGCCCGTAAATGAAGGAGTTGAAAGAAAAATGAACGCAATCATCGTGACCGGCGGTAAGCAGTACAAGGTCGCAGAGGGCGACGTGCTCTTCATCGAGAAGCTGCCCGTCGAGGCCGGCGAAACCGTCAAGTTTGAGCAGGTCCTGGCCATCCTGGACGGCGAGAACGCCACTTTCGGTACCCCCGTCGTGGAGGGTGCTTCCGTGGAAGCTACCATCGTGAAGAACGGCAAGGGCAAGAAGGTCCGCATCTTCAAGTACAACCCCAAGAAGGGTTATCGTAAGCGTCAGGGTCATCGTCAGCCTTACACCAAGGTTGAGATCACCAAGATCTCTGTCTAATGACGACGA
>JAZRCP010000061.1:0-5359 GCA_045659825.1 Dysosmobacter sp. | reverse complement strand
CCCCAGCTGCCGCAGCGCCGCCACCACAGGGGCGGTGAAGCGCTGCATGGAAAGCTCCGCGGTATCGCCCGCGTCGGTGATGAAGGAATAATTCAGGTTGCCGAGGTCATGGTACACGGTGCCGCCGCCGGTGGAACGGCGCACCACGTTGATGTTGTGGGCATCCACGAAGGGGCGGTTGATCTCTGCCTCGGCGTTCTGGTTCTGACCCACCACGATGGTATTGTCATTCTGCCACAGCAGCAGATAGTCGCCGTCCCGCCGATTGGCGAGGACGTATTCCTCAAAAGCCAGATTGTAAAACGGATTCTGGGAGCCGGTCTCCAAATAGCGCATCGTCATTCCCTCTCTTTTGTAACATCAAAGCTCGATCTGCTGCAGCGCCTCCCGCAGCACGATCACATCATCCCACTGGGCCAGATCGCGGCGCAGCATCAGGTTCATATCCAGCGGATCGTCCTCCGCAAAGGGCACATGATACACGCAAAGGTGCTTTGCGTTCAGTTCCCCTTTGAAAAAGCGGTGGTGGCTCAAGGCTGAAAAGAACAGCGGATTGACGAAAGCCGCGTGAAGCGGCACTCCGTTGGTCTGGGAGAGATCCTCCCCTAAATAGTTCACATCCGCCGTGAACAGCACCCGCTTGTCCCCGAAGGTAATGAGGTAGCAGTAATGCCGCACCGTCTCAAAAGCCTTGTCCAGGTGCAGCGTGCGGAAGGCCCGCACGGTAATGTTGGGCGCAACCTTATAGACGGCGTGGTTGGTCTGGTCGTTCAAAACTGCGCAGGACGTCCCGTGTTCCCGCAATCCCCGCATCAGGGTACTGTTCTCCAGCTCTTCCGCATCCGGCAGGAACACGCCCTGGATGGGATGGCTCTCCAAATACTCCACCGTCATGGCCGCGGAAAAATGGTCGGGATGATGATGTGTGAAAAGTAAGTAGTCGATTTTTCCAAAGGGCGCGTCTCCCCGCAGCAGCTTCTGCCAGACATCCTGCGGCAGCGAACTGAAGGGCACATCGCGGCTGTGGAAAATGCCGTCCAGCAGAAGGGTCGTCCCCTCGTATTTTAGCAGCAGTCCCGCGTTGGCAAGCAGTGTTACCTGCAGTGCTTCAGACATAGGCACGCCCCCCTTCTTTGGTCATTCTTTGCTTAGTTTATGCATCTTGGTGGCAAATGTCAATTGTTATCTGCAAGCCACGTCTGCCGTTCGGATGGAATGGCAAGTTCTTCGGCAATCCATGCGGAAAGCCGCTCGTCATAGGCCCCGCCGATGGATACGGCGTCAGGCAGGGGCGTGCCGTTTTCATCCAGCCGCGTTTTCACCTCGGCCGCCACAGAATGCCCTAACGCAGTCGCTTTGGCCTCCACCGCCTGTGCCGCGGCGCGGGCCACCTCCTGCGTTAGCTGTGCCGTCCCTGTTTTCTCCAGTTCCAGCCGCTGGACCGCAATGGCATCTTCGTAGGCTGACAAATCCAGTTTCACTTCCCACCGATCTGTGCCGGTCAGCGGCTGCAGCAGGGCTGCCAGCAGCAAAAGTCCTCCGGTAAAGGAGGATATCTTTCGCAGCGTCCCCTCCGGAACAAGGCTTTGCGCCAACGAGAGAAACAGCGAGACCGCCACAAGGGAGACCAGCCACTCCCGTACCGCCGCGATCATGGCGTCACCGCCGCCACGCAGGACAGCACGGAAATGAGCAGCAGCAGTGCGCTGGCGCCGGTCATGCCCAGTACCAGACCAAAGGCGCCGCCCAGTCCGTTAATGAGGCGGCTGAGAGAGGGTGCTCCTACCACGGAGGAGAAAAAGCCCGCCAGCTTATAAAGCAGATACTGTACGCCCAGATGCAAAAAAGGATGGATGCAGGCGGCTAAGATCCCCAGCATGCCGAACACACCGATGGTGTTTTTCACCAGTCCCGCACCGGCCAGCACCGTTTCCGAGGCCTCGGCAATGATGCCGCCCACCACCGGAACCACCTGCGAAATGGTAGTCTTGGCAAGCCGCACCGCCGTGGTATCCACGCTGCCGCTTAGCACCCGCGCGATGGAAAGATACAGCGTGAAGGCGATCAATACGGTGGTAAGAATCCATGTGATCACTTTTTTCAGTCCCTCCGCAATGGCGCCCAGACGACTTTCCGGCAGGCAGGCCGCCGCCGTCAACGCGCCGATGTAACAATAGGTCAGAGGCATCAGCAGCCCATCGATGAGGCTGAGCAGCAAGTCGGCCAGAAACACGGTGGTCACCTGCTGAAAGGTGGCGCTGGTCACCGCTCCGGCTGCTGCCGTGGCCGCCGCAAGGGTGGGCAGCAGCGCCTTGGAAAAGGTATGCAGGTCACTGATGGTCTGCTCCCCCAGTCCAATGAGGGAATCGAGACTGCCCGCCGTCAGCAGCATCACCGCCAGCGCACCCGCCATGGCGACGTACCGTTCGTTTTTGCTGTCCGTTCCCTGCGAAACGCCGGAGATCAGACTGCACAGCACCACCACTAACAGTACTGATGCGGCGCCGCGGGCCTGCTTTCGAATCAGCCGTCCTACCTGCGCGCCCGCTTCCCGCAGCAGCTTTCCCACGCCGTCTGCAAAGCCTTCCGTGCCGGAGGGGTCCACATCCTCCATCAGTTCCGCCGCCTCGCGGGGCAATGCGTCTGCCAGTTCCTCCGGTAGTTCCACCGCACCGGCCGGTACCGTCAGGACAGCCAACAGTACCAAACAACAAAGCCATCGTTTCATACCATCAACTCCAACAGCAGCGTCAGCACCTTGCGCAGCAGCGGCAGCGTCACCAGCAGCGCACAGAGTGCCCCCGCGGTCTCCACCACGCCTGCCAGCGCTGTCTCTCCCGCGTCCCGGCAGAGGCTGCCGCCTGTTTTTACCACCACGGCAATGCCCACGGTTTTGTAAAGAGGCTCAAACAGCGCCTGTCCCACGCCGCTGCGCGCCGCCAGCTCGTCCAGCATGTCCACGATCTCCCCAAACAGCCCCAGCAGCGTCAGCAGCACCGCTGCCGCGGTACCGAGGGTCAGCAGCAGCCCCAGCTCTGGACTGCCCCGTTTCAAAATCAGCGCCAGCAGCGCCGCTACCACGCACAGCGCGGTCACCTGTGCAACGGTCTCCATCCTTAAAAACGAAAGAGGGTCTTGATGAGGTCGAACAGGGCGCTGATCTCCCGCACTAAGATCATCAGCACCACCACAAGGCCCGCCAGTGTGGTCATCATGGCCTGTTCCTCACGACCCGAGCGGATCAGCAGCTGGTTCAGCACCGACACTAAAATGCCAATCGCTGCAATTTTAAAAATCAGATCTACATCCATTGCGTTTCCCTCAAATCAGTAAAATTACCAGCAGCGCCGCACCGGAAAGCCACAGCGCCGCTGTTCGTTTTTCCGTATCCGGCCGCTGTTTGTCCCATTCCGCGGCACATTTTTCAAACTCCAAGATGACAAGTGAAAGTGCCTTACACATACTCTCTTCATCACCATGCAGGGCACTTCCCACTTCCGCCAACGCCTGTTTTGCCGCCAGCGCCAGCGGCAGGCGAAAAGCATGGTGCTGCCAGAGCGCTTCCGCATCTTCTCCGTGGAACAAACCCTCCCCTACCGCCGTAAAAAAGGCAGCCGCATCCTCATTGCAGGATGCAGAAAGCGTTTCCATCAGGCGGGGTAGCGGTGTGCGGCACAGGCGGATCTCCTCCCCCATTCGCCGCAGCGCCGAGAGTAGATCCGCCAGGGCCGTTCTGGTCCTGCGCCGTTCCCGCAGCTGCAAGAGGACGGTCATGAGTCCCCCGGAGAGAATACAGACACTGCCCATGAACTTGATCATGGAAGCTCCTCCGCCGTGTAGGTTCGTCCTTCCTGCGTCCGCTCGATCCGGACAACAAAACGGAACACCCGCTCCTCCAATAGCTGGCGGTAGAGGGGCTTTTGCAGCAGTTCCTCCGTGTTGGCCGCGTGGATGGTAGCCAGCAGCGCCACACCGCAGCCTGCCGCCAGTGTCATGGCCTGCAAGTCCTGCAAGCGGGTGATCTCGTCCACGGCAATGATCTGGGGATTCATACCCCGCAGCACCATGGGAATACCCACCGCTTTGGGGCAGGCGTCCAGCACATCTGTGTGGGCCCCCACATCCATTTGCGGCTCCCCCTGATACATCACCGCCACCTCTCCCCGCTCGTCAATGAGGGCGATCCGCTGCCCGTTTTCCGAGAGACCACGCACCATGTCCCGCAGCAGCGTGGTCTTTCCACCGCCAGGCGGCGAGAGAATGAGGGTACTTTGAAACTGCCCCTCCCGCACCAGCTGCGGCAGCAGCGCGTCCGCAATACCGGTACAGGCCCGCGCAACGCGGATGGACGCGGAGGACAAATTCTTGAGGTTGGTATTGATCCCGTCCTTCATCACCGCCGTGCCGCAAAGCCCGATGCGAAAGCCGCCCCGCACACTCACGAAGCCCTCCCGCAGGGTCTCCGCCGCAGCATAGCGGGAAAACTCCGTGGCAAGGTCGCACAGCGTTTCCAGCTCCGCTGCTTCCACCGTTATGTCCAGTTCCCGCTCCCCTTCTGGCAGCAGCACCGTCATACTCCGTCCCGCCCGCAGGCGAATTTCCTCGACAGCGGCCTTGTCCATCTCCGAAAGAGCCAGCGCCGCCTTCCGCAGACGCACCGGCAGCACAGCCGCTGCTTCCTCATAGCGCAATACCCGCACATCCTTTGCCAAGAATGCCTCCCCCCTTTCCTTTGCTCCACTCTATGACGGCTCGTCCGCTGATATGCCAAAAACAACCGGCCCGAAGGCCGGTCGTTGTAGTCATTTGCAGCAGCAGGTGTTAAAGTCATTTTCGCCGCGTACCGTGTTGGGCGGGAAAAACTCGCCTACAGGGAAGGAAATGTTGCGGAAGATGCAGCAGGGGTCCTCCACCGTGCTGCTGTTCTCGCAGGAGCACTCCTTCTCCGGCATACAGTAGTCGTAGACGGGGATCAGCAGCTGGGTGTCCCGCTCCAGACGGACAAGGGAGAACTGGCCGAGGGTCACATACACACGGCGTCCTTCGTCGCCGCCGCACAGCTGGCCGCCGAAGCACTCGCTGACAAAGCCGGGCACCTCGCACAGGTCGCAGTCGCAGTCCCGCTTGCCGCAGACGTCACGGATGCGGGCATCCAGCACGATGGGATCCACAGCCTCCACCACAGCGATGGGGCTGTTGGTGCGGCGCAGCAGCTGCAGATCCGGCTCGCTGTTGCGCACCTTGGAGGAGAAAATCTTGGCATTCCCCTCGCTGCCGAACAGGATCACCCGCTTGTCAAACACGCACAGGCCATCCACCGACACCGGCGCAGGAGAACTGCAGTAGGCCTGCAGAGAAA
>JAZRCP010000060.1:0-4869 GCA_045659825.1 Dysosmobacter sp. | reverse complement strand
GCCAGGTATAACCATCCTGCACCAAAGAGAGTGGTTCCTCACACTCCCGCACCTCGATCACGATGGTGGAGGGCAGTTTGCGGTTAATCCGAATCTCCTCCACATAAGGAAGTGCCTCGATCATGCTGCCAGCCACTTCGTACTTATTCAGCAGGAATAGATTGTCTTCGATCTGGATGCCGCACACTTCACGGATCTCCTGCTCGGTATACCGCTCCTGACCGGAGATCTCAATGGTTTTCACTCGGAAAAACAGCGTAATCGCCGCAATAATGGCGCCGCAGATCAGGAACATGGACAGCAGCTTATAGAGGAAGTTAAAACTTCCCCTCATACGCCGCTTCAGATTTCTGCGTTTTGCCATTCCTTTTCTCCTACTATATTTCTTCTGTTTTTACAATCTGCGCCCCCAGACACCGCAGATCCGCCGCGATGTCCGCATACCCCCGTTCAATATGTTCAATGCCGGAGACCACCGTCTCCCCTTCCGCGCTCAATCCCGCCACGCATAGGGCCGCGCCTCCACGCAGATCGGTACTGCAGACCGCCGTGCCGTGCAGCACAGGCGTTCCGGTGACAACCGCCGTGCGGCCGAACACGCGGATATCCGCTCCCATGCGAACCAGTTCATCCACATGGCGGTAGCGGTTGGTGAAAATGTTTTCCTCAAATACTGTGGCGCCGCGGCTGCGCAGCAACGCCGCCATCAAAATGGCCTGCGCATCGGTGGGGAACCCCGGATAGGGTGCGGTATGCACCGGCGCAACCGCCTGTGGCCGCTGGGTACAAACACAGCCGATACCCGCCGCATCCCCGTGCACCGTGCAGCCTGCCTCCCGCAGCACGGCGGTCAGCGCGGTCAGGTCTTCTTCCCGCGCACCGCGCAGAAAGACCTCTCCTCCCGCAGACATGGCTGCGCAGAGGTACGTTGCCGCCACAATACGGTCCGGCATAATGCGGTACGTACAGCCGTGCAGCAGGCGCTGTCCCGTGATAGTGACAGTGGACGTTCCCGCGCCGGACACCTGCCCGCCACAGGCATTCAAAAAGTTCTGCAAATCAACGATTTCCGGCTCCCGGGCAGCGTTGACGATCGTCGTAACACCCTCTGCGCCGCAGGCTGCAAGCATCAGATTCTCCGTGGCGCCCACAGACGCGATCCGCAGCGGAATTGTCTGTCCACGCAGCCTTTTCGCTCGGCAGCGCAGCGTACCGCCGGTCTCCTCGATCTCTGCCCCTAACTGCCGCAGGCCTGCCAGATGCAGGTCAATGGGACGGGGCCCCAGTTCGCAGCCGCCGGGATAACTGAACTCCACTTCTCCGCAGCGAGCCAACACCGCGCCAAAGAAAATCGCAGAGGAGCGCATCTCCCGCATCAATTCATCGGGGATAGCGCATTGACACAATCCCGCAGTGTCCACTTCCAGTGTATCGCCCTGCCACACCGCCCTGCAGCCAAGGGACTGTAAAATCCGGATGGCGGCGCCCACATCCCGCAGACGAGGGCAGTTTTCTACCCGCACGGTTTCGCCACTCAGCAGCGTAGCTGCTAAAATGGGCAGCACACTGTTCTTCGCGCCCTGTACCGTCACTTCCCCGGAAAGGGCGCGGCCGCCCTGTATCAATAGCTTGCTCATACCCCTTTTCCTCCAGCCATGTAAGATGGTTCACAAACCATCCTATGGAACAGGAGGAACCGGGGTTACCCGCAAATTTCCTGAATCGTCTGATAGATCCGCTCCGTGGCATCGCGGATGCCCAGAGAAGCCATGGCTGTCTCCATCTCCGCCCGCCGCGCAGCATCATGGAGAATGCCGCAGGCTGCGCGGAACAGTTCCTGCCCGGAACTGTCCTGTTCCAGCAGGACAACGGCCCCGCCTGCACACTCCAGCACACGGGCGTCTTTCTCCTGATGGTTATTCGTCACATAGGGAGAAGGTACGATCAGCGCCGGAACGCCCAGCGCCGTCAGCTCACTGATGGTAGACGCGCCTGCCCGGCAGATCACCAGATCTGCCGCCCGCATGACGCAGGCCATATCATAGATATACTCCCGCAGCTGCAGCGCGGGGTGCTTCTCCGGTTCCACGCCCTTTTCCCGCAGCAGCTGTTTCAGAACAGGATAGCCGCTCTTTCCCGCGGCATGGATATGGTGGAAGGGTTCCTTTTCCGCCTCCAGCGCCATGAAGTCCGCCATCTGGCGGTTCATTCCGGAAGCTCCTAAAGAGCCCCAAAAAGACACGATCAGTGGACGGCCATCGGCCACGCCCAACTTCTCCTTGGCCTCCGCGCGGGTCAGGGCAAAGAAATCACCCCGTACCGGCGTACCGGTGACGATCACCTTTTCCGGATGCTTATAATGCTGGCGGCAGGCTTCAAAGCCTACCATAATGCGGTCTGCATGAGGTTCCAGCAGTCGCGTGGTCAGGCCAGGCACCATGTTGGATTCATGCACGGCCGTGGGAATGCCCGCCTTTGCCGCCGCTTTGACCACCGGATAGCTGGCGTAACCCCCGGTACCAATGACCACGTCAGGGTGGAAATCCCGCAGAATGGCTTTTGCCTCGCCGGGGGCACGCAGTAGATTATACACGGAGATCAGGTTATGCTTGATCTCCTGCGGCTTTACCGAGCGGTGAAAGCTGGAAATATGGACCGTTTTGAACGCATAGCCCGCCTTAGGCACCAGATCCTTTTCCAGCCCCCGCTCCGCACCCACAAACAAAAACTCCGCTGCCGGATTTTCCTCTGCGATTCGTTGGGCCAGCGCAATGGCCGGATTGATATGGCCGGCGGTGCCGCCGCAGGTGAAAATCACCCGGTTAAGTTTTTTTGCCATATCACTTGCCTCCTTCTTCAAAGGCTCTAACCCGCCTTTGTGGGTTTCATTTGTCGGGACACACTTAAGACGATGCCCATTTCCGCCAGTTGCAACATCAGAGCCGTGCCGCCGTAGCTGAAGAACGGCAGCGAAATGCCAGTGGTGGGCAGCAGGCCCGTCACCACACCGATATTCAGGAACGTCTGCATGGCAACGAGGCTGGTAACGCCGACCGCCAGCAGGCTTCCGAACCGGTCGCGGGCATGGAGGGCGATCCAGAAGCCACGCAGGATCAGCGCTGCGAACAGCAGCATGATAATGGTGGCGCCGATCAGGCCCAGCTCTTCACAGACGATGGCGAAAATGAAGTCGTTATGCTCCTCAGGCAAGTAGAGGAATTTCTGCCGTCCCTTGCCGAGGCCTACCCCCAACAGTCCGCCGGAGCCAATAGAAATCAAACTCTGAGAGAGCTGATAGCCGGAGCCCTGAGCGTCTGCCCACGGGTCCAGCCAGTAGGTGATACGGGATGTATTGTAGCCGATGACGAACAAAATAACATACAGCGCGCCGGCAGCAGCACCGATGGCCGCAAAGACCCACGCCCAGTTGATGCCACCCACCAGCATCAAAATGGCACCCACGCCGAGGATCAGAATGGCGCCGGAAAGGTGGGGTTCAAGGGCTACCAGGCCTGCCGTTACCAGCAGGATGAATGCATAGGGGATGATACCGTAGCGCAGCGTCCGCATGCGGTCCTTTTTCTGGGAAATGGTGGAGGAAAAATAAATCACCACCGCCACCTTGGCGATCTCCGAAGGCTGGAAAGTAAACAGCTCGCCCACGCCCAGCCAGCGGGTGGCGTTATTACGGGTAATGCCCACACCGGGCACCAGCACCAGAATCAGCAAACCGATGGCAACATACAGCAGCAGCCGGGCAATGCCGCGGAAGCGCTGGTAATTGATCTTGCTGATGATGAACATAGCCGCAATGCCCGCCACGGCAAAGACGCCCTGACGGATGAAATAGTAGAGGGGGTTATTATTGGTGCCATCCTCGTAATAGGCGGAGGGAAAGCTGGCGGAAAGCAGCATGATGAGGCCGATAGCCGTCAGCAGCAGCACCAGCAGGCAGAAGGGAAGATCGATCGGGCCCTTGGCCAGTTCACGGCTCTCCTCCTGTTTTTCCTTGCGGCGGCGAATGCGTTCGCGCCGTGCCTGCTCCGCTTCCATCTCCTGACGGCGGCGCTCCTGATAACGGGCCAGCGCCTCCTGCCGGTCATAGGGCCTGCGGCGGTCGACTGCCATGCTCTTCCCTCCTCTCTCCTGAAATATGACGATTGCTTAATAGCGGGCCATGATGCCCCACAGAGCCAGTGCACAGCACACCAGCGTGATGGCAGAGAACACCGTGACCAGCTTGTTTTCGCTCCAGCCGCACAGCTCAAAATGATGGTGCAGCGGAGACATCTTAAAGAGACGCTTGCCGTGAGTCAGCTTGAAATAAGCGACCTGCAGAATGACAGAACCGGTTTCCGCAATGTAAATGATGCCCACGGGGATCAGGATCAGGGGCATATCCATGGCGAAGCCCAGCGCCGCTACAGCGCCGCCTAAAAAGAGGCTGCCGGTATCGCCCATGAAGCACTTGGCGGGGTGGCAGTTATACACAAAGAAGGCCAGCAGGCCGCCGGTCAGCGCCGCAGGGAACAAACCCAGCGTGGTCATACGCCACAGGGAGGCCGTCACGGTGAAGAACACCATGACCACAATGGTGACGCCGGTGGCAAGGCCATCCACACCGTCCGTCAGGTTCACAGCATTGACACAGCCCACAATCACAAAGGCGGCGAACACCAGATACAAGATCCAGTTGACGGTAAAGGACACATTGAAGAAGGGCACATACAGCGTGTTGGTCAGCATGCCCTCATAGCGCATCAGGCTGAGGAACAGCACCGCCGCAGCCAGCTGCAGCAGGAACTTCTGTCTGGCAGTCAGGCCCTCGTTCTGATGCTGGCGCACCTTGCGGTAGTCATCCACAAAGCC
>JAZRCP010000059.1:0-26988 GCA_045659825.1 Dysosmobacter sp. | reverse complement strand
CCCGCTCCAGATCGCCGGAGTCCATGACGCGGTCCACCGTCTCCTGATTTTCACGATAGGCACCGCCCTGCTTGAGCATCTCGTCCACCAGGGTGGTCTTGCCGTGGTCAACGTGGGCGATGATAGCTACGTTTCTCAAATTCTCGTTCTGCATAAACAAAATCCCTTTCTTTATGGAAGGATTCCTATTGATTTTTCAAACACAGCCTATAATTATATGCCGATTGATTTTGTATTTCAAGAAAAAAGCGCTCTTTTTTTCAGATTTTTCCCTGTTTTTTCTCTGATACTCCCTTTTCGTCGGAAATGTAGACTTTTCCACAAAGAATCTGCCAAAAACAGGCCACTTTTCAGCCCTCCGCACATTGATTCCGCCGATGCGGCGGTCCTATAATGAAGGTGCTGTGACGGAAGCGGCGCCAGCGCCGCACGTTCCGTTGCAAGTAACGTGATCCGCTGGGATCACCCGGAGGCAAATGCTATGTACCGTATTAAAACATTCAACAAAATTTCCCCCCTCGGTCTGAACCGCTTCGATCCGGAGCATTACAGCGTCAGCGACAGCGAGACCAATGAGGACGGCATCCTCGTCCGCTCCGCCAAGCTGTTGGACTATGACTTTCCCGAAAGCCTGCAGGCCATTTCCCGTGCCGGCGCAGGCGTGAACAATATCCCCCTCGACCGCTGCAGCGAGGCAGGCATCGCCGTGTTCAACACCCCCGGTGCCAATGCCAACGCCGTCAAGGAACTGGTGCTGTGCGCCATGCTGATGGGTTCCCGTGATGTGGATGGCTCCATCCGCTGGGTCCGCGAGCAGGTAGATGCCGGCGTAGATGTTTCCACCGTGGTGGAAAAGGGCAAATCCGCTTTCATCGGTCCCGAACTTTACAGGAAGTCTCTGGGCATCATCGGTCTGGGCGCCATTGGCTCCCTGGTGGCCAACATGGCCGTCGCACTGGGCATGGACGTTTATGGCTACGATCCCTTCCTCTCCATTGACAATGCGCTGCGTTTGGACCGCCATGTCCATGTTGTGAAGGACATCAACGACCTCTATAAGCGGGCGGATTACATCACCGTTCATATTCATTTCACCGCCCAGACCCGCGGCATGATCAACGCGGAGGCCATTTCCCATATGAAGCGGGGCGTTCGCTTCATCAATCTGGCCCGCGGCGAGATCGTGGACGATGAAGCCATGCTGGCCGCATTGGATACCGGCTGGGTGGCGGCCTACATCACCGACTTCCCCACCAACACGCTCGTCAAGGCCCCCCATGTCATCGCCATGCCCCATCTGGGCGCCTCCACCCCGGAGAGCGAGCAGAACTGCGCCGTCATGGCCGTGCAGGAGCTGCAGGACTATCTGGAAAACGGCAACATCCGCAACAGCGTGAACCTGCCCGCCGTGTCCATGGAGCGCAGCGGCGTGCAGCGCATGTGCATCATCCACAAGAATGTGCCCGCCATGCTGGCCAACATCACCACCCTGCTCAGCACGGACGGCGTCAACGTGGAAAACCTCAGCAACAAGTCCAAGGGTGACTACGCCTACACCATGGTGGACCTGGGCACCCGCGTGGAAGAATCTGTGATCGAGGATGTGCGGAGCCTTGCCAACGTAATCCGCGTCCGCGTGATCGACTGGGGCTGATCGCTCAATTGACATCCCCGCACAAATGGGGTACAATGTTTCAGGAATGAAAAAACTGCCTGCGCGGAACACTTCTTCCACGCAGGCAGTTTCATACGCCCCAGTAGCTCAGCTGTATAGAGCGGTCGCCTCCTAAGCGACAGGTCGGAGGTTAGAGTCCTCTCTGGGGTGCCAGAAAAGCCGTCGGCAAATGCCTACGGCTTTTGTTGTTTTGTGTTATCTGGCCCGCAGCTGCCAGAAGGCCACCGCGCCGGCTGCTGCTACATTCAGGGAATCCACGTCATGGGCCATGGGGATGCACACGGTATAGTCGCAGGCGGCAATGGTCTCCCGCGCCAAGCCGTCTCCCTCGGTGCCGAGAATGATGGCTAATTTCTCCTCCGCACAAAGCTGCGCATCATCGATGCTGACGGCATCTTTACTCAGCGCCATGGCCGCGGTTTTAAATCCCAGCTTTTGCAGCCGCTCCACGCCCGGGCAGGGCCACTCTGCGGCACTGTCACCGATCCGCGTCCACGGCACCTGAAACACCGCGCCCATGCTGACCCGCACCGCGCGGCGGTTCAGCGGATCGCAGCAGGTGGGCGTCACCAGCACGGCGTCCACATGCAGCGCCGCAGCAGAGCGGAACACGGCGCCGATATTGGTGGTATCCACCACGCCCTCCAGCACGGCAACCCGCCGCGCATCGGCGCAGACCTCCTCCACGGTGGGCAGCGGGCGGCGGCGCATGGCACACAGCACGCCCCGGTGCAGGTTATAGCCGGTGAGGCGCTCCAGCAATTCACTGTCCGCCGTGTAGACGGGAATCTCCCCACAGCGGGCAATGACCTCCCGCGCCTGTCCTTCGATATGCTTGCGCTCCGTCAGCAGAGAAACCGGCTCATAGCCCGCGTTCAGCGCCCGCTCAATCACTTTTGGGCTTTCGGCAATGAACAGCCCCTCCGGCAGGCGGCGCAGCTGGCCTTCCGTCAGGCGGGTGAATACCGCCAGCTCCGGCGCGGCAAAATCGGCAATTTCCACGATGGTAGGCATAGGCTTTCCCCTTTCATACACACTTGAAAAAGACACGGACGCGGCAAACAGAGTTTACCGCGTCCGAAACATTTTACAACAGATTACACCTGCTCCTGCTGTGCCTTCTTTTCGGCAACACCGGACTCGGCCACATCGTACTCCCAGTTCCAGGGGTCCTTGCGGCAAACGCCGTCGGCATAGGGGACGAAGATAGACAGCAGGCCAAAGGCTGCCAGGAACCAGCAGTACCACATGTGGGGCACGATCTCCACGGGGCTGATGGCAATGTTATAGGTGGTCGTGGTCAGGGATGCAGCCATCAGCAGCTGGGCGCCGTAGGGAATGATGCCCTGGAACACGCAGGAGAACACGTCCAGCAGAGAAGCGGTGCGGCGGGGATCCACCTTGTACTCACGGCTGATATCCTTGGACACATTGCCGCAGAGGATGATGGCGACCGTGTTGTTTGCGGTGGCGCAGTCAGCCAGAGACACCAGTGCAGAAACACCAATCTGGGCAGACTTGCCGCCGCGCATGGTCTTACGCAGTTTCTCAATGAGCCATGCAATGCCGCCGTTGTGGGCGATCATCTCGGAAATGCCGCCGCAGAACAGAGCCAGGAAGAACACTTCGCTCATGCCGGTGAAGCCGTTCCAGATAGCCTGTGCGTAAGTAAAGACGGTCAGATCGCCGCAGACCATGCCGATAACACCGGCAGAGACGATACCGATGGTCAGAGTCAGGAACACATTGACACCGATGATGGCCAGTGCCAGCACCAGAACATAGGGCAGCACCTTGATGATCTCGAAGGAACGCTCACCCATTGCGGCCACCGTATCGGGACGGCCCACGAGCAGCAGCACGACCAGAGTCAGAATAGCAGCAGGCAGTGCAATGTAGAAGTTGACGCGGAACTTGTCCCGCATGGCAACGCCCTGGGTCTTGGTGGCAGCGATAGTGGTGTCGGAGATCATGGACAGGTTGTCGCCGAACATAGCGCCGCCGGCGCAGGCGCCCAGCATCAGAGGAACGCTCAGGCCGCTTTCAGCAGCCAGACCCACAGCAATGGGGACCAGTGCGGTAATGGTGCCGACAGAAGTACCGGTGGCGGTGCCGAGGAAGGCAGAGATCACGAATACGCCGCCCACCAACAGCTGCACGGGAATGATGGACAGTCCCAGATTCACAGTAGCGTCCACGCCGCCCATGGTCTTGGCCACGGTGGAGAAAGCACCGGCCAGGATGTAAATCATCAGCATGGTCAGCACGTTCTCATTGGCAGCGCCGCGGGCGAAGATGGTGAACTTCTGGTCCAGCGTTTCCTTGCCGAAGCAGAAAGCCACGATCACAGCGATGAACATGGCCGTCACGGAGGGGAACTGGTAGAAGGCCATTTCCGTGCCCTGGGCCTGCAGATACAGGCCGGCGCCCAGATAAATGACAATGAAGATCAGGAACGGCAGCAGAGACCAACCGTTTTTCTTCTGGTTCAGATTGTTGCTCATAAGGTTTCCTCCCTTTCTCTCTTTGTTCGGAGTATCGAACTTTGTTATTATATCCGGTTTTCTTTGTTCTGGCAACCGTTTTTCTCGTTTTTATGATGCACATTGACTTTTGCCGTACTTTTGGGTATGATTTCTCTCGATTCCAAAAGAAAAGGAGCAACTACATGGATATCAACGCAATTCTCAGTACCTCTCTGGGCAAGACCTCCCTCAGCGATGTCTGCTCTGCCGTTGTGACCCTGATCCTGTGCATCATCGTCATCCGCGTCGTGATGAAGCTGGTGTCCCGGCTGCTGACCAAAACCAAGCTGGACAGCCGCATCCAGAAATACACCGTGGCCGGCATCAAAGCCGTGCTGTATGTGATCACCTTTATCACGGTGGCCGCCAGTCTGAACATTGATATGACCTCTCTGGTAGCTCTGCTGTCCGTGGCTTCTCTGGGTCTGACGTTGGCCGCGGAGGACATTCTCGGCAACATGGCGGGCGGTCTGGTCATCATGGGCTCCCACCCCTTCTCCATTGGTGACTTCATTGAAGTTTCCGGCGTGTCCGGTACTGTGGAGGAGATCAGCCTGAACCACACCAAGCTGACCACGCCCGACGGTCTGCGGGTCATGCTGCCCAATCAGGAACTGGCCAGCTCCCAGATCACCAACTACACCGTTCTGGGCACCCGCCGCGTGAAGCAGACCATCGCTGTCTCTTACTCTGTCCCCACAGAGGCCGTACGCGCCGCCTGCCTGCGCGCTGTGGAAATGACCGACAACGTCATCTCCGCTCCTGCTCCCTCTGTATACCTCTCCAAGTATGGTGAAAGCGCTATCGAATACACCACATTCTGCTGGTGTGAAGCCGGCAACTATTGGGGTGTGTTCTGCGGTCTGGCCGAAAATATGCGTACCGCCTGTGAGGAAGCCGGCGTGGAAATGACCTATGACCACCTGAACGTCCACATTGTCGAAAATCGCACCGAAACCGTTGACAAATAAGGGTTCTGCCACTATAATACTCCCAAAGCGATGACGGAGAGGGACGAAACCGGAAGTCTCAGAGAACCGGCGGTTGGTGCGAGCCGGTGATGAAAGGTTTCAGGTCCTATGGCTCCCGAGCCGGATGTTCGAGGGTGAAAAACCGTTAGGGCATCCCGCGTACGCCGCGTTAGTGCAAAGGGGTTGATTGACCCTGAAAGGGGCGTTCGGTCGTGAGGCCGGCGCAATTTGAGTGGTACCGCGGAAGCATTTCACAGCTTTCGTCTCAAAGTGATCTTTGGGACGAAAGCTGTTCTTTTTTAGCAAAAAAGAACCAAAAAACTTGATCGCGCTCTACGCTCTCTGCAAATCGACAGTCTGCCGCACGGCAACCAACACCGCGTAGAACGCGGGTGCGAAGTCCCTGAAAACGAAAGGAGAACAGCAACATGAGCAACTACCGCATTGAGACCGCCTGCGTGCAGGGCGGCTACACCCCCGGCAACGGCGAACCCCGCCAGATCCCCATCGTACAGTCCACCACCTTCAAATACGCCTCCAGCGAGGACATGGGCAAGCTCTTTGATCTGGAAGCCTCCGGCTATTTCTACACCCGCCTGCAGAACCCCACCAACGATTATGTGGCGGCCAAGCTGGCCCAGCTGGAAGGCGGCACGGCAGCCATGCTGACCTCCTCCGGTCAGGCTGCCAACTTCTATGCCATTTTCAATATCGCCAACTGCGGCGACCATGTGGTCTCCTGCAGCACTATTTACGGCGGCACCTTCAACCTCTTCTCCGTCACCATGGCGAAGATGGGCATTGAGTTCACCTTCGTCTCCCCCGACTGCACGGACGAGGAGCTGGAAGCCGCTTTCCGTCCCAACACCAAGGCCGTCTTTGGAGAGACCATTGCCAACCCCGCCCTGACGGTGCTGGACATCGAGAAGTTCGCCAACGCCGCCCACGCCCATGGCGTTCCCCTGATCATCGACAACACCTTCGCCACTCCCGTGAACTGCCGTCCCATTGAGTGGGGCTGCGATATCGTCACCCACTCCACCACCAAGTACATGGACGGTCACGGCGTTGCCGTAGGCGGCGCCATCATTGACTCCGGCAAGTTCGACTGGATGGCTCACGCCGACAAGTTCCCCGGCCTCTGCACCCCCGACGACAGCTATCACGGCATCACCTATGCCGAGAAGTTCGGCAAGGAAGGCGCCTTCATCACCAAGTGCTCTGCTCAGCTGATGCGCGACTTCGGCTCCATCCAGTCTCCCCAGCACGGGTTCTACCTGAACCTCGGTCTGGAAAGCCTGCACGTCCGGATGCCCCGCCACTGCGAAAACGGACAGGCTGTGGCCGAGTTCCTCGCCACCCATCCCAAGGTGGAGAAGGTGAACTACTGCGGTCTGCCCGGCGACAAGTACTATGATCTGGCCCAGAAGTATCTGCCCAACGGTTCCTGCGGCGTGGTGTCCTTTGAGCTGAAGGGCGGCCGCGCCGCTACCGAGGCCTTCATGGGCAAGCTGAAGCTGGCCGCCATCGAGACCCATGTGGCCGATGCCCGCACCTGCTGCCTCAATCCCGCTACCTCTACCCACCGCCAGATGACCGACGAGCAGCTGGCTGCTGCCGGTATTCCCGCCGGTCTGGTCCGCATGAGCTGCGGTCTGGAGAGCAAATACGACCTGATTGAAGATATCAAGCAGGCACTGGAGGCTGTTGACTGATGCCCATTAAAATTCCCAACCAACTCCCCGCCACCGATATTCTGACACGGGAAAACATCTTCGTGATGACGGAAACCCGCGCCATGACGCAGGACATCCGCCCGCTGCAGATTCTGCTGCTGAACCTGATGCCCACCAAGGTGGACACCGAAACGCAGTTGGCCCGCGTGCTGGGTGACACCCCCCTGCAGATCGGGCTGGAGCTGATCGCTCCCAGCGGCCACGTTTCCAAAAACACCTCTCAGGCCCACATGCTGGCCTTCTACAAATCCTTTGCCGACGTGAAGGAGCGCACCTTTGACGGTCTGATCATCACCGGCGCCCCGGTGGAACTGATGGCCTTCGAGGAAGTGGACTACTGGCCGGAGCTGTGCGAGATCATGGAGTGGAGCAAGACCCACGTTCACTCCACCCTGCATATCTGCTGGGGCGCACAGGCCGGACTGTATTACCACTATGGCATCCAGAAGCGCCTGCTGCCGGAAAAGCTCTCCGGCGTCTACCGGCACACGGTGGAAGATCCCAACTTTATCCTCTTCCGCGGCTTTGACGATTCCTTCCTCGTTCCCCATTCCCGCAACACCACGGTGAACCGCGAAGATATCGAAGCCATTCCCGGGCTGAAGGTTCTGGCCGCCTCTCCCGAAGCCGGCGTCTACGCTGTGAAGAACGACGGCTGCAGTCAGGTCTTTTTGATGGGCCACGCCGAATATGACCGCGACACCCTGTCCAAGGAGTATCACCGCGATGTGGCTGCCGGCATCAACCCGCAGATCCCCAAAAACTATTTTCCCAACGACGACCCCTCTCAGAAGCCTGCCGTCACCTGGCGCTCCTGTGCACACCTGCTTTACAGCAACTGGCTGAACTACTGTGTTTACCAGACCTCTCCCTACGACATCCGCGAAATCAAAAACGGCGTCCGTACGGAGAATTGATGTGAATAAAACCCGGGCATCCTTTCGGATGCCCGGGTTTGTTCTTGATTCCTGTCAATCCAGTTTTTTGTGGAAGTTTCCGTAAACGCGGGTGCCTTCCTGCACGGAGAAAAAGGCCTGCGGATCGATGGTATGCACCACATGCAGCAGTTCCTCGATCTCATATTTGGAAAGGCACACGCACAGTACGTTGACACCCTCATTGCTGTATGCGCCGACGCCGCTCCAGTAGGTCACGCCGCGGTTCAGCTTTTCCATAATATAATTTCCCAGCTTGTGCTGATCTTCCTTGGTAAAGATCAGCGCCTGCACATTGATGCTCTGCTTGTGCATACGGTCCAGCACCATGGAGGCAAAAATATTGTAAATTACGGAATAGATGGCCACTTCCGGCGTAAACAGGAACAGGCAAACGGTATAGAGCACAGCATTGTAGGCAATGGAGAACCGCCCTACCGTGAAGGCGCTGCCCTTCTTGCTCAGATACAGGCCAATCACATCCAGTCCGCCGCTACTACAGCCGCAGGTCAGGATGATGCCGCTGCCCACGCCGGTGAGAATGCCGCCCAGCATGCAGCAGGTCAGGTAGTCGTCAATAATGGGCGTTGCCGGAGAGGGAATCAGGCTGTAGATCACAGAATATGCCACCGTACAAACCACGGTCTTGGCCGCCAATGATTTGCCCAATCCGCGATATGCCAGCAGCAGAATGGGGATGTTCACGAGAAAATACAGGATACCGGCAATGTCGTAGCTGCCCAGAGATAACCCCATGGCATTTTGCAAAAACGTACGAAGTAGCTGGCAAGTACCCATCAGGCCGCCGGCATACAGTCCCATGGGAACGATCAGAAGTCTTCCCGAAAGAGAAATCAGCACTTCACCGAAAATCGCGGCCACGATCCGCATCCACCGGTGGTGTAGGGTGTTGTAAAGCATAAAGCGCCTCCTTTTTGCAGCTACCGCTCTTTGCTTTGATTATACGGAATTCTTCCGAAAATACAAGTGCCACTTACAGTGCATACTGTAAACACCGCCGCAGCCGATCTTTCGCACGACGAAGCGTCCGCGACACGGTGGACGGCGCCACCTGCAGCAGTTCCGCAGCCTGTGTCACGGTCATTCCCTGTTCAAAGCAGAGTTCGACCACCCGCCGCTGGCAGGGCGTTAATTCCTTTTCCCGCGCCTCCCGCAGTTTGCGCCGCAGCTGCAGCAGCTGCTCCCGGTTGTCGTCGGCATTGTCCCGCAGCCAGACCGTCATGTCACCGACCCACTCGCTGCTGCGGTTATTATAACGTGTATCGTTCATGTTTATGATAGCTCCTGTCATAGTAATGGGCGGTCAGCACCGCCAGTTCCCGCGCTTCCCGCAACAGTGGGATCAATTCATCAATGCGTCGCCTCAAAACCCGGGCAGCATCTGCATCCGTCTGCTCTTTTTCAGCGATGCGCAGCTGCGCAATGCGGCCGCGAATGGCCGTCGCACTGTCCTCATACTGGACAGACAGTTCCATCATGGTCATGGTCTCTCTCCTTCCCGCGGATCTCACGGCAGCACGCCAGTTCCTGTCTGGCAAAAGTGCCGAGGCAGTCGATGCAGATACTGCTGCCGTTGCACGCCCAGTACTCCTCACCGCAGGCAATTTCCTGTCCGCATAGCGTGCAGTATAAGGTGCTTTGCCGCCTCCGGCGGCAAGATGGTTGTTGCAAAAATTTCCCTCCTCAAAAAACGAAAAAAGTGTTGACAAAGTAGTTTTTATCTGTTAGGATAAGTTCTGCTGTTGGGCCGAACTTGCTGGTGTAGCTCAGCCGGTAGAGCAGCTGATTTGTAATCAGCAGGTCGGGGGTTCGAATCCGTCCACCAGCTCCAACTTCACATGGAGGAGTTCCAGAGCGGCCAAATGGGGCAGACTGTAAATCTGTTGTCACTGACTTCGGTGGTTCGAATCCACCCTCCTCCACCAACCCGCAAGCTTTTTGCTTGCGGGTTTTGTTTTATTTCTAACCTGCTGTTCCAAAACACGAGGTGGATTTCCATGAAACATCTGATGAAACCGCGCAAGCGGCGCATACGGCTGCTTGCTGCCGCACTGCTCGTTCTGACTTCGGTTACAGTTGGCTGCGTCGTATATTTGAATGATTACTATCCCGCCGATCCGGTTGCAATCGCTGCATTTGCCCCTGCAGACGGAATCCGCGAATACACATCGGAGGACGGAACGATCATCTGCACGCCGGAACAGCCCCAAGCCGGCCTTGTCTTTTATCCCGGCGGAAAAGTGGAACACACGGCTTACCTTCCTCTGATGCGGGCCTGTGCCGCCGAGGGACTTTTGTGTGCACTGGTGGAGATGCCGTTTCGGTTGGCTGTTCTGGATATGGACGCTGCCAGTACCATTCCCGCCCAGTTTCCCGATACAGACCGCTGGTACATCGGCGGCCACTCTCTGGGTGGTGCCATGGCTGCCGCCTGTCTCGCCGACCACGCCGGTACCTTTGACGGGCTGATCCTGTTAGGGGCCTATTCTACCGCTGACCTTTCCAGTACCTCCCTGGAGGTGCTTTCCATTTACGGCAGTGAAGACAACGTTCTTGATCGCGAAAAATACGAGGAAAGCCGAAAAAATTTGCCTGCGGATTATACAGAACAGGTGATTCACGGCGGCTGCCATGCCTATTTCGGTACATACGGCCAACAGGCGGGTGATGGTGATCCCTCCATTTCTCCCGAAGCGCAGATCGCTCTGACTGCCGCAGCCATCTCCGCTTTTCTGTCTTGAGACCCCCAGCCAACAACTCAGACATTTTTATAGAGTGGACTTTTTCTGTCATTTCCTGTATCCTGTGATCAGAGCATTTGTTGAAGGGAGCATATACTATGAGCATCGTCAAAAATGAACCCAAGTATAAAACCGGCCTGCTGCAGGCCATTCGCGGGCTGCTGGAGCACCGTGCCTTCTGGCTGTACCTCCTCTGCGACGAGGCCAGAAAACGCGGTCTGGACCCCCGGGACTTCGGTTCCGCTGCTGTGAAGCGGTGCGGATTGTCACAGGGTTCCGATCTGGTGAAAAAGGGCGGCACCGATAGTTTGAAGGGCCTCAAAAAGACGCTGTTCACTAAACCTGCCCAGCTGGTATTTGAGATGGATGTGCTGGAGAGCACGGACGACAAACTCTCTCTGGACTTCCACTATTGCCCGCTGGTGAAAGCCTGGCAAAAGGCCGGCTGCTCGGATGAGGAGATTGCAGAACTGTGTGATATTGCCATGTGCGGAGACCACGGCATCGGCGAGTGCTACGGAGCCGTGCTGGATCTTCCCAAGTGCATCGCCAAGGGCGATGATGTCTGCTCTCTGCGTTACCACAAATAACTGCTATGTTCCCTGTTCAACGCATGGTGTGCTGCTGTTCCGGCTGCGCATCATGCGTTTTTCTGCAGCACTTCTGGCAGAACCCTGTGTTTTTCACAAGAATCTTGTCTACACAAATAAATTAACACAAGTTTCTTGTTGTGTCAAGTATGTTTTTACAAGAATCTTGTTAAAATGAATTGACAGACACAAACTTATTGGATATGATAATGTCGAAGCTTGTCGATTCTGCAGATAGGATCGGCATTGGAGGTGTTCACTGTGAGTTTTGGCAGTCAACTGAAAATCTGTCGTGAGGAGCGCGGCTACACCCGCCCCGCCCTGGCGGAACTGCTGGGCGTTTCCGCATCTGCAATCAGCAACTATGAAAACGGACTCAGTTTCCCGAAAGAGGACGTCATGCTCCGTTTGTTTGATTGTCTGGGAACCGACCCCAACACATTGTTTCAAGATAGCTTTCGTACCGGGTACGGCATTCTGACCACCCATGAACGCCGTTTGATTGAGCGATACCGAAGCCTGTCCCCGTTGGGAAAGGAGTCTGTGCGCTCCCTGGTGGACGCGCTGTGCGCCTATCAGGACGAGGTGGAATTCGGTAAGCCGGAACGGGAGCCACGCGTCATCCCGCTATATCGCAGTCCCGCCGCTGCCGGATACGCCTCCCCTGTTTTTGGTGAGGACTTTGACAGCATCCCCGTCACGGACGATGTGCCGCAGGCTGCTGAATTTGCCGTGCGGATTCAAGGCGATTCCATGGCCCCCTATATTGCGGACAACTCGATCGTCTATGTAAACCGCGACCCTCTCTCCGTCGGTGATGTGGGCATTTTCTGTGTGGACGGCGACATGTTCTGCAAGCAATATTACAAGGACCCCGCCGGTGTGGTGTATCTGTTCTCCCTGAACCGTGCCAGAGCCGACGCGGACGTGATCCTGTTTCCCGGCAGCAGCCGCACTTTCATCTGCTTCGGGCGGGTCATCATGCACACGCTGCCGCTGCCCGGCCGCGGATAAACACAAAAAAGCGAGCCGTACGGCTCTCTTTTTATATATGCGATTCATTTTTACACAATAAATCCGCCATCAACGCTCAGCACCTGTCCGGTGATGAAAGACGCCTTCTCCGAGGCAAGGAATGCCGCGGCATGGGCAATATCCTCCGGTGTCCCCAAGCGCCCCAGGGGTGTCTGCTGGACCAGATCAGCAAGAGTCTCTTCTCCCAACCCCCGAACCATGTCGGTATAAATGACTCCGGGAGCAATGCAGTTGACGCGGATGTGAGAAGGGGCCAGTTCCAGCGCCAGAGAGCGCGTCAGGGCGATCAGCGCCGCCTTGGTACAGGAATAGGTCACCTCGCAGCTGGCGCCCCGCAGGCCCCACATAGAGGAAATATTGAGGATGCAGCCCCGCTTTTCATGCAGCATGTGGGGCAGCACTGCCTGAATGGTATTCCTGGCGCCGCCAAGATTGACACCCATGTAATGATCCCACAATTCATCCGACTCATCCTGAAAGAGGCCCTGGCCCGCCACACCGGCATTGTTTACCAACAGTTCCACCGGTCCCAACTCTGCTTCCACTGTGGCAACCATCTTCCGGACAGCCTGTCGGTTTGACACATCCGCCTGCACGGCAATGGCCTCGCAGCCTTCGCCCCGCAGCTGTTCTACCAGCGTCTCCGCCTTTTCCTTCTGCTGAAGATAGTTGATTGCTACCGCCCAGCCTTCCTGCGCCAGTTGAAGTGCAATGCCACGGCCAATGCCGCGGGAAGATCCGGTGACCAGTGCAACTCTTTTCATAAAAAAACCTCCTGAGGTTATTAAAAGGAGTATAACAAATTTTTTAAAAAAGCGCAAGAAAAGTGTTGACAAACCACATACCGTCGTGTATTATAACATTTGTTCCGCGTCGGACGATTAGCTCAGCTGGCTAGAGCACCTGCTTGACGTGCAGGGGGTCACAGGTTCGAGTCCTGTATCGTCCACCAAAGCCCGCAGCCGAAAGGTTGCGGGCTTTTTTACATATTTGCTTTGTGCGCAAAAAAGGATCCGGTAGATACCGGATCCTTTTGCTCTCCTTATGTTACAGTACGCAGGTGGCAACCACCGCATAACCCTCAGGCAGTTCCAGCTTGGCAGCCTCCTCCCCGAAGCGCCACTGCAATTTCCCGGCCCAGTTCTCCGCCACAGCGGTGAAGTGGAGCAAGGCAATGCCAAGACTCAGTCTGGCGTCGATCTCCAGCGTATGCTCATCAGGCGTGCTGATCAGAGAGATCTGTCCGCCGTGCAGCACAAAGCCGTAGGCTTGACGGTTGAGATAGCTGGGAGCCTGGGAGACAGCATAGAGGGATTCCCACAGCATGTCATCGTAAAAGCCAATATACTCCTCCACGCCCTGCCGGTTGCCCCAGCTGTCCAGAGAAACCAGCTCGGACACACTGCGTTTGGGCTCCATGTAACGGCGCTTTGCTGCGGCATCCACATTCTTCATGCTCAGGAAGTTCAGGCGCAGGCGTTTGGTGGTCTTTACACCGTAGCCAAACGCAGCAATGGCAGCCACTTCCAACTCGGACTCGATCTCCAGTGCAGACTTAACGTATTCACTGTCGGTGAAGGTCAGCCAGCAGGTATCCAGCCCCATCTCGGTGAGCTTCAGGATCAGGTCCTCCATGAGATAGCCTGCATTTTCCTCAAACCGGGGTCCCTTTTCAGACAGCAGAACCATATACTGCGGTGCGCCGACCAGGAACTGCTTGTAACCGGCAGCACCTTCCAGAACCGCTCTGGCATCGAGGCCAAACAGCTTCAGCTCGGTCTTCAGCTCCGGCACCAGCCGGCGGGCTTTGTGGAAATAGGCCTTGATGGCGTCCATATCATCAAAGGACACATACTTATCGGAAAACTCACGGACAGACTTTCTATTCTGAATCAATGCACTGTAATTCATAACTTCTCCTCCTATATCGCTCTATATTTGAATGGGTAGTTTGTTTTCTTGAGTTTATTATAGGAAGAGTCTTTCCATTTTTCTGTGGCAAATGCCACAATTATGACAATATTCAAATTTTTTAATATTTTGCTCGGCTCACTTCACGCAGCATTTCTTATCCTATAGCCGGTGGTATTCCCGAACAGTAAAACACCACAAAGAGGAGAAATCCTCTTTGTGGTGTTTGCTTCTTACTCATGCAGCGTATTGATGAGATGCTTCATATGAATGCTCATGGCATGGCGGGCACCGACTTCATCCCGCTTCATGAGGAAATCCAGGATCAGACGGTTGTCTGCCACTGCGATCTCCTGCATGTGCACACGGTTTTGTGAGATCTGCAGGATCTCATTGACTGCACTGTTAATGATGGGGTACAACCGCCGCATATATTCATTGTGAGAGGCCTTGATGATAGCCCAGTGGAATTCCTGATCCGCCAGCGGCCAGTCACCGCCCTCCGCGGCGATCCGTTCCATCTGCTCTGCCTTTTTTCGAATCTGCTGCAATTCCTCATCACTGGCCCGTTCGCAGGCCAGTGCGACCGTGGCAGGTTCAAAAATCAGCCGCATTTCAAAGAGGTCCTTTGCCCGTCCGCGGGACCGGATCCCCGCCAGTGACGTCAAATCCATCCCGGAGTCCGGTAGTGTCTCCGCCACATAGGTACCCTTTCCGCGCCGAATCTCCAGCACATTCTGTGCCACCAGGAACGAGATCGCTTCCCGCAGGGTGGTACGGCTGACTTCCAGTTCCTGGCTCAGCTCCAGCTCGTTGGGCAGCTTGCTACCAGGCAGGTACTTCTTTTCGTCCACGATCATCTCATATAGGATATCTGATGTCTTTTCCGATAGCTTGACCCGCTTCTCCTCCACCATATTCCTCCCTTGTCGCGCAGGAATGATTTTCGCTTTCAGTATAATTCTTTTTCCATGGAAAATCAAGCATTGACATCATACACAGCAAATTGTAAAATGACGTTAGACAATGCCATAAACATAATACAACGCAAGGTGGTGTTTCCCATGTCTGCCGCAACGGTTTTCTCCCGCCGCATATCGATCATTACCGGCCATTACGGCACCGGAAAAACGGAATTTTCCGTGAATTTAGCTTTGGCGCTGGCCGCAGAGGGTGAGCAGGTCATGCTGGCGGACTTAGATATCGTCAACCCCTACTTCCGTTCCCGCGAACGGCGCGACCTGCTGGAGCAGGCCGGTATCCGGTTGATCTCTTCTTCCCAGAGCTGCTCCAATGCCGACGTACCGGCGCTGCCCGCAGAACTGCTGACCATTCTGGAGAATCAGAACCTGCGCGGTATTTTAGATATTGGCGGTGACCCCGTAGGCGCCCGGGTCCTGGCCCGGTTCCGTCCCCGCATCACGCAGGAGGACTACCAGCTGATCTATGTGATCAACGCCAACCGACCGGAGGTCCGTACCCCCGAAACCGCCGTTTCCTATCTGCGCAGCATCGAGGCCGTGACCGGCCTCACCTGCACCGGTCTGGTCAACAACACCCATCTCTGCGGCGAGACCACCGAGGAAGAAATTCGAAAGGGCGCCGCATTGGCCTCCGCCGTCAGCGCCGAGACCGGGATCCCCGTCCTGTGCCATGTGGCCGTGGAGCCGCTGGCTGAATGCCTGTCTGATTTACCAGAAAGCGTATTTCCGATCACGATCAAAATGAAAAAACCGTGGGAATGACCACTGGAAGGAGGATCACACCATTATGTCTGCAAGAGTCACTTTCAACACCGACCGCTGCAAAGGGTGCGAACTGTGCACCACTGTGTGTCCCAAGCACATCGTTGTCATGGATGAAACCATTGTAAACCGCAAAGGCTATCATCCCGCAACAGTGAAGGAGATGGAACTGTGCATCGGCTGCGCCAGCTGCGCGAAGATGTGCCCCGATTCCGTCATCACTGTGGAAAAATTCTGAGAAAAGGAGGTCGTCAACCATGGCAAAAGAACTTTGGAAAGGTAACGAAGCCATCGCAGAGGCTGCGATCCGCGCCGGCTGTGACTGCTATTTCGGTTATCCCATCACCCCCCAGAGCGAAGTCCCCGAGTACATGTCCGCACACATGCCCAAGCATGGACGCATTTTCGTACAGGCCGAGTCTGAGCTGGCCGCCATCAACATGGTTTACGGCGCCGCCGGCTGCGGCATGCGCGCCATGACCTCTTCCTCCTCCCCCGGCATTAGCCTCAAACAGGAGGGCATTTCCTATCTGATCGGCTCTGAGATCCCCGCCGTCATCGTCAACTGCATGCGCGGCGGCCCCGGCCTCGGCACCATCCAGCCCGGCCAGAGCGACTACTACCAAGCTACCCGCGGCGGCGGCAACGGCGACTACCGCACCGTCGTCCTCTCTCCCGCCAACATCCAGGAGGCTGTGGACTATGTGCAGGAGGCCTTCGACATTGCCGACCAGTACCGCAACCCCGTCATGGTGGTTATGGACGGCATGATCGGCCAGATGATGGAGCCCATCGAGTGGCGCGAGATCCCCAAGCGCGACCTGCCCTCCAAGGACAGCTGGGCCACCACCGGCCGCAAGGGCCGCGCCGAGCACAACACCCTGAACTCCCTGTATATCGAGCCGGAGCTGTGCGACGTACATAACCAGAATCTCAGCAAGAAGTTCGCCGAAATGGAAAAGAACGAGGTCCGCTGGGAAGAGATCCGTTGTGATGACGCAGAGATTGTCATCACTGCTTACGGCACCCCCGCCAGAATCGCTCTGACCGCCATCGAGGTCCTGCGCAGCGAGGGCATCAAGGTGGGCCTGTTTCGTCCTATCTCCTTGTGGCCCTTCCCCGAAAAGGCGCTGCACGAGCTGGCCGGCAAGGGCCACGTGAAGGCCATTCTTGACGTGGAGATGAGCTCCACCGGCCAGATGATCGACGATATCCGTCTGGGCGTGGAAGGCCAGAAGCCCATTTCCTTCCTGGGCCGCGCAGGCGGTGTGATCCCCACCGTGGAGGAAATGGTAGAGGCTGTCAAGAACACTTTGAAGGAGGTGCAGTGATATGGCAATCGTGTATGAAAAGAGCAAAGGCTTGACCGATGTCGAAATGCACTACTGTCCCGGCTGCCATCACGGCATCATTCACAAGCTGGTGGCCGAATCCCTCGTGGAGCTGGGTCTGCTGGACGAAGCCATTGGCGTCTGCCCTGTCGGCTGCTCCGTGTTCGCGTTCAAGTATTTCTCCTGCGACATGCAGGAGGCTGCCCATGGCCGCGCTCCCGCCGTCGCAACCGGCATCAAGCGCACCCATCCCAATCAGGCCGTGTTCACCTATCAGGGTGATGGCGACCTGGCCTCCATCGGCGCAGGCGAGATCGTCCACGCCGCCATGCGCGGTGAGAAGTTCACCACCATCTTCATCAACAACGCCATTTACGGCATGACCGGCGGCCAGATGGCTCCCACTACCCTGATCGGCCAGAAGGCCTCTACCTGCCCCACCGGACGTACCGTGGAACAGGCCGGTATGCCCATCCGCGTTTCCGAAATGCTGGCCACGCTGGACGGCTGCGTGTACGCCGAACGTGTCTGCGTCACCGACATGGCCAACCTGAACAAGGCAAAGCGCGCCATCAAGAAGGCCTTTGAAAAGCAGATGCGGAACGAGGGCTTCACCTTTGTGGAAGTCCTGTCCACCTGCCCCACCAACTGGGGCATGACGCCGCTCAAGGCCAACGAGTGGCTGAAGAACGAGATGGCTGCCTACTATCCCCTCGGCGTCATCAAGGACATCAGTGCGGAGGTGAAATAAGATGAAGAAATCCATCATCATTTCCGGTTTCGGCGGTCAGGGCGCTCTGGCCATCGGCAAGAATCTGGCAGAGGCCGGCATGACCGAGGGTCTGTACGTCACTTGGGCCCCCTCCTACGGCCCCGAAATGCGCGGCGGCACCGCCAACTGCTCCGTCGTGCTCTCCGATGAGCCTATCGGCTCCCCCGTGTTCAATACCTCCACGGAACTGATCGCCCTGAACGAGCCTTCTCTCGCCAAGTTTGAAAGCGGCGTTCTGCCCGGCGGCACCGTGTTCGTCAACAGCAACGTCATTTCCGAGAAGATCCACCGCGAAGACCTGACCGCCTACTACATCCCCTGCAACTCCATCGCGCTGGAGATCGGTAACGAAAAGGTTGCCAACATGGTGATGCTGGGTGCCTATGTGGCTGCCACCGGCGCTGTGAAGCCCGAAACCATCGAAACCATGATTCAGGAGATGTTTGCCGGTGCAAAGGCAAAATTTATCCCGCTGAATATCGAGGCCTTCCGCCGCGGAATGGCCTGCATCGGATAATTTCCCTTTCCTGTGCAGCGAGCCGGTGCCCGTCACCGGCTCGCTTTTTGATTTAGCCGTTCCTTTCGCAGCATTTTACCTTGACTTCAGCACTTTAAAAGCGTATAACTGAATGTAAGATTGGCGAATCTGTCAGCCGTGTATTCACGGGACACGCCACGGCTGTTCGACTTTCGCCTGTTTCGCCTCCGTGCGGAATTGCGCGGAAGTTTTGTTTTTTATATCATTTATTTTGACAAGGAGAGTTTTAAATGCTGGATATTAAGATTACCAAAACGACTGCTCCCAAGGCTAAGCCTGCCGACGAGACCAAGCTGGGCTTTGGCAAGATCTCTACCGACCACATGTTCCTGATGGACTATGACCTGGAGCAGGGCTGGCACGATCCCCGTATCGTTCCCTACGCGCCCTTTATGCTGGACCCCGCCTGCGTGGTGTTCCACTATGCACAGGAGCTGTTTGAGGGCATGAAGGCCTACCGCACCGCGGACAACAAGATCCAGCTGTTCCGCCCCGAGTGCAACGCTCTGCGTATGCAGGATTCCTCCGAGCGTCTCTGCATCCCCACCATCCCTGTGGAGGACTACGTGCAGGCCGTGAAGGCTCTGGTGGAAGTGGATAAGGACTGGGTTCCCTACACCGACGGCGCTTCCCTGTATCTGCGTCCCTTCGTCATCGCCACCGACGTGGGTATGGGCGTTCACGCCAGCCACACCTACACCTTCTGCATCATTGCTTTCCCCTCCGGTGCCTACTATGCCGAGGGCATCAACCCTGTCCGCATCTATGTGGAAGACGAGTACATCCGCGCCGCTCCCGGTCTGACCGGCTACACCAAGTGCGGTGGTAACTACGCAGCCTCCATTAAGGCCGGCGAAGTAGCTGCACAGAAGGGCTTCGCTCAGGTCCTGTGGCTGGACGGTGTTGAGAAGAAGTACGTCGAGGAAGTCGGCGCCATGAACATCTTCTTCAAGATCGCCGGCAAGGTCTACACCGCTGCCTGCGTGGGTACCGTGCTGCCTGGCGTTACCCGCCGCAGCTGCATCGAGCTGCTGCGTGACTGGGGCTATGAAGTCATCGAAGGCAAGCTGGCCATCGCCGACATCATGGAAGCCGGCCGCAACGGCACGCTGGAGGAAGTCTTCGGCACCGGCACCGCCGCCGTCATCTCTCCCGTCAAGGAACTGGTCTGGAAGGACGAGGCCGCCTACATCAACGACGGCAAGATCGGCGAAGTCACCCAGAAGCTGTACGACAACCTCACCGGCATCCAGTGGGGCAAGGTCGCTGACGAAAAGGGTTGGATCGTCCCCGTCTGCGAAGGCTGATATCTCTGAAAGAACAAACAAGACCTGTGCCATACGGCACAGGTCTTGTTTTATCTTGTGAGATAGCGCTTTCTTGACACGATCCGCGCCGTAGAAGCAACCAGTGAGCATCCCACGGCAATGGCCCCCGCGAAGGCCACCGTTTCCAGCCCTTTCTGCACAAACAGTCCCATATCACCGCCAATCAGTGCCTCCAGCGTGTAGTAGATTCCTCCGCCAGGCACCAGTGGAATGATTCCAATCAGCAGAAACACGGTGGCCGGTGTTTTGAAAATCCGGGCAAACAGTTCCGACAGCAATGCAACCACGATGGTTGCAAGCAGTCCTCTAACCACGCTGCTGCTTTCCGCCAGCAATAGGTAGACCCGCCAGCCAACCGCACCGGAAAGCGACGCACACAGGATATGCCGCCATTGGCGCAACTGGAATACGAAGCAGAATGCGGCGCATGCGGCAAAGGCATACAGGCAAGGCAGAATGATTTCTTTCATACTTCATCCTCCCCTCATCCTATGCCAACCACAGCAAACAGCCATGGCACTGCCACCAATCCCATCGCCACGCCGATGGTGATGCCCAGCGCCACAATCATCACCTCGGTCAAACGGACCACAGCCGTCAGGTAGTCTCCCGCCAGCATATCACGCATCATGTTGGTAATGGCCAACCCCGGCACCAGCAGCATGATCGTGCCAATAATAATCTTATCCACATGGGCAACGCCCCCTATTATCTGTAGAATGACCGGAAGAACCGTTGCAAACATCGCCGCCACCAGATTCGTGAAAAAGCCATTGGCTTGCACGCTATGCATAAACCCAACCGTTCGTTTTACAATCAAACCGCAGAAAAACGCCACAACCGCATCCGGCAGGCAGCCGCCCCAGAACAACGTAAAAAAGAATGCCACGACTCCGTGGGCCAGATAATCCACCCAAGCAGGATAAACCGGGCTTGCAAGAATCTCTCTCAGCCGTTTTTCCGCCTCGTCCAGATCCGGTGGTGCCGCGCAGATCTCTCTGCACAGCGCATTCAGCTGCCGCAGCCGCTCCAAATGGATGGCTCCGCTGTGAACGCGCACAGATTTGGTGTAATTCCGTTCCTCTGCGCGGATATTGACGATCATACAGGAGGGAATGGCAAACACCTCCGGCTCCGGCGATCCGTAAGCCAGCAGAACCCGCTCCACCGACTCCTCCACACGGCATATCTCCGCGCCGTTGCGCATCAGCTGCCGTCCCAGTTCACAGCTAAGATTCAGTAGTTTCTCCATGGCCTCATCTCCAAATTACGTTCTCGCCTCTATTTTTGCACCGCATTTGGGACAGGTGATGATGATCTTTCCCTTTCCCGCAGGCACACGGCAGATGGTCTTGCAGTCCTTGCAGGTAAAATATTTATGTTCCTTATCCGCGTGGCGGGCCTTGGCTCCCGCGCGGTTGCTTTTCAGCTTCCACACCCAGTTCACCCACTTCTGGTTCTCCGCCCGCCGCTTATAAAGGTTTTTGGAGAACATGCGGAAGAAAATCAAGAACATCACCGCATAAAAGGCCACACTGCACAGCATGTTCAGCACCGGGATCTCCAACTTTGCAATCAAAATCTGCAGCAGCCACAGCGCCAGATACACGTACAGCAGCGCCCGGTTCAGCTGATCCATACCGTTACGGCCGTACATAAACCGCGCCAATGCGTTGCGAAGATTCCGGAAAAAGCCCATATGATGACTCCTTTTCTGCCGTTTGGCTTTGAACTGCCCTTTATTGTACTCGCAAAGTTTTCCCCAGGCAACCTTTTTAGAGACAAATTTACAAAAAGGTCATTTCTTTCCGCGGCGTACTGTGTTATATTTACTTATTGTTGAAAACATAAAAAGGAAGTGCAATCAATTACTATGGCAAAAAAGCAATTTAAAGCAGAATCCAAACGGCTGCTGGATCTGATGATCAATTCCATCTACACCCACAAGGAGATCTTCCTGCGGGAGATCATTTCCAACGCCAGCGACGCCTGCGACAAGCTGTGCTATCAGGCACTGACGGACGAAAGCGTTGGCATGAAGCGCAAGGACTTCAAAATTGACCTCACTGTTGACAAAGCCGCCCGTCTGATCACCGTATCCGACAATGGCATCGGCATGGACAAGGCCGATCTGGAGAACAATCTGGGTGTCATTGCCTCCTCCGGCTCCTACCGGTTCAAGCAGGAAGTGGGTGAGGATGCAAAAAACACGGATGTGATCGGCCAGTTCGGCGTGGGTTTCTACTCCGCCTTTATGGTCGCCGACCACATCACCGTGGTTACCAAAAAGTTCGGCAGCGACACCGCTTATATGTGGCAGTCCTCCGGTGCCGACGGCTATTCCATCATTGAGTGTGAAAAAGACACGGTGGGCACCGACATCATCATGCATGTAAAGCCCGACACCGACGAGGAAAAGTACAGTGAATTCCTGGATTCCTGGAAGATTCAGGAACTGGTGCGCAAGTACTCCGACTATGTCCGCTTTCCCATTCGCATGGAAGTCAGCAAGACCCGCAAGAAGGAAGGCCTGCCCGAAGACGCCGCCCCGGAATACGAGACCTACACGGAAGTGGAGACCCTTAACTCCATGGTACCCATCTGGCAGCGCCGCAAGTCCAGCGTGAAGCCGGAGGAATACAACAAGTTCTACCGCGACAAGTTCCGCGATTACACCGATCCCCAACGCACCATCGTGGTGTCCGCCGAGGGTGCCGTCACTTACAAGGCGCTGCTGTTTGTCCCCGGTGCCACGCCCTTCAACTACTACACCCGTGAGTTCGAGCCGGGGCTGCAGCTGTATTCCAGCGGCGTGCTGATCATGGACAAGTGCGGCGACCTGCTGCCGGAGCATTTCCGCTTCGTCCGCGGCGTGGTGGACTCCCCCGACCTCTCCCTGAACATTTCCCGCGAGCTGCTGCAGCATGACCGCCAGTTGAAGGTCATTGCCGCTAATCTGGAGAAAAAAATCAAGGCCGATCTCACCAAGATGCTGAAGGACGACCGCACTGCTTACGAGACCTTCTGGCAGAACTTCGGCCGCCAGCTGAAGTACGGCACCGTCAGCGATTACGGTGCTCACAAGGAACAGCTGCAGGATCTGCTGCTGTTCTGGTCCTCCACGGAAAAAAAGCTGGTGACGCTGGACGAGTATGTCTCCCGCATGAAGGACGATCAGAAGTATATCTACTTCGCCTCTGGCGAGACGGTGGAAAAGATCGACAACCTGCCCCAGACGGAGCTGCTGAAGGAGTCCGGTACCGAGATCCTCTATTTCACCGATGAGTGGGACGAGTTTGCCGCCCAGTCTGTCCAGAACTGGCAGGGCAAGGAATTCCGTTCCGTGCTGGATCAGGAACTGGAAGAGGGTGACGCCAAGCGCGCCGAAGAGACTGCCGGCGCCCACAAAGCCGCCTTTGATTTCGTGAAGGAAACATTAGGTGACAAGGTGGCTGCCGTCAAGGCCTCCACCCGTCTGAAATCCCATCCCGTCTGCCTCACCGCAGGCGAGGGCCTCAGCTTCGAGATGGAGAAGTACTTCCAGGCCATGGAAGGCGGCTCCGCCTTCAAGGCCCAGCGGATTTTAGAACTGAACGCCGATCACGCCGCATTCCGCGCGCTGGAAACCGCCGTGACGGAAGACCCCGAAAAGGCCAAGAAATACGCCACCCTGCTCTACAATCAAGCCCTGCTGATCGCAGGTCTGCCGCTGGAGGATCCCTCCGGCTACACTGATCTGGTGTGTGAGCTGATGAAATAACAAACACGCCCTGACTTTCGTCAGGGCGTGTTCCTTTTTCTATTACAGATGATGATCCCGCAGCAACCGCTTAGCCATATCCCACAGCTCATCGCTGACGGTCTGCACCGTCACCACGCGCTCCACCAGTTCCGGCAGAGCCTTGACCACTTCCGCCTCCACGATGGTCTCGTTGGTCAGGTCGGCAGAGGGGCAGCCGGCGCACTGGCCCAGCATCTTCACATACAGCACCTTGTCCTCCAGGCGGTCAATTTCCAGATTGCCACCATGGGCGCCCAGCAGCGGACGCACCTTTTCGTCCAGCACCGCTTCAATTTTCTTCAGCTTTTCATCCATTTGCAGTTTCCTCCCACTGTGCCGCCTTGGCAGCGGTGATCTCTTCCCGGATGCGATGCCGGGTATCGTCAAACAGCAGCTCCTTGTTGTGTCGGAAATAGGCGTTGCATCCAAAATTCTCCACGAACCAGCTGGTGTCGTAGCCAGATGTGATCTCCGTGACGAAGATCACCAGTTCCTGACTCTGGTTAAAGGTCTCCTCCAGAAAACGGAAGGCATTGTCAAAGAACCGTCCGGTCTCCTCGCCCAATCCCTTGCGCCGTGCCACCTCTTCGCCAAACCATGCCCGCACCGCGTCCATGGCGCCGCCGGTTGGAATTTCCTCCCGGCGCAGACTCTCGCGGTACTGCTCCAGCTTGTTCACAAGGCGCATGGAGATGTCCCGTTCCTCTTTTTCCAGCTGACCGGCTTCCTGCGCCCGCTTCAACTTCTCCTGCCGCTGCCAGATCAGCTGCTGCAGCACGGCATCCGGCTCCGCATCAACAATTTTCTCCTTGAACTCGCCCAGCGCATCGTGGAGCCACGTGGTCAGCTCGTCCTGCAAGCGGGTGTCCCTTGCGTTCTCCGACAGGCGGGAAAGAATCAGTCCCATGACGGACAGCTTCTCATCAAAGGGCGCCTCCCGCAGTTCCCGCACTGTGATGGAATGCCATGTACCTTGCAGAATGTCCTCCACATGATAGGTTTTGCGGTATTTGTAAAACAAATCCAGATAGTTGGCGAAGTCCTTGGCAATACGGGGCAGCTGAATATACTGCCCAATCACGTCCCGGTTCACCCGCATATCCAGTTTCTCATAAGCATAAATCAGCTCACTGAGATCCTCCCAGCCGCGGGCGGTAGCAAACTGCAAACCGTCCACCGTGGTCTCAATGCGGTAGAAATGCTCCTTGCGGATATCCAGATAGGAGATGACCGCGCCGTGGAGGCCCCGCCGACGGGCGTATTCCTTCCAGACGCCGAAGTCCTCCGTCACGTCGATGCGCTTGACGCGGTCCAGCGTCACCACGTCGAAATCCCGCACGGACTTGTTGTACTCTGGCGGGTTGCCTGCTGCCACGATGAGCCAACCCTCCGGCAGGCGCTGGTTGCCGAAAGTCTTGCACTGCAGGAACTGCAGCATCATAGGTGCCAGAGTCTCGCTGACGCAGTTGATCTCGTCCAGAAAGAGGATGCCCTCTTTCAGCCCCGTTTTCTCCATCAGTTGATATACAGAGGCCAGAATCTCGCTCATGGTGTATTCCGTGACGGAGTACTCCTGCCCGCCGTAGACATGCTTTTCAATAAAGGGCAGGCCGATGGCGCTCTGGCGGGTGTGGTGGGTGATGGTATAAGCCACCAGTCCCACACCGGCTTCGGCGGCGATCTGCTCCATGATCTGGGTCTTGCCCACGCCCGGAGGGCCCATCAGCAGCACCGGACGCTGCCGGACGGTAGGGATGAGGTAATTACCCAGCTCATCCCGCGTCAGATATGCTTTCAGTGTATTGAAAATTTCCTGTTTCGCCTGTTTGATATTCATATCGTATTCTCCTCACAGTTGGGGAAGGTTTTCCAGATCAATTTCGTATTCCTCGGCGGTTTCGTGGGCAGCCTTTTCCAGCCCCTCCAGTGCCAGCACCAGGCGGATGGCCCACGGGGGCATCTGCACGGACAGGGGCGGCTCCTCCAGCAGGATGAAGGCCGCATCGTAGGTCGGTCTCTTCTTCGGGTAGATGCCCATGCCGTCGGTGAAATATACCAAGCCTCGCAAGGAGGTAAACGCGCCCTCTTTCTGCAAACGGTTCACATGCTCAAAGACAGGACGGAAATCCGTGGCGCTGCCGCCGCAGAGTTCAAATTCCGCCATGTAGGTCTTTAATTCCTCCAGATCGTGAATCACTGTGTCCTTTCGGATCTGGTCGTCACACTGGAGAATACGGATATTCACCTTGCGGGTGAAGGTTTCCGTACTTCGTAGAATGGCATAGGTGCAGGCAAGGAACTGGCGCACCAGCTCACCGGAGGTGGACATGGAGGTATCCACTGCGATGACAAAATCCTCGATGCGCTTTTCTTCGCGGGTCTCCGGCGGCTCCACCAGCGGCATATTGCCGTAGAGTCGCAGGCCGTAAGTGTAAAACCCGTAGTCAAAGGAGTCACCGTCCACTTCCAGCACTTCCCGTGGCACAGCAAAGCGGCGCAGGAAAGCGCGGTAATCCACATCATCCCGTACCGCCACCCGCACCTGCTCCAGCACGGCCTCGCCGCCGGTGGCCTGTCCGGCCAGTACGGTCTCCATGGCGGTACGGGTCTTTTCCGACACGTCCTGCCACTTTTCATCCTGCTGCTGGCGGCTGTCGTCATCCTGCTGTTCAGGGTTCCACAGTCCGTGGTCATCCACCAGAAAGCGGCGCTGCAGCTGCGCCACTTCGTATTCTTCCAGATTCAGCCGCAGCAACCGGCGGTAGATACCCTCCGCCGTCAGCACCGGCATATCCATGCGGCACTCGCCGTAAAATTTCTGCTTGGACATGGACACGCCGTCCTGCAGGCAGGCATATTCAAGGCTGTCCAAAATGCTTTCCACCGCCACATCGCAGGCCAGATCCCACAGTTCCGGTGCCTTGCCCCTCTTCTTGGCCAGATGGCGAAGCATACAGTGGAGGATCACATGGAGATAGGCGCGGTTGGTCAGCACGCGGCTGCGGAGATAGCGCTCCGACAGCCAGCTGCCGTCATAATACAGCTGCAGTCCGTCGGTCGCCAGCGACACCGTCACGCCGCCGCCCGGCACAAAGGGCAGGGCGCACAGTGCGGCATCCAGATAGGGCAGATTCATGTAAAGCTCGTTTCGGGCGGCAAACAGAATTTCCTGTCCGATGCCTGTAAATCCCTGCTGCTGTTCCATGGCTCTGCCCTCCTTGTATTATAGAGTAGTAGTTATTAGAGACGCTTTTCAAGGGCTTTGTGCTACACTGTAGGGGATGCTGTGGATTGGTTGTGCCCTCCTACCGCATGACGGTTTAAGAGAGATTCCAACCACAGCCCTTTACAGT
>JAZRCP010000058.1:0-3973 GCA_045659825.1 Dysosmobacter sp. | reverse complement strand
TCTTAATACCGTCCAGACCTGCCATCAGGATGGCTGCATAGCAGAAGTAGGGGTTGCAGGTAGCGTCGGGATTACGCAGCTCGAAACGGCGCTTGTTGGGGGTCTTGGCGTATGCAGGGGTGCGGATGACGGCGCTGCGGTTAGAAGTGGCGTAACCCACGGTGACGGGAGCCTCAAAAGCGGGCACCAGACGCTTGAAGGAGTTGGTGCTGGGGTTGGTGATGGCGCACAGGGAGGCAATGTGCTTCAGCAGGCCGCCCATGAACCAGTGGGCTTCCTTGCTCAGATGGGCATAACCGGTGTCATCGGAGAAGACAGGCTGACCGTCCTTCATCAGCAGCATATGCACATGCATACCGCTGCCGGCCTCACCGTAAACGGGCTTGGGCATGAAGGTGGCACTCTTGCCGTACTTCAGGGCGGTGTTGTGGATGATATACTTGATCATCATAGTGGCGTCAGCCATCTTGGACATCTGGCCCAGCTGGGGCTCGATCTCAAACTGGCCGGAAGCTGCCACTTCGGGATGGTGGTAATTAATCTCGATACCGGCGTCCTTCATGTGCATGCACATCTCGCTGCGGCACTCATAGGAAGTGTCGAAGGGCTTGGCAATGTGATAGTTCTTCTGCTTGGGCACCACAACGCCCATGCCTTCCACGGCGCTGTTCCAATAGGACTGCTTGGTGTCCATGGAAACGCCGATGCTGTTGCCCTGTACTTCCCAGCCCACCTGATCGAACAGATAGAACTCAAACTCGGGCAGGATCAGCATGGTATCAGCCACGCCGCAGTCCTTCATATACTGCTCGGCAGCCAGCACGATGTTGCGGGGATATTGAGCCAGAGGGCGGTTTTCAGGGTTGTCGATGATCATGGCGTTACCGGTCATGGACAGCGTGGAGATCTGGCAGAACGGATCGATTACAGCGGTATCCGGATCGGGAATGAAGACCATGTCACTCTTTTCCACCACGGCGTAGCCGTAGTTGGAGGCGTCAAAGCCGATACCACTCTTCATGGTGTCCTCGGAGAAGTTTTCTGCCGGGATGGTGACGTGACGGTACTGACCGTTGATGTCCACCATCTTGAAGTCCACCATCTTAATATCATGCTCCTGAATCAGGTTCAGGATGTCCTGTACTGTTTTCATTGAAATACCCCTTTTCCCTCTGAAGAAAAATTACATTAAAAAATGATAGTATATTATACCACGTTTCTTCCGGAAATCAATGCAAGATACTACCTTTGGCAAAATTTTTCATAAAAAAGAATCAGCCCATGGCATTCCGCCGGAAAGCGTGGTACTCTGAAAGCAGATCAACAAACAGGAGGATCCTGCATGGAACCCTTGATGTCACGTCTCTTCTCAGGAAGTCTGGCCCATATTCTGCTGCGGCTGTACGGCGCAGACTATCTGCCCGCCGCCCACGCCCGCTGCATTGCGCTGGTTAGCACCTTTCAAAAAGTGTTTGGGGCAGAGCCAACTGCCCTCTTCTCGGCTCCCGGCCGCACGGAATTGGGTGGCAACCATACCGACCACCAGCACGGCTGCGTACTGGCCGCTGCCGTGAATCTGGACGCCCTGGCAGCTGTCAGGGCAAACCGGAGCGGAATGATCCGCGTATATTCCGAAGGCTACACGCCCTTTACAGTGGATTTACACAATCTGTCTCCGCAGCCAGAGGAACGCGGCACCTCTGCAGCGCTGGTCCGCGGCATCGCCGCCCGCATGGTGGAACTGGGGCATCCCATGCAGAATGTTGGCGCGGACATTTGCATTGTCTCTGAAGTCCCCGGTGGAAGCGGTCTTTCCTCCTCCGCCGTATTCGAGGTTCTGATTGGAACCACTTTGAACGCGCTTTTTTGCAGCGGCGCTTTTTCTCCTCTTGAGATCGCGCAGATCGGCCAATATGCGGAAAATGTATTCTTCAGGAAACCCTGCGGCCTGATGGATCAGACTGCCTCCTCCATGGGCGGCGCTGTGGCCATCGACTTTGCCGATCCTGCTGCTCCTGTCGTGGAGCAGGTCCCTCTGGACCTGCAGGCCTACGGCTACGCCCTCTGCATCCTCGATTCCGGTGCAGGACACGCCGATCTGACGGGCGAATATTCTGCAATCACCGATGAATTGAAAGCCGTCTGCCGCTGTTTCGGGAAGGAATTTCTGCGGGAGGTTCCGGAGGCAGAGTTCCTGTCTGCACTGCCGCAAGTCCGCCGAACCACCGGTGACCGCGCCGTGCTCCGTGCCCTCCATTTTTACGGTGAAAATCGCCGCGCTGTGCAGGAGGCCGCCGCATTACGCAGCCATGACTTTGCCGGTTTCCTCCGTCTCGTGCAGGAGTCCGGCCACTCCTCTGCCATGTATCTGCAGAACATCATCCCCCACGGGCAGACGCGGCAGCAGGAACTGATGCTTGCCATCGCCTTGTGCGAGAAAATCCTTGGTGGCAGAGGTGCCGTCCGTGTCCACGGAGGCGGCTTCGGCGGCACGGTGCAGGCCTTTGTTCCATTGGAACAGCTAACGAGTTTCAAACAGCAGGCAGAATCTGTGCTGGACGCTGGCAGCTGCCGCTGTGTTTCCATCCGTGCGGTTGGCGGCACACAGTTGGCGTGAATACTTTTACGGCCACAGACATCTTCATAACAAACAAAATGAGGCTGGACACCAGCCTCATTTTTGTTTTCAAACCCGCTCCTCTGTCTATCCCGCACCAACAGAGCCGTGTCAAGGCATGCAGATGCACCCACAGCACACTTTAAGACTCCGTGGTATCAGATTTGGGTTGCGGTTTCCCGGTATGAAACACTTTCAACTCCGGACCGCTTGTCCCTGCAATGATTGGCCTTGCCGGTTCTTTTCCGTGCTTCGCCTTCCCCTGAATTTCCGGAACAGGCGGCACATCATTTTTCGGTTTTACATGTGTCCAGTCCGGTCGCGCCATCCCTTTTTTCGCCATATCCAATCACCTCGAATGTATTGTTTCCGATCAGGAATGCGATATGCGCCTGCTGTAGACTAAACAGCAGAAAAGCGTCAAATTTTCGATATTTTCGTCAGAAATGTTTCTCTCTTATCCGATAAACATCTGTGTCCAGTAGTGACCGTTCGCAACATAGCCCACGCCGATCTGGGTGTAAGAGGCATTGAGAATGTTGGCGCGGTGACCGCTGGAATTCATCCATGCGTTGACCACAGCCTGCGGCGTTCTCTGGCCGTAGGCAATATTCTCCCCTGCCGTCCGGAAGGAAAGGCCAAAGGCACGGATCATTTGAAACGGGCTGCCGTACACCGGACTGGTATGGGAAAAATAGCGGTTATCCACCATATCCTGCGACTTATAGCGCGCCACGCGGGAAAGTTCCCAGTTGGCCGTCAGCGTTTTAAACCCGTTTTCTGCGCGAATCTCGTTCACCAGCCGGATGACTTCACTCTCAAAAGCCAACACCGAACTGTTCACCTGCGGGATCTGCAGAATCTGCCCCGGATAGATCTGGTTCGGGTTGGAAATCTGCGGATTGGCGTCGATCACCTCGCCGGTCCCCACCTCATAGCGTGCGGCGATCTTCCACATGGTGTCGCCTTTGACAACCGTGTGGGAAAGCGCCGATGCAGACAGTGTGCAGACAGACAGCAGCAGAAATGCCACGCACATGGATACAAGTTTTTTCATAGAAAACCTCCTCAAAAGAATAAGGAGGCCCCGCCGAAGCGGAGCCTCCGGAAACATATTGTCATCAGCAGCAAGTGAAGCCGCACAGCTGGCTGAGAAGCTGCCAAATGGTGCTGCAGTCAAAATTGCACATGCTATGTACCTCCTGTTTTGGATTCGTCTCGCGAAGACAATTAGAATTGTAACCGTTTTGTTACTTTTTTGCAAATGTAATTCTTACCAATGTCAAATACAGGAAGGCATGGATGTGTATTTCCTTGCAATTTCACCCCTACTGGGTTATGATCGCCTTACCGGCA
>JAZRCP010000057.1:0-10743 GCA_045659825.1 Dysosmobacter sp. | reverse complement strand
CCCCGCAAAGAGAGCCATCCCCCGCCGCCTCATCACGAAGAGGCGAAGCCCCACTGCTCCGGAACGGCAGGACGGATTACCGACGGCCTGACCGGCATCTTGCGTCATATGCTGGACCAACTGCATCTCGATCATGTGGATACCGGCGATCTCTTGCTGTTGGCACTGCTGTTTTTCCTGTTTCGGGAAGATGCAGACGAGGAATTACTGGTCGCACTGGGGCTTCTTTTAATTTTGTAAGCAATAAAAAGACGGAGCTGTTGCTCCGTCTTTTTCTATCACTCATCAATTAATGCCGTGCCGTCAGGCAGCGTGAAATCCCACACGGTCGGTTCCGTCAGATCTATCGTCAGGGATGCCATACGGTAGATCGGTTCGCCATCCAGCAATTTTTCCGCCACCACCAGCAAACCAGTGTCCACACTGACCCAATAGCGCATGGTGTATCTGCCGGCAGTCTCTTCCGCTTCCACATAAATGCACTCCACACCTGAAACCGTGCGGAAATCTGCTGTCACAATACTCTCCACCGGAAGCGCCAGCACATCTTCATACGTTGGAATCGCCTGTGCCTGATCTGCCGATACACTTTTGGCAGACGTATGATAGACATCACTTTCGCTATCATACCAGATATAGGCATCCTCTTTGCCCACGATGGTGCGGCGTACCCGCCCATCCGGCATAACACGGTCCGTTCTGGTCCACGGTGCATACACCTGTACCGCGGTCTCATAGGCACCGCTTCCGCCATCCCAGAACTGCTCCACGGTCACGGTGCGGCGGTAATACTGGGGTCGGGCCAGCGTTTCAATGGCGGCCTGTACCGTTTCCGGTGTAACGTCCACCACCGTCAGGGCATCTCCGGATACACCGGGCGTCTCCCCCGTCTGTCCGGACATATTCCCCGTCTCAGGCAGGGTGATATGGGTCGTGCGGCGCAAAGTCCCTGCCAACATCAGCGCAACCGTCAGCACTGTGATTGCCAGAAAGCACCATGTGATCCATTTCAGATTCCGTCTGTCCAACGCCCTGCTCCTTCCCGTTTGTTATGCCTGATAATCCTCCGGCTTTTCGCCCCGGCCAAAGTGCCACAAAATCGCGTCCGCAATCCGGCGGCAGGCATTGCCGTCACCATAGGGATTCACCGCGTGAGCCATGCGGGCATAGGCCTCACTGTCACGGATCAGGCGGGTTCCCATGGTCACGATATCGTCCTGCACTACACTGGCCAGCTTCACCGTGCCGGCAGCCACAGCTTCAGGCCGCTCCGTCTCACGACGCAGCACCAGCACCGGCTTGCCCAGCGCAGGGGCCTCCTCCTGCAAGCCGCCGGAGTCGGTCATGACCATATAGCAGCGGGCCATCAGGTTGTGCATTTCATCCGCAGGCAGCGGATCGATCAAATGGACGCGGGGTGCGCCGCGCAGGTACTGGTCCACAGCCTCCCGCACCACAGGAGACAGATGCACCGGATAGACCAGCTCCACATCCGGATTCTCCTCAGCGATCTGCCGCAGTGCCAGCATGATGCTCTTCATAGGCTCGCCGTAGTTTTCACGGCGGTGGCAGGTCACGAGAATGATCTTCTTTTCGTCATAAGGCAGGCGGTTCAGCTCCTCCGTGGCAAAGACATAGTCTTTTCGCACGGTGGTCTTCAGTGCATCAATCACCGTGTTGCCGGTGATGAACAGGCCCTCGGTGATGCCCTCCTTCAGCAGGTTCTCCCGGTTGTTCACCGTGGGGCAGAAATACAGATCCGCAATGGCACTGACCATCTTGCGGTTCATCTCCTCTGGAAAGGGAGAATACTTGTCATAGGTTCGCAGGCCTGCCTCCACGTGGCCTACCTTGACCTGATGGTAAAAAGCGGCCAGGGCTCCAGCGAAGGTAGTGGAGGTATCCCCGTGGACGAGGATCATATCCGGCTTCAGAGTGTCGATCGCTTCATCCATCCCCAACAAACACTTGCTGGTGATGGTGGAGAGGGTCTGCCGGGGCGTCATGATATCCAGATCGTAATCCGGTTTCAGATCGAAAACCTCCAGCACACTGTCCAGCATCTGACGGTGCTGTGCCGTCACACAGCACAGACTCTCGATTTCAGGACGGGATGCCAGTTCCTGCACCAGCGGACACATTTTAATGGCCTCGGGGCGGGTACCGAACACACTCATAATGCGAAGCTTGTCCATTCAGCTCTCCTCATCTTTCTTCTCTTCCGGATGGTGTCCATGTTCCGTCATCTCGTGCAGTTCCTCCAGCAGCTCCTCTTTCACTTCCTTGGGGAACACCACACGGGCCGCCACCACGGCAACCACGCACATCGCACCGAAAAACAGCATGGCCCGCTGCTCGCCGCCGGTGGTCAGCACCACAGCAGAAAGGCCTAAAATCGCGGAAATCACATACAAACAGGCCACTGCCTGCTTCTGATTCAATCCCATGTCGATCAGCCGGTGATGGATATGGCTCCGGTCGGCATGCATGGGGTTCTGCCCGTGGGCAATGCGGCGGATAAAAGCAAAGGCCGTGTCAAAAATAGGCAGGCCAAGGATCAAAAACGGCACTGCAAAGGAAATGACCGCATAGAACTTGAACAGGCCCTGAATGGACATGGTAGCCAGAATGTAACCCAAAAAGGTTGCTCCGGTATCTCCCATGAACATCTTGGCGGGGTTCAGGTTATAGGGCATGAAGCCAACGCAGGCACCTACCAGCGCAGCCATGACCATTGCCACCTGCACCTGATTGCCCATCAGGGCGATCAGAAGCACTGTGGTGGCGGAAATAGCGGAAACGCCGTTGGCAAGGCCGTCCAGTCCATCGATCAGGTTCACTGCATTGGTAATGGCCACGATCCACAGAACCGTCAGCGGAATGGAGAGGTTCCCCAGCACCCAATACAGTTCCTCCGAAAAAATGTTGGGATTGGAAAACGCCAGAATCCGGACGCCTCCCATGGCGGGAATGGTTGCCGCCACGATCTGTACCACAAATTTCAGCATGGCAGGCAGCGCCATGATGTCATCCACCACACCAAGCACCACGATGATGACCGCACCTAACAGAATGCTCTTCATCTCGGCCGTAATATTCACGAACAGCAGAATGCTCACCATAAAGCCGATGAAGATGGCCAGACCACCCAGACGGGGTACCGGCACCTTATGCATACGGCGGGCATCCTTTGGCACATCGATAGCGCCTACCTTATAAGCAAAGGACTTCACCAGCGGCGACATCAGGAAGCTGACCGCCATCGCCGACAGCAGTGCCAGCACCACATAGACGATCAGTTGATTTTCAATTACCATGATCTCCTCCGTCAGCGGCCCACAAAGCCGATCTTTCTCTGCACCTTGGACAGGATCTTGTTGGCCAGATACTGGGCATGCTGGGCGCCCTCGCGGTACACGCCCTCCAGATAGGCCTTATCTGCCAGCAAACGCTGTGCCTCCTCACGGATGGGACGCATCAGCTCCACCACGGCTTCGCCGACAGCAGGCTTGAACACGCCGTAGCCCTGACCGGCGAACTGGGCCTCCGCCTCCTCCATGGTCTTTCCGGTAGCGGTGCAGTAAATGGTCAGCAGATTGGAAATGCCGGGCTTGTTTTCTTTATCAAACTTCACAGCCATCTCGCTGTCGGTTACCGCGCGCTTGAACTTGCGCATCACATCCTCCGGCTTATCCATCAGATAGATGCAGCCGTCGGGATCAGACTTGCTCATCTTGTTTTCGGGATTGCCCAGACTCATGACGCGGGCGCCCATCTTGGGAATAAAGGGTTCGGGCAGCACGAAGGTCTCACTGTAAACGCCGTTGAACCGCTGGGCGATGTCGCGGCACAGCTCCACGTGCTGCTTCTGGTCGGCGCCCACCGGCACCAGATCGGCCTGATACAGCAGAATATCCGCTGCCATCAGCACAGGATAGGTAAAGAGGCCGGCAGTGATATTATCCTTATGTTTTGCAGACTTATCCTTAAACTGGGTCATACGGGACAGCTCACCAAACTGGGTATAGCAGCCTAAGATCCAGCCCAGCTCCGCGTGCTGAGGCACATGGCTCTGGATGAACATGATATTCTTCTGAGGGTCCAGTCCGCAGGCGATGTACTGCGCCAGCTGCTCAATGGTGCGGCGACGCATATCTGCAGGATTCTGACGTACGGTGATGGCATGCATATCCACGATGCAGTAGAGGCACTCATACTCATCCTGCAGCGCCACCCAGTTTTTGATCGCTCCCATATAAGAACCCAAGGTCAAATCGCCGCTGGGCTGAATACCACTAAAAATTCTCTTCTTCTGATTTTCCATCGTCGGTACCTCGCAATTCCTGCCACACAGGCCATAAGATCCTATTACGGCATCATAATTTTTATATTGTAGCACGGAACGGATAAAAGTGCAATCTGTTCTGTTTGTCACAAAGAAAAAAGGCGTGCTTTCGGGCACGCCTTTTTTGTCACATTTATCCTGTGATCTCCACCGAGCTGTTGTCGGGGTCCATGATGCAGATGTAGCTGTTGCCCTGCCCAAGCGTCAACAGCGTACCGTCTTTCAGTGTATAGATAAACTGGCTGTTGCGGTCTGCCTTGCTCCAACGAATGGGGACACTCTTTCCGCCGCAGAAATAGGTGCCTCCACCCTGGCCGGTCATGCGGACCGTCAGACGGCCTTCCTTATCTCCGGAGATCCGGTTGATATCCGTTTCCAGCAGCAGCACATTGGTAGCGCCCACCTGTTCGCCGGTGTTGCCGTCGATATAGGATTTTTTGTACTGGCTGATCATGTACTGCTTTTTTTCTGCATCATACTCAAAAACGCCGGTTTTATAGGTCGTATAATACAGCTTGAAGCCATTAACAGCTTCACCGTTGGCAGGGGTTCCATCCTCCGCATAGCTCTGGGTATAGCTGTAACCTTCCTTATGCTCCGTGCGGTATTTTCCACCCTCCAGATACTTCAGCACGTTTTCGCCGGAGGTCAACATGCTGTGCTCATAGCCCGCATTTTTTCTCCGATCCGCATCCCGCCAGAACACCACATCCTGACTGGGGCCGCCGCGCACACCGTCGATGTTGTTCACACCCCAGTTGGGGATGTTGCTGTAAGCATCAGGACTGCCGCCTGCATGGACCAGAATGGCGTCATGGCCCAACGCGACCTCCAGATAGTAGGGACGGGTGGAACGGATGCTGCCCAAATTCCCCACGCCATCCAGACTCTGGAACACGCCCACCATGCGGGTCACGCCGCCTTCGGCAGGGATCTCATAGATGATATCTGCCTGACTAACGCCCAGCTGAGGCATCGCGTCCTGCAGATTGTTCAGCATCACCGCCACAGGACGGTCATTCTCAAATTCCGGCTCCATAGGAACACCGGTCAGCGGATTGGTTCCGGCAGGCACATAGGCCTCAGGCTCCGGTTCCCGTTCCGGCTCCGGCAGGGGTTGAGGGTCGTGCTCCGGCTGCTCTACCACAGGGTCTTCCACCGGCTCCTCAGGAACCTCTTCTTTTCCTCCGCAGGCACTCAGCGCCAAAAGCATCCAGACTGCCAGCAACATTGCCAATAACCGCTTTCCCATGGGATACGCCTCCTGCTGTTTGATACCTCCATGATAGACTTCCCGTGCCCCCCAGTCAAGGCAAAATCCGACAAAATTCGTTTTAGGACTATACAAACCAACACCAGATGCGGTATACTATATTTGTATTAGAATCTATATCTGGAGGTACCGCTTATGGAAGGCCGCGGTTTTATCCACGACAAACTGGAGATCAAATTTCTGATCCTTTACATTGCCGCGCGGGTCATTGAACCGATCCCCTTTGACACCGTACTGGATCTGACGATGTGTGATGACGCCATCACCTACTTTGACTTTTCCGAATGTCTGAACGATCTGGTGAAAACAGAACATCTCACGCTCTCCAAGGACGGCCTGTATGCCATTACAGAAAAAGGCATCCGCAACAGCCAGATCTGCGAGTCCAGCCTTCCCTACTCTGTCCGCCTGCGCTGTGACAAAAATCTGGAGGTCTGGAACCGGAAGCTCCGCCGGAAAAGTCAGGTGCGTTCCTCCATGGAAAAACGTCTCAACGGTACCTATACCGTGAAGCTCGCTCTGGATGACGATATGGGCAGTCTGTTGGATCTGCGGCTGATGGTACCGCGAGAGGATATGGGTAAATTGTTGGAAAAACACTTCCAGAAATCCCCCGAACGTATTTACAGCAAGATTATGGAAATTCTACTGCACGAGGAAGAATGAAAAACAGGAGGCGAAATGCCTCCTGCTTTTTATTTGACTACTACATTTTCAGCGCCCAACACTTCCTGTGCTTCTTTCAGCAGCGCCTGATGAAGCTGGACCGTGGTTCCGTAGACCTTTCGGGTGTCCGCCATCACCATTTTCACCTGCGTCGTGCCGGGGAACATATTGAACACCAGCTTCATATGCCGCACCGAAGGGTGATCGATGGATGGGAACTTCAAAAACAGCGTGTCTCCCTTCACCTGCTTGTCCACCGTCGGGCGAGGCATCGGCTCCGCAGCCATTTCACCACTTTCCACAGTAGACAGCGGATAAGCGGAATCACACATGATCTGGGGTGCTTTTTCATCACGGACAGAAAGCCTACCCTTTACCACGATGGCCTGATTCTCCCGCAGATAGGCACCACAGCTGTCCAGCACGCGGCTGAAGCAGAGCAATTCCATAGAGGCTGTTTCATCCTCCAGCACCACATAGGCCATCAGGGAGTTATTCTTGGTGGTCTTTGTTTTGCTGGATGTCACCACACCGGCCACCGTGATGCGCTGATCGTCAGCAAAACGGGTCGGGCCTCCCTCCTGTGCGAAATCCTCCAGAATCGCACCAATGGACGGTGCGTTTAGTTTCCTCACGGTAGCGCGGTACTGATCCATGGGATGTCCGGAGAGGTACAAACCCGTGGTCTCCTTCTCCATGGTCATCAATTCCTGGGCAGTAAACTCCGGAATATCCGGCAGGTTGATTTTCTTTACACTTCCTGCATTGGAATGATCTCCTGCGGCCATAGAAAAGAAATCCAGCTGTCCTTCCAAATTCTGCCGCTGCTGAGCGGCAATGGAGTCCATGACCGTTTCATAGACTTTGATCAGCTGGGAACGGCGGGTACCGGTGGAGTCAAAGGCACCGGATCGGATCAGATTTTCCACAGCCCGCTTGTTCATATCACTGCCCATCATACGGGAGCAGAAATCATGCAGCGAAGTGAACCGTCCGTTCTCCCGCTCCCGCATCACCGACTGGATAAACCCGCGGCCGATGTTCTTGATAGCCACAAGACCGAAGCGGATACCACCTTCCTCTACCGTAAAGCGGTCCTCCGAAGTGTTGATATCCGGCGGCAGCAATGCAATGCCGCAGTCCTTGCATTCGTTGATATAGCCGGAGACTTTGTCAGAGTTATCCAGCACGCTGGTCAGCAGCGCCGCCATGTACTCCCGGGGATAATGGCACTTGAAATACGCCGTCTGATAAGCCACCACCGCATAGCTGACAGCATGGGCCTTGTTGAATGCGTAGTTAGCAAAGTCATAGATTTCCTGATAAATCGCCTCTGCCGTAGCCTCCGGGATGCCGTTTGCCACGCAGCCAGCAATGCCGCGCTCCGCGTCGCCATGGATAAAGGCGTCTTTTTCCTTCTGGATCTGAGCGGCCTTTTTCTTGGAAATGGCACGGCGCACCATGTCTGCCTGTCCCAGCGAGTATCCACCCAGCTGCTGAAAGATCTGAATGACCTGCTCCTGATAGACGATACAGCCATAGGTAATGGACAGGATCGGCTCCAACGAGGGATGGCTGTATTTGATCAGCTTGGGATTATGCTTACAGGCAATGAACCGGGGAATGGAATCCATGGGGCCGGGACGGTAGAGCGCGATGATAGCCGTGATATCCTCAATATTCTGCGGCTTTAATCCCACGCACACACCGGTCATGCCGGAGGATTCCATCTGGAACACACCGGAGGTCTTGCCCTGAGAGATCATCTCAAAGGTCTCCCGATCATCCTCCGGAATATCTTCCAACCGGAAATCCGGCTGGTATTCCTGCACCATCTTCACCGCGTCATCCAGCACCGTCAGGTTCCGGAGCCCTAAGAAGTCCATCTTCAGCAGGCCCAGTTCCTCCAGCGTGGTCATCACATACTGGCAAACCACGGTGTCGTCATTTTTCGCCAACGGTACATACTCATACACCGGCCGCTTGGTGATCACCACACCAGCGGCATGGGTAGAAGAATTGCGGGGCATGCCTTCCAGAGATTTTGCGGTATCGATGAGCTTTCTCACCTGCTCATCGTTATCGTAAAGCTCGCTGAGGGGTTTGGAGAGACGTAGGGCGTCCTCCAGCGTAATGTGCAGGGTGTTTGGCACCTGCTTTGCGATCTGGTCGACTTCGGCATAGGGGATGTTCATCACGCGGCCTACATCGCGGATAACGCCGCGGGCGGCCATGGTACCAAAGGTCACGATCTGGGCCACATGGTCATCACCGTACTTGCGGCGAACGTAATCTACCACCTCACCGCGGCGGGTATCGCCGAAGTCCATATCAATATCCGGCATGCTGACGCGCTCCGGATTCAGGAAGCGTTCAAAATAGAGGCTGTACTGCATGGGATCGATATCCGTGATCCCGAGGCAGTAGCTGACCATGGAGCCTGCCGCACTACCGCGTCCGGGCCCCACAGGGATATCCACACTCTTGGCGTAACGCACAAAGTCGGAAACAATGAGGAAATAATCAGTGAAGCCCATCTTCTCGATCATATCCTGCTCGTACTGCAGCTGATAGCGGTACTGGTCATCTTCCCCATACCGCTCCCGATAGCCCTCGTCGCACAGCTTTTTTAAATAGGAGAAGCTGTCATATCCCGCCGGCAGCTGAAATTCCGGCAGGTGATACTTGCCGAAGGTAAACTCCAGATTGCACATTTCCGCAATTTTTGCAGTGTTTTCCAGAGCTCCCTCGTAATCTGCAAACAATTCCACCATCTCCGCCTCGCTGCGGAGATAGAAATTACGTGGCTCGTAGCGCATACGGTTTTCGTCATCCAGCGTCTTACCCGTCTGGATGCACAGCAGCACATCATGGGCCTCCGCATCCTCCTTGCGGAGATAATGGGCGTCGTTGGTACAGACCATAGGGATGCCCGTCTCCTGATGGAGCCGCTGGATCTCCCGATTCACGATCGCCTGATCCCGAATCCCGTGATCCTGCAGTTCCAGATAAAACCGATCTTCACCGAAAATCTCCTGCATCTGCAGGGCATAGTTTTTCGCATTTTCGTACTCGCCGTTTCGAAGGCGCTTGGGGATCTCGCCCGCAAGGCAGGCAGACAGGGCGATCAGGCCTGCAGAATGCTCCTTCAGCAGGGCAAGATCAATACGGGGCTTGATATAAAAGCCCTCTGTCCAGGCCATGGAAACCATGTAGGAGAGATTGCGGTATCCCTCCTCATTCTCGCACAACAGCACCAGATGACGGCTCTCCGCGTCAAACTCATGGATCTTGTCGAAGCGGGAACGTCCGGGCGCCGTCACATACACCTCACAGCCGATGATGGGCTTGATTCCCTCCGCCTTGCAGGCACGATAGAAATCAATGGTGCCATACATCACGCCGTGGTCAGTCATGGCGCAGGCTGTCTGCCCCATCTCCTTTACCACCTTGGGTAAATCCTTGATGCGGCAGGCACCGTCCAGCAGGCTGAACTCCGTATGAACATGTAAATGGACAAAGGACATAACGGGCGTTCCTTTCGTTTGAAGTCAGATCATCTGCCGACAGGTTACTCTGCCAGCATGGCCTCTACGATCTCCACAGCCGTGACGATCATCACGTCACAGTGGGCGGTAATGCCCAGACGGGCGGCTGCGGGGGTCTTCTCTCCGGCGCTGGGACGTGCTTTCAGCAGATCGCCGCAGCGGGTCAGGCCATCAAACGCATCGGCAAAACGGGCACGGAATTCCTTGGTCACACCGTAGGTATGAACCTTGCCTGCCGTGTCAGCGCCATCCGTATGGGGATTCAGCAGGCTCAGCACCAGCACCGCACCGCTGACAGCACCGCACACCTCTGCGTGACTGCCGCCGATGCCGCCGCCAAAGCCTCCTGCCATTGCCATGGCCTGTTCTTTCGTCACATTCAGCTTGTCCAGAAATGCACCCACCACAGACTGGGCACAGTTAAAACCTTCCTTATGCAGAGCATAAGCCGTTGCACAGCGATCCATATTATTCTTCCTCCTCATTTGTTTCTGTCGGTATTTCATTTGCCAGCGTCATCAGTTTGCGCAGCCGATGGTTCAGGCAGGATTTTGTCACAGGCGGATTGAATTCCTCCGCCAGTTCCGAAAGTGTCAGTTCCGGATATTGCAGCCGCAGCTGGGCCGTCTGCTGCAGCTTGTCCGGCAGGGATTCCAGTTTTTCCGTTCGCTGCAGTTTCCGGATCGCCTCCAGTTGTTCCTGTGCCGCTGAGACTGCCTTGTCCAAATTAGCGCTGTCACAGTTCAGTCGGCGGTTCACGCTGTTTCGAAGATCCTTTTCCAGCTTGGCAGACATCACGTTCATGGCAGCCACCGGCGCACCGATCAACGTCAAAAAATCCTCGATCTGATCACTTTGCTTGAAATATGTAATGAAGCTGCCGTTGCGGAACAGCCCCTTGGGCGGATAGC
>JAZRCP010000056.1:0-4040 GCA_045659825.1 Dysosmobacter sp. | reverse complement strand
ACCGACTCATGGAACTCCGGTTCAACCAGTCCGGGGATGTCCACCGCATCGGTAAAATGTACTTCCGGCACCATTTCTTTCAGGAGCGAAATGATGTAGGGATGGGGCCTCTCGTCTGGCCGCTTTGCCGCCACACAGACTACCGCCGCTTTTGGTTTCAGCATCTTCAGCAGCTTACGGGTCGTAGAGGACAAGGACGCGTGGTGCGGCACCTTCAGGATGTCGCAGGGCGTTGCCGTCACCGCCTCCCACATATGGGCGTAGGCGTCACCGCCCAGCACGATCTCTTTGCCATGGTAATAGAGCCGCTGCCGCAAGCTGGCGACGTTCAGGGACTTGGCCCAGCGCACCAGATCATAGCCGTTCCGCTGACCGTGATAGGCTGCGTCAAAGACCTCCTTCTGTCTCGGATACAATGCAGGCTCGCCAAACAGAATGTCCATGCGAAGTTCTTCGGTAAGCTGTAATCTCTCCGTCCGGTTGCCGGGATAGAGCACAATCTCGCCGATACGGTCACCGTGCTTCCGCAGTGCAGAGGCATACATTTCCTCATACCGCAGCAGATTCCGTGCCGCCTTCGGCATGGTCATATCATCATCAGGGTCAATGGGGGGCAGCTCCAGGGGCGGCAAATAGGGCGTGATCAGCTTGTCCACTGTCACAGCCTCCAACACTCTCGCAAGGCCGCCGATGTGGTCACGGTGAAAGTGGGTCACCAGCAGGATATCCAGATGGGCAACACCATGTTTGCGCAGAAAATCCGCAGCATAGATCCGCATGGAACGGGAGTCCAGCGGCTCCGTGTGGTCATCCCTTATCAAATTGTCATGTCCGCAGTCCACCAGCATGGCAAACTTCTGCTCTTCCCGCTCCATTTCCCGTACTAAAATGGAATCACCGTTTCCCACGTTGATGAAATCCAGTATCAGCATGTCCGTCCCCCCACGTTCTGATTGGTAATACGATACCACAGTCACCCAGCTGTTACAATCTGAAATTGCCGTAGACCCTCCCAAAATTTACTATTGTTTTTTGGCATTTCCACAAGAAGAAAAGCGCCCGGCAAAAGCCGGACGCTTTTTCCATTATTCTCCAAACAATACCTTCTGCAGATCGTACACGCCCTTGGGCTTACCGGGCAGCAGACGGGCCATATGCAGCGCACCGTTGACAAAGATCTGGCGGCTGGCAGCACGATGGGTGAACTCCAGTTCCTCGTCAGGGCCAAAGAAGTGGACGGTATGGGTACCGGCTACCGTACCACCGCGGAGGGCATGGACGCCGATCTCCTTCTTGCCCCGCGCGCCGGTGACACCTTCGCGGCCGTAAACCGGCGTCAGGTCGTGCCGCGGGTCGATGGCATCCACCAGCAGCTTGGCCGTGCCGCTGGGCGCATCCACCTTCTGGTTGTGGTGAGTCTCTGTCACTTCGATGTCGAAGTCCGGCTTCAGCACATCGGAAACCACTCGCAGGGCACGGTACAACACCGCCACACCCAGAGAGTAGTTGGCGCTCCACAGCATGGGTGCATAGCCGCCCAGAGACTCCAGCTGTGCCTTCTGCTCGGGAGTATGTCCGGTAGTACCGGACAGCAGCGGCGTCCCGGTGCGGCGGATATAGTCCGCCACATAAGGCAGGGATGCGGGATTGGAGAAGTCGATCACCACGTCAGCGATCTTGCCCACCGTTGCCAGACGGTCGATATCATCCACGTCAAAGGTATCTACCACTTCGTCACCGGCAGCCTGTGCTGTCTCACGAATCAGAGTCCCCATTCTGCCCCGGCCAATAATGATCAGTTTCACAGCAGATCGACCTCCTCCATGGTTGCCCGCAGAGCAGCTGTATGCTCCGCCGTCATCTCATACAGAGGCAGGCGGCAGGGGCCTGCTTCCAGACCCATCATGTTCATAGCAGCCTTCACGGGGATAGGATTGACCTCAATAAACAGATTGTTGATCAGGTCCAGATATTTCAGTTGGTTGGCGGTAGCAGCAGCCGTATTGCCGCTGACATAGTCCGCCACGATTTGGTGCGCCATCTTGGGCATGATATTGGCAAACACGGAAATCACGCCGCTGCCGCCCAGACTCATCATCGGCACAATGATGTCATCATTGCCGGAATACAGTGCAAACTCAGGGCCTACACAGTGGGCAGCGATCTTGGCAGCATAGCTCATGTCACCGGAAGCTTCCTTAATGCCCACGATGTTGGGATGCTTGGCAAGCCGCTCCACCACGGAAACGGGGATGGAACAGCCGGTACGGCCCGGCACATTATACAGCAGGCAGGGGATCTTCACCTTGTCCGCCGTTTCCGCAAAGTGGCGGTACATACCTTCCACGTTGGCCTTATTGTAATAAGGAGCGATCAGCAACAGCGCATCAGCGCCCATCTCCTGATACTCGATGCTCTTTTCCACCTGCGTAGCGGTGCAGTTGGAGCCGCTGCCCACGATGACAGGAACGCGGCCGTTTACCACCTTGATGGTGTGTGCCACCACAGAGGCATCTTCCTCATGGCTCATGGTGGGATATTCGCCAGTAGTACCCAGCGTCAGGATTCCGTCCGTTCCCTCGGCAATATGCCATTCCAACAGATTCGTCAGCGCCTCAAAGTTCACGCTTCCGTCCTCATGGAACGGGGTGACCATTGCCACGATGGAACCCTTCAAATAATCAAACTTCATGATTGTGCCCTCCATACTTTTACAAAATAAAAAGTCGGTAGAGGCACGCTCCTACCGACAGTACATGCACGCCCTTGGCGTCAGGCTCTGTAAGCGGATAGCGCACCTGCGGTTCCCCGCAGACAGTCTCACGGGTCTTTCCCGTAAGCCCACCTCTCCTCCGCGCCCGAAGGAAAAGTTCGGCGGACTTGCCCTCGCCACCCTCACAGCCTGCCGACTCCGGTGGATCCATCGCATCCGCGCCTCTATCTCATTTTTGGTTATCATACCATTATCCGCCGTGACTTGCAAGAGATTTTTTCAGAAATACTTCTTTTCGTTAAAGTACAAAAAAATCCTGCATATGCGCAGCATATACAGGACTTTTTGCATATTACACTTCTTTCATGAAGCCTTCCATCAGGCTGGTAAGATGGTGCTCCAGCGTAGCGGTAGCAACAGTTTCATCTCTGGAACAGATGGCGGCAAAGATCCGCTGATGGCCGGACTGCAGCTGCTTCAGGCTGTCAGCGTCCGTCAATGCGGAAACCACAAACCAGTTTCGCATATTACACTGCTCCCACAGTCGCAGCAGAACCTCGTTTCCGGTGGCATCGATCAGCGCACGGTGAAAGGCGGTGTCACAATCAGTAAAGGCCCGCAGATCCCCCCGCTTTGCACAATCGTCCATCTGTGTCAGAATGTCCTGCAGCTGCTGTGCCAGCACATTCATCTCTTCATCCGTCAGAATGCCGATAACGTCCCGCACACTCTTGGATTCGAGGCAAATACGCACGCTGTAATTGTCCTGAATATCCTTCTCTGTCAGAGAACGGACGCGAGATCCCTTGAATGGCACTGTCTCTACCAGCCCCATGGCCTCCAGATCACGGATGGCCTCTCTGACAGGGCCCTGAGACACGCCCATTTCCTTGGCCCAATAGGTCTCAATGATACGGTCACCGGGCCGCAGTTCTCCCTTAAAAATTGCCTCACGAATCGTATTCCGAATTTCTTCACGGAATACCTTGCGGTGTCCCGTTTGCTGTTCTGCCGCCTGAGTCTGCAAGGCAACTCACCTCCACATGAGCACGCGGATACAAGTATCCGCATATTCTTAATTATTGATTATATATTTTTTATAACAAAAAGTCAATCGTTTACCCGCATTTTATAAAGAAAGCCGGACTTTGGGTCCGGCTTTCTTAAAACTTGCAATTAGTAGCAAGCGCGATAGATGTTCTCAATATCCTTCAGCTCGAAGGGATAGTAAGCGTTGGTCATCAGGCGCTGCTGGTTGGCCTCGACGGACAGGGGGAAAGACTCGAAGTCGGCCTCGGTGAAGCCGCAGTCATGCAGGGGACGCAGA
>JAZRCP010000055.1:0-16374 GCA_045659825.1 Dysosmobacter sp. | reverse complement strand
TGACGGGATACCTCTGTCTCGGCATGGCCTTCGGCGTGCTGATGAAAGCGGGCGGCTACGGGGCGCTGTGGTCTGCGGCCATGAGCCTCGTTGTCTTTGCAGGCAGCATGCAGTTTTTGACCATTTCCCTGCTGGCGGCGGCGTTTGACCCGCTGCAGGCCTTTTTGCTGGCCGTCATGGTCAACGCTCGCCATATGTTCTACGGCCTCGCCGTGCTGGACAAGTACAAGGGCCTTGGCAAAGTGCGCCCGTTTCTGATTTTCACCCTGACGGACGAGACCTTTTCCATCGTCTCCTCTGTGGAGCCGCCGGAGGGCGTGGAGCGGAAGCCTTTCTACTTTTGGGTGTCCCTGCTGGACTATGCCTACTGGGTGGGCGGCAGTCTGCTGGGCGGCCTGATCGGCAACTTACTCACCTTTGACACCACGGGCATGGATTTTGCCCTGACGGCGTTGTTTGTGGTGCTGTTCATGGAGCAGTGGAAAAAGAAAGAAACCCGCCCCGCCGGTGCCATCGGTGTGGTGTGCGCCGCCGTGAGCCTTGCGGTGTTCGGCGCGGACAATCTGGTGATCCCCGCCATGATTTTGATTCTGGCGGCGCTGATGGGAGGGAGGAATCGTCTGTGCAACTGACAAACGGACAAGCTGCGTTGATCATTCTGGCAGTCAGTGTTGGTACACTGCTAACCCGCTTCCTGCTGTTCTGGCTGTTTCCGGAAACAAAAGAGCCGCCGAAAGCGGTCGCCTATCTGGGACGGGTGCTTCCCGCCGCTATGATGGGATTGCTGGTGGTTTACTGCCTCAAAGGGGTTCATTGGACAGTTGCGCCCCACGGGGTGCCAGAGGCAATTTCCGTTGCGGTGGTGGCGGCACTTCACAAGTGGAAAGGGAATGTGCTGTCATCCATCGCCGGCGGCACGATTCTCTATATGCTGTTGGTGCAAGTAGTGTTTGCCTGAAAAACGTAACAAAGAGGAGTCGAAAGACTCCTCTTTTGTTTTTCTTTTGTAACGATTTGTCTTGAAATTGATGGGATTTTTTAAAAAGAACCCGATACGATAAAAACAAGAAAACAAAGGAGGTGCGACCATGAAACGAGTTTTAGCGCTGCTTTTAACCATGATGATTCTGCTGGCGGCCTGCCAGAAAGTGCCCCCTGCGGTCCCTCCCGCTCCACCGGAGCAGGAACCGGTGGTGGAGCTGCCGGTGAAAAAACCGGAGCAGGAGAGCAAGCCTGTGGTTGCGCCGGAGACAGAACAGCCCCCGGCTGCCATGCCGGAAACGGAAGTGGATTCCGCCCCTGTGGAGCCGCCCGCACAGGTGCTTGTGCCGAAGGTGGACTGGTGCGCCGTGGCGGCCGAAGCCTACACCGATGTGACCGAACGGGAACAGTTTCTGGTACTGGTGAAGGAACCGGACGGGGCCTTTACGGAACTGCCGGTGATCCACGGCGTGAACGACTGGAACGTTTACGGACTGGAGCACAGCTTTGAACGCTTCACCTGGTCTGCCGCCGCGGAGGAAAACTGGCAGGCACAGGAGAGTCTGCGCCGCATGAGCTTTTATGTGCCGGGAGAGATCAGCTTTTCCTGCTGTCAGGGTGGCGATGTGGTGAAGATTACCACGCCGGAAAAGACCACCTACCTCCGTGCCGTCAACCCCGAACCGGAGGCGGATGTCTTCACCACTGATCTATACAGCCTGTTGGACATGGTGCCGGAGGACGCCTACAGCGTAGGCATCTGGTCCACGCCGGTGGACGGCGCGCTGGAACCGGAGGCGGCAGCCGCCGCTTTGCTGGAGACGGTGGTGGCCAATTATCAGGCCGTGCCGGACTGGGTCAGCTGGAAGCCGTTGGAGGTAAAGGGTGGCAGTACGGGTGTATTTGATGTCTATCGCGGCACACCGGAACAATTCTGCTTTGATATGGGGATTTCCGTGAAGATTGAAGACCCCATGGCACCGGAGGCCATCTACTGGCAGGCAGGGGCCGGACTGGAGGAACCGAATGCGGACGGCTTCTATGGATGGGGCCGGCAGGTTCTGGTAGAAAAGAACGAAGAAGGCAGCTGGATCATGACGGACTGGGGAACCGGCGGCTATACGGTGAATCCCGTGAAACCGGTGGAAATGCCTCAGCTGGACTGGCTGGTGGAGCTGTTCTGCCTGACGGAGGGCTTTACCCACGACCATGTGGCGCCCTATCTGATTCTGGAACAGCCTGCGGAGCAGCTGGCCCGTCTGCCGGAACTGCTGGATCAGTTGACTGCGGGGGAATCCCGCGCTCTGTGCCGTGCGCTGTATCAGAAGTTGTCAGAGGGGCACGCCACCCATACCATAGGCGATGTGCGAACCCTTCTGGGCGATTACGGAGCATATCTGCACGCATGATTCCCATAAAATACGCATACAATGAGACCGCGGCCATTGGCCGCGGTCTTTTGATGCGGGAGGGGAATGGATGCAAAAACGGTTGTTTCGCTGGGAACTGATCGGCTTTCTGTTTGTGTCGGCGGTTGGCACACTGCTGCACTTTCTGTACGACTGGACTGGGCAGAGCCTGCCTGCGGCGGTCGTCTCCGGCGTCAATGAGTCCACATGGGAACACATGAAGTTGCTGTTTGTGGCGATAGCCCTTTTTACGGTCGCACAGGGCTTTGTCATGGGGCGGACATACCCTAACTTTCTGGCGGTACGGGCCATCAGCACCCTAATCGGTCTGGCGCTGATCCCCATTCTGTTCTATACCTATACCGGTGTGCTGGGACACTCCGTTTCGTGGGCCAACATCGCGATTTTCTATGTTTCCGCACTGGCGGCCTTTTGGCTGGATTTCCGTCTGCTGCGCAAAGGGCGGTTTTCCTCCCCGTGGCAGCAGCTGCTGGGGCTTCTGGTGCTGTGGGGACTGGCGTTTTGCTTTGTATGGTGTACGTTCCGCCCGCCGCAGCTGGGATTGTGGCGTGACCCCTTGACGGGAACATTTGGCATGTAAAAAGCACGGCTCGAAAGAGCCGTGCTTTTTGTTATTTCCTCTTTTCCATTTCCAGCAGATGCATTTCTCCGCCACGCTGACGGTAGCCGTACACATATTGATATCCGGCCTTTTCGTAAAAATTTAGCGCGTTGACGGAGGAGGTCAGCCAGATGCGGTTCGCGCCTGCTGCCAGTTCATCGGACTCCAGCGCGGCGAACAGCTGCCGTCCCAGTCCGCGGCCGATATATTCCGGCAGCAGAAAGGCTGCGATGATCTCGCACTCGCTCTCGCCGGTGAGAATGGTGGTACCGGTGCCGACGATTTTTTCGTCTTCCTCCAGCACATACATGTGGCCTTTCCCGGCAATTTCCGCCACGCCCTCCGGTGTGTAGCGGTTGTAGAGCCAGTCCATTTCCGCAGGAGGACAAAAGTTGGCGTTCACTTCCATCAGCGTGCGGCGCAGAAGAAGGGAAAGGGTTTCCTCGTCGCCGGAACGATACCGTCTGATCGTTGCCATGGCTTATACCGACAGGGAGTCGGCCAATTCCAAGCCGGGATTGTGCTTGGTGAGGAAGCCCACAGACCATTCACCGTCAAAGGCGATCAGCAGGCGGTCCTTAAAGTCCTCCAGCAATGCCGCACCGGTGCACAGCACCAGATCCTCCGGCTTGCAGGGGCAGCTGGAAACCAGACGCAGATGGTCATAGGGCAGGCCGGTCATATACATCTCCACGCCGTATTCGCTTCTCATACGGTGCTGGAACACGTCGAACTGCAGGGTGCCCACAACGCCCACAATCACTTCCTCCAGACCGGCGCCGGGAATCTTGAAGATCTGAATGGCGCCTTCCTGTGCGATCTGCTCCGTGCCCTTGATGAACTGCTTGCGCTTCATGGTGTCCTTGGGAGAGACGCGCATGAAATGTTCCGGCTCAAAGGTGGGAATGCCGGAATATTTAAACTTCTTGCCGGGGACCGTAATGGTATCGCCGATGGAGAACATGCCGGGGTCGAACACGCCGATGATGTCGCCGGCATAAGCTTCGTCCACAATTTCGCGCTCGGCCGCCATCATCTGCTGGGGCTGGCTCAGGCGCATCTTCTTGCCGGACTGCATGTGATAGTATTCCGTGTCGCGCTGGAACTTGCCGGAGCAGATGCGCATGAAGGCGAGGCGGTCGCGGTGGGCCTTGTTCATGTTGGCCTGAATCTTAAAGACGAAGGCGGAGAAATCCTCGCTGAACGCATCCACCTCGCCCTGATCGGATACGCGGGACAGGGGAGCGGTGGTCATGCGCAGAAACTCCTCCAGGAACGGCTCCACGCCGAAGGTGGTGAGAGCGGAGCCGAAGAACACGGGGGAGAGGGAGCCGTTGCGGACGGCCTCCATATCGAAGTCGCGGCCCGCGCCCAGCAGTTCCACTTCCTCGCGGAGGGTCGCGGCCTTGGCGGAGCCAATCATCTCGTCCAGCATGGGATCGTCCAGCTCCACCTCGGTGGTAGAGGCCTTCTTGCCCTTGCCTTCGGCGTCAAAGAAAATGATGCGGCTCTTTTCACGGTCATAAACACCCTGAAACTCTTTGCCGCAGCCGATGGGCCAGTTCATGGCGTAGGTGTCGATGCCCAGTTCCCGCTCCACTTCTTCGCACAGTTCGAGGGGATCGCGGGTCTCACGGTCCATCTTGTTGATGAAAGTAAAGATGGGGATGTGGCGCAGGGCGCACACGCGGAACAGCTTGCGGGTTTGGGGCTCCACGCCCTTGGCACCGTCGATGACCATGACGGCGCTGTCAGCCGCCATCAGGGTGCGGTAGGTGTCCTCGGAGAAGTCCTGATGGCCCGGGGTATCCAGAATGTTGATGCAGAAGCCGCTGTGCTGGAACTGCATCACGGAGGACGTGACGGAGATGCCGCGCTGCTTTTCGATCTCCATCCAGTCGGAGGTGGCGGCCTTGGCTTTCTTGCCCTTGACCTCGCCGGCCTGCGCGATGGCGCCGCCGTACAGCAGGAACTTTTCCGTTAAGGTGGTTTTACCGGCGTCGGGGTGGGAAATGATCGCAAAAGTCCGGCGGCGGGAGATTTCTTCTTGTAAGGTGGCCATAACATGCCCCTCCTTGTAATCAAAATGTACAATCCAAGTCAATTTACCATAAATATACCGCATTTGCAAGGGGAAAGGCGGGGAAACCGCCCCTTTTCCTTGAAAAAACGCACCCCGTGTGATAGGATGGTGCGGAAAGAAGAAACGGAGGGATGCAGGATGAAGCACGGCGCTTTGCGGCAGCATGGATTGGATACCATTCGCGGCGTTACCCTCCTCAGCATGATTGCCTATCACGCCAGCTGGGATCTGGTGTATCTCTATGGCGTGGACTGGCCGTGGTACCGCTCTTTCGGAGCCTACCTCTGGCAGCAGAGCATCTGCTGGACCTTTATTCTCCTCTCCGGCTACTGCCTCCATCTGGGCCGCCATCGGCTGAAGCGGGGGCTGATGGCCTTTGGCGGCGGCGCACTGGTCAGCCTTGTGACGCTGATCGCTATGCCGGACAGTCCCATCATCTGCGGTGTGCTGACTTTTCTCGGTACGGCCACGCTGCTGACCATCCCGCTGGATGCGCTGCTGCGGCGCATCCCCGCAAGGGCAGGCCTTGCGGGAAGTTTCCTGCTCTTCCTGCTGCTGCGGGAGGTCAACAGTGGGTATCTTGGCTTTGAGGGTGTACTGGTTACGGTGCTGCCGCGGGCGTGGTATCGAAACCTGCTGACGGCCTGCTTGGGGTTTCCTCATCCGGGATTTGTCTCATCCGATTATTTTCCGCTGCTGCCGTGGCTGTTCCTGTTCCTGACGGGCTATTTCCTGTACGATCTGCGGCGGCGGGAACCTTTTAATTGGCAGCTGCCGGTGGTGACGGCGATGGGACGGCATTCTCTTGTGGTGTATCTGGCCCACCAGCCGGTGATCTACGGCGTACTGGCGGTACTGCACATGGCGGGCCTTCTGTAATTTGTAGTTTTGGAGTAACAGCATGAAAAAACTGGTCGCGGGCATTCTGGCCCATGTTGACGCGGGCAAAACAACGTTGTCCGAGGCATTGTTATATGAAAGCGGCGCGGTGCGCAAGCTGGGACGGGTAGACCATAAGGATGCTTTCTTAGATACCGACTCCATGGAGCGGGAGCGGGGCATCACCATCTTCTCCAAGCAGGCCCAGCTGACGCTGGGCGACACGGAAGTGACGCTGCTGGACACCCCGGGGCATGTGGATTTTTCTGCCGAAGCAGAACGGGTGCTGCGGGTGCTGGACTGTGCCATTTTAGTCATCAGCGGCACGGACGGCGTGCAGGGCCATACCCGCACCCTGTGGAAGCTGCTGGAGCGCTATGGCATCCCCACCTTCCTGTTCATCAATAAGATGGATATGGCGGGAGCGGACAGGGATGCCCTGATGGCAAACCTGAAGCGGCAACTGCACAGCGGCTGTGTGGACTTCGGTGCGGAGGCGGAAGTCTTTGCGGAGGAAACGGCGGTCTGTGACGAGGCGGTGCTGGAATCCTATTTTGAAACCGGAACCGTGTTGGATGAAGATATTTCCCGCATGATCGGCGAGAGAAAGCTGTTCCCTTGTTTCTTTGGCGCTGCGCTGAAGCTGGAGGGTGTGGCGGAATTTACGGAAGGCTTTTCCCGTTATGCGCCCGTGCCGGTGTATCCGGAGACCTTCGGCGCGCGGGTGTTCAAAATCGCACGCGACCATCAGGGGGCCCGCCTGACCTACCTCAAGGTGACCGGCGGCACACTGCGGGTGAAAGCCATGGTGGGCAACCGAAGACCGGAGCTGGATGCCAGCAAGGCCTGGGAGGAAAAAGTCGACCAGATGCGTATCTATTCCGGTGCCAAATTCCGCCCTGTGGACGAGGCGGAGGCAGGTAGCGTGGTGGCAGTCACCGGCCTGACCCACACGGAAGCGGGCAGCGGTCTTGGATACGAGGCGGACTGGACAGGCCCCGTGCTGGAGCCGGTTTTGAATTATCAGGTGATCCTGACCGACGGAACAGACCCCCACACTGCGCTGAAGCATCTGCGGCAGTTGGAGGAGGAAGACCCCCAGCTCCATGCGGTCTGGAACGAGACTGTCCGCGAAATTCATGTGCAGTTGATGGGTGAAGTGCAGCTGGAAATTCTGCAGCGGCGCATCGGCGAGCGGTTCGGTATGGCTGTGGAGTTTGGCACGGGTGCTATTTGTTACAAAGAAACCATTGCAAACACGGTGGAGGGCATCGGCCACTTTGAGCCGCTGCGGCACTATGCAGAGGCCCACCTGCTGCTGGAGCCCCTGCCCCGGGGAAGCGGACTGGTGTTTGGGTCCGCCTGTTCCACCGACCATTTAGACCTGAACTGGCAGCGTTTGATCCTAACCCATTTGGAGGAAAAGCAGCATGTGGGCGTGCTGACCGGTTCGCCCATCACGGATATGAAGATCACGCTGGTGGCGGGCCGCGCCCACGACAAGCACACGGAGGGCGGCGATTTCCGTCAGGCCACCTATCGTGCCGTACGGCAGGGCCTGATGATGGCGGAAAGTGTCCTGCTGGAGCCGTGGTATGAGTTCCGGCTGGAAATTCCTGCCGATCAGGTGGGCCGTGCCATGAGCGATTTGCAGCGGATGAACGGCGAGGTGGAACCGCCGGAGACCTTTGGCGCGGAAACCGTTCTCACCGGCGCGGCCAGTGTGGCCGCCCTGCGGGACTATGCCCGTGAGGTGATCGCCTACACCCGCGGACAGGGACGGCTCATCTGCCAGAACGGCGGCTACCGGCCCTGCTCGGAGGCGGAGAAAGTCATCGACGCGATCGGTTACGAGCTGGAACGGGATGTAGAAAACACACCGGATTCCGTATTTTGTGACCACGGCGCGGGCTATAACGTCAAGTGGAACGAAGTGCCCGCTATGGCCCATGTGGACAGTGGTTTGCGATTTGGACGGCAGACTGCAGGGGTGGAGGAACAACCCCGTGCCCGTGCTGTCAGTGCTTATGCGGGAACGGTGGAGCAGGATAAGGAACTGCAGGCCATTTTCGAGCGCACTTATGGCCCCGTGAAGCGACAGACATTTATTCCACCCAAGGAACCACGCCGTGCGCCGGCGGACAGCGAGGCGGAAAAACGCCGCATCCGCGAGCAGTTTCAGGGAGAGGAATACCTGCTGGTGGACGGCTACAACATCATTTTCGCGTGGGAGGAGCTGAAATTCATCGCGCGGGAGAATCTGGATGCCGCCCGCATTGCCCTGTGCGATCTGCTGTGCAATTATCAGGGATATAAAAAGAACCGCGTCATCGCGGTCTTCGACGCGTATAAGGTCAAGGGTGGTCTCGGCAGCGTGGAGAAGTACAACAATATCCATGTAGTCTACACGAAAGAGGCCGAAACCGCCGACGCCTATATCGAGCGGGCGACCTATGAACTGGGAAAAAAGCATCGGGTCAAGGTGGCGACTTCCGATGGCCCCGAGCAGCTGATCATCCTCGGTCACGGCGCGCTGCGGCTGTCTGCCTCCAATTTCAGGGAGGAGATGGAGCAGGTGCAGGGCCAGATCGCGGGAGTGCTGTCCAAAAACAATCAGACGGTGAAAACGGGCAATGTGCGTTCCGCCATGGAGAAAGCACTGCAGTCAGGAGGAGAGGACACATGAAAACGGTTCTGACAGGACTTGCTACCTTCGGCGCCTGCCACGCAGCCCGGTGGTATCTGGACCGCGGCAGCCGAAAAACGGCAGAGACTGCGGGTGGGCACATCCGCCTGACGGCGCTGTGGAACAAGGGGGCGGCCTTTGGCCTGCCCATCCGGCGGGAAGGGCTGCTGGTGCTGAGCGGCGCGGTGCTGGGTGCCGTGTGGCTGCTGCGGGGCAGAGCGCCTGTGGGTGCGGGATTGGTGCTGGGCGGCGGCGCCGCCAATCTGACGGAGCGGCTGCGGCATGGAAAAGTGTATGATTATGTGCAGTTCCCCAAGGCGCCGGGTAAGCTGAAGCGGTATGTCTTCAATCTGGCCGACTTTGCTATTCTTGTGGGCGGTCTGCTCATGGTATCGGGGAAGCACGGAAACGGCTGACCGGAAACGCGCCTGGAAGACGTTGGAAAAAGTGAGAAGAAAAGCGGTTCCATGCGGAAAATCAACAAGTTCTTGCCCTACGGAGCCTTTTTACATATAATATAGGCATATCACTGCAAGGAGGATCTGGTTTGCAAAACAACCCCCACAATCACAAACGATATCAGTCTATCTTTTACGGCACCATCGCCATTGCTGTGTTGATGATCGTGCTGGCGCTCTCTCTGGACGATCCCCGCAACATTTTACCGGGTATGTGGAAGATTATTACCATGCAGGACCTGCTGATCACTGACTATGTGTATATCGCCGGTGTGGGTGCCACGCTGGTGAATGCGGCGTTAGTGTTGGTGGTTTCTATCCTGCTGATTAAGCTGTCGGGCGACCCGATGAACGGCTTTACCATTGTGGAGATGGGCCTGATGGCGGGCTTTGCCCTGTTCGGCAAGAACATCGTCAACATTTGGCCCATTATTCTCGGCACATGGCTGTACGCGAAGTACCAGAAAGAACCCTTTGCCAAGTATGCCTCCGTGGCGCTGCTGGCAACCTCGCTGGCTCCGCTGGTAAGCTATATGGCGCTGGGTAGTATTCACGCCAGTTTACCGCTGGGGCTGCTTGCGGGTGTGATCATTGGATTTGTGCTGCCCAGTCTGTCGGCCTATACCTACAAGATCCAGAATGGTTTCAATCTGTATAATATGGGCTTTGCCTGTGGTTTATTTGCCATGATGGTGGTGCCGGTGCTGACAGCTTTTGGTGACAAGCCGGATGCTGTGCTGTATTGGGCCGAGGGTTATAATATTACCTTTGCGATCGTGCTGCTAATTTTGTGCACGGCGCTGATCCTTACCGGCCTGTTTGGAGCGAAAAGGCCTGCGTGGGCGGCATGGGCAGGATACCGCAGACTTCTGCGTACCACCGGTCGCGCGCCCAGCGACTATCTTCGTATGTTTGGCATGGGGGCGGTCCTGATAAACATGGGCGTGAACGGCATCGTTGGTATGTTGTATATCTTTGTTGTTGGCGGTGAGCTGAACGGGCCTACGCTGGGTGGTATTTTCACCATCATCGGCTTTTCTGCGTTTGGCAAACACGTTTTCAATATTGCTCCCATTATGATCGGTGTGGCACTGGGTGCCTATGGCATGCACTACACGCCGGATTATCCTGCATTGCAGCTGGCGGGCCTGTTTGGCACGACCCTTGCTCCCATTGCGGGCCATTTTGGCTGGGGTTATGGCATTCTGGCCGGCTTTATCCACTCGGCACTGGTGCTGCAGACCGGCGGACCTGTGGCGGGATTGAACCTCTATAACAACGGATTTTCCGGCGGTTTGATTGCCATCGTGCTTTATCCTACCATCACAGCCATTGCACGCCACCGCAGACCCCATCTGCGCGACGAGGATTACTACGACCTGTTTGAAGAGGATACGCCCATCGATGTTTCCGCGTGGCATAACCACCGCAAGGACCATCACATCGAGGCGCCGGAAGGCAGCCATAACCTGACTCACAGCGCCTATCCTCAGATGCCGGAGGATGAGGACGACTGTCCGATCGAAGAATAACGCGCATCCGCCGTACTTTTGTACGGCGGATTTTTTATGCCGTGCCTTGACGAACGGCGGCTTCAGTTGTACAGTAGAGCCAAGGATTTCCGAAGAAAACAGGAGGTATAGCAATGAGCTGTTTTTACTGTGATGCAAACCATGAAGGTCGCAATGCCATTATGTTCGAAGTGGGCGCCATGAAAGCATCCACCCTGTATCTGTTCAAGGATCAGGCCCACAAGGGCCGCTGCGTGCTGGCACTGAAGGAGCATAAAAAGGAACTGTGCGAGTGCACGGCGCAGGAACTGGCAGATTACAGCGAGGATCTGGCCCGCGCATCCGGCGCGGTGAAGGAACTGTGGGGCTGCACCAAGCTGAATCTGGCTTCCTTCGGCGATTCCAACCCCCACCTGCATTTCCATATCGTGCCCAAGTACGAGGGTGGCTTTGAGTTTGGCGGCAACTTCCTCATCACCAATCCCGAGCCTGTCCACCTGACCGACGCTGAGTATCAGGAGATGATCGCGGCGCTGAAGGAGAAGCTGGGTATCTGACCCTTTGCAAAAGCCAAGTCGACTGACAGGCGCAGCAGTTTGATCTGCTGCGCCTGTTCTTGCATCGTGTGACCGGGCAGGATATAATCTAAAAAAGACAGACGCATCCCGGTTTGAGGAGGAGAGAAGCATGAACATTACGCAGACGTTTTACGATCATCTGGCAGCTCACTATGATAAGCTCTTTCAGGATTGGCAGGCGACGACACAGGAGCAGGCCCTGATTCTGGACAGGATCTTTCGGGAGAACGGATTTGATGATACCGCCTGTATTCTCGATTGTGCCTGCGGAATCGGGACACAGGCCATCGGACTTGCTTCTCTAAGATATCATGTTACGGCTTCGGACATCAGTGATGGAGAACTTGCCGAGGCAAAAGCACGGGCAGAAAGGAATCAGGTAAAGATCCGTTTTGAACATGCTGACTTTTGCGCGTTATCGGAAAGCTTTTCGGAATTGTTTGACATTGTGATCGCTATGGATAACGCGCTGCCGCATATGCTCTCCGCGGATGCGCTAAAAGCCGCCGTTCGGAGCATCACAAATCAACTGGTGGCGGGCGGACTGTTTGTTGCCAGCATCCGGGACTATGACGCGCTGCTGCGGGATAAGCCGCCGTATTCTCCGCCCTATATCCATCAGACCGCTGAGGGACAAAGAGTCTCTTTCCAGACATGGGACTGGGACGGCGACCACTACAAACTGATTCAGTATATCATTGAGGATGGGAAAACACTGCAAATCAGCAAGTTTGCCTGTGAATACAGGGCAACCCGCAGGGAAGAACTGACAAACCTGCTGCGCGCCCACGGTTGCACCAGCGTGGTGTGGAAGTTTCCGGAAGAAACGGGCTTTTATCAGCCCATCGTGATTGCACGGAAATCGTAAACGTTTTTTGAATCCTGTCAGGCTTTTCTTTACTTTGACAGTAAAATGTCCTAAAATACACATATTATAGAAAACGGAAGAAAGGACGAAATACGTTCATGGAACAGAAACTGCAGGAATACGCCCGCCTGTTGGTGCGGGTGGGCCTGAATGTGCAGAAAGGCCAGCGGCTGGTCATCTCCTCTCCGGTGGAGTGCGCCTACTTTGCCCGTATGTGCGCGGAGGAGGCCTATGCCGTCGGCTGCAAGGAAGTGGTCATGAACTGGCATGACGACGCGCTGGCCCGCATGAAGTATCTCCACGCCGACGACGAGGTGTTTGATACCGTCCCTCTGTGGCGCCGCCACTTCTTCAACGACCACGCGCTGGAGGGCACGGCTTACCTGGCCATTTCCGCATCCGACCCCGAAAACCTCAAGGGTGTGGACACCAAACGACTGATCCGCGCCCAGCAGGCCAGCGGTAAGGCGCTGAAGGATTTTGACCGGCTGCAGATGTGCGGCGGATTCCCCTGGTGCATTGCCTCCATCCCCATTCCCAGCTGGGCAAAGACGGTGTTCCCCGATGTGAGCGGGGACGAAGCCATGTCCCGCCTGTGGGATGCCATTTTCAAGGCCGTCCGCATCAGCGGTGACGGCACCGCTGTGGAGAAGTGGGAGGAGCATCTGGCAACGCTCCACCAGCGCATGGAGAAGCTGAACGGGCTGAACTTCAAATCGCTGCACTACACCAACAGCCTCGGCACCGACCTGACGGTGGAACTGCCGGAGGGCCATATCTGGGAGGCTGGCAACGATGTGACGTTGTCCGGTCAGGAATTCATTGCCAACATTCCCACCGAGGAGCTGTTTACCGCTCCGCTGAAAACCGGCGTCAACGGCGTGGTCTACGCCTCCATGCCGCTGGTGCATGATGGCAGCATCATTGACGGATTCCACTTTGTGGTGAAGGACGGCAAAATTGTGGAGGCCCATGCGGAAAAGGGCGAGGAAGTCCTGCAGGGTGCCATCAGCGTGGACGAAGGCGCCAGCTTCTTCGGCGAGGTGGCGCTGGTTCCCTATGACAGCCCCATTTCCAACCAGAAGATCCTGTTCTACAACACGCTGTTTGACGAAAACGCCGCCTGCCACATCGCCTTTGGTGAGGCGTACCCCTGCCTGCAGGGCGGCCAGAGCATGAGCAAGGAAGAATTGAAGCAGCGCGGCCTCAATGACTCCATCACCCATGTGGACTTTATGATCGGCACGGCCGACCTCGCCATTACCGGTGTGACCCATGACGGAAAAGAGATTCCCGTATTTGTAAACGGTAATTTTGCAATTTAAAACCAAGAGATAGAGAGGATACAGATTATGGCATACAAACTGAAAGCTTCCGATGAGAACGTTGTGATTTGCGAGGGTGCCTGCGTGGTGGGCGATGTAACGCTGGCTAAGGGCGTCAGCGTGTGGTACAATGCCGTGCTGCGCGGCGACGAGGGCGGCATCACCGTGGGTGAGAACACCAACATTCAGGATGGTGCCATCCTCCACGAGGAGACAAAGGTGGGTGCAAACTGCACCATCGGCCACAATGCCATCGTTCACGGCTGCACTGTGGGTGACAATGTGCTGATCGGCATGGGCGCCACGGTACTCAACGGCGCCAAGATCGGAAACAACTGTATTGTGGGTGCCGGCGCGTTGGTCACCGGCAAGATGGACGCCCCCGACGGTTCCATGATCCTCGGTAGCCCCGCTAAGGTGGTGCGCCCCCTGACAGACGCAGAGATTGAGGGTAACCGCGAATCTGCGAAGGGTTATCTGCATCTGGCTGAGCTGTACCGGAAGGGCTGAGACAAACGCGAAAGGAACGGCTATGGAGTGGAATAAACAGACGGTAAAGAGTCTTTTGCTGGTCGTCTGTGGAGGCGTCGCCTTTTACACCGCGCTGCAGCATCTCGGTGTGCTGGTGCTGGCGGTACGCAGGGTGATCAGCATTCTGTCTCCGCTGCTGCTGGGCGGGGCCATTGCCTTTGTGCTGAATGTCCCCATGCGGGCCATCGAGCGGAACCTGTATCCGCACAGCAAAAAAAGGGGCGGCAGTCTGCGGCGCCCGCTGGCACTGATTCTGACGCTGTTGGCGGTGGCTGGTGTACTGACACTGGCGGTGCTGGTGGTTTTGCCCGGCGTACGGGAGGCGGCGGAGTCCGTGGCGGCGCAGGTGCCCGGTGCTTTGCAGCGGCTGGAGGCCCAGCTTTTGAAGCTGGAACCGTATCTGCCGCATGTGGAGGCATTTCTGGAGGAGAGCACCATCGATTGGACCAATCTCTCCCAGAAAGCGCTGGAAGTGCTGAAAAACTGGGGCGGCAGGCTGCTGGTGTCCGGCGGCGGGATCGTTGGCGGCGTGGTCAGCGGTGTGGCCACCTTTGTGATCGGCCTGATCTTCTCCTTCTACATCCTGCTGCAGAAGGAGCGTCTGGCACGGCAGGGCCGTCAGATGTGCTATGCCCTGCTGAGTGACCGGTGGGCAGAGCGTGTGCTGGAAGTGCTTCGGCTGGCAAACCGGACCTTCTCCGGCTTTTTGTCCGGACAGTGTCTTGAGGCGGTGATCCTCGGCACGCTGTTTGTGGTGGCCATGACCGTGTTCCGGATGCCTTATGCCCTGCTGGTTGGTGTGTTGATCGCCATCACGGCCCTGATCCCCATTGTGGGTGCTTTCATTGGCTGCATCATCGGTGCGCTGCTGATCGCGGTGACCAATCCTGTGCAGGCGCTGCTGTTTGTAGTCATGTTCCTTGTTCTGCAACAGATCGAAGGCAATTTGATTTATCCCCATGTGGTGGGCTCCTCTGTGGGCCTGCCCTCCATCTGGGTGCTGGCGGCGGTGACGCTGGGCGGCAGCCTGATGGGCGTTCTGGGTATGCTCATTTTCATTCCCTTGTGTTCCGTGCTGTACGCCCTGTTTCGCGGTTTCGTGCTGCGGCGGCTAAAGGAGAAAAAAGTGCCGGATCGAAAGTGGAAGGACAGGTAACGAAACGAATAAACGCACCCCGAAGGGGGTGCGTTTTTGTTATGCCTGTGTGCGGCGCTTCAGCTGCTCAGTCGTAATGGCGTAGCCGTCGGTCAGCCAGCGGTCAATGTCCCATTTCTGCGGAATGGGGGCGTTCTTTTGGCGGAAAATGGCGTCGGCCACGGCTTCCAGCAGACGGGGGTTTTTCACTAGAATGGGGCCGGTCAGGTGAGAGGCGAACACGTTCCGGCACCGGAATCCCTCCGCCGTCACGGGGCCCTCGTTGCCGTAGCCAAGGGCGGTGGACGTCAGCAGCGGGGTTTCAATCCCCTTGATGATGCTGCACTTGTTGATGAAGCCCACCACCGGTTCGCTGTAGAGGTCGGTGGTGCCGTAAACATCTTCCACCATGCGGCGCTTGCCCTGCACGGAGGTGAAAGAGGCGAGGCCGATGCCTGCGGTCTCCTGTCCGTCCGCGTCTGTGATGCACTTACCCAGCAGTTCCATGGCGGTGCCGCAGAACAGCATGGGGGTGCCCGCTTCGGCTGCGGCCTTTACCGCGTCGGCAAAACGGAGGAAGTCGCGGGCGGCGGCCTTTTGACGGCGCTCCGTGCCCGCACCCATAAAGAGGAAGTCAGCGCCCGTCAGGTCGCAGTCCTGTCCGGGTGCAACGGTTTCTACGGTCACTTCCGCACCGACACGCTCCAGCACGCGCTGCAGTACGGAGAGGTTGGCATAGCTGCCGTAGAGATTCATCAGGTCGGGATAAAAATGAATAATTCGAATGTTCATCGCTTATCCCTCCTTTTCTACATGGGCCAGCAGCTTGTCCCGGTCGGAGAAGCAGGTGACCACATACACATCCTCGCTGCCATCTGCCTTCAGAGCGGCTGCAGCTGCGGCAATGTCCGGTTCCACAGACCAGTTGGCCACGCGGGTGAAGCTGAAGCGGGCTGCCAGGTCGTTGCAGTACTGACCGGAGAGAATCACCCGCTTCACATGAGGCTGGGCCAGCAGGTCGAAGTCGATGTCCCACAGCCAGCTGGTTTCGCTGGTGAAATACTTGCGGCTGACGGCATCCACGATGACGAGGACGCTGCAAGCTGCTTTTGTGGCAGCCAAATAGCGCAGGTTGGTGTCGTAGGCGATGGAGTTTTCGTGCTTGCTGGTCAGCAGCGTGCCGTGGTGCGCACCCAGACGGAAGGTCTGCATACGGCCGTTTTTCAGGACGTAGCCGGAGATTACGCCCGCGGCAGTCTCAGCGGCCACGCCACATTCGCGGCAGGCGGCATAGGCGGCCAGAATGTT
>JAZRCP010000054.1:0-1510 GCA_045659825.1 Dysosmobacter sp. | reverse complement strand
GGCAATGAAGCCGTACAGAGTGACGCAGACACCGCCCATGACGCAGCCGGGAATGGAATCCAAGAAAGCCACGAAGGGGCCGAAGAAGGAGATCACGACGCACATGATAGCGGCAGTGGTGATGGTGATGACGGTAGCGTTACGGGTGATGGCAACACAGCCGACGGACTCACCGTAGGTGGTGTTGGGGCAGCCGCCGAAGAAAGCGCCAACCATGGAACCGACACCGTCGCCCAGCAGGGTGCGGTGCAGGCCGGGATCTTCAGTCAGATCGGTGCCAATGATGGTGCTGAGGTTCTTGTGGTCAGCGATGTGCTCAGCAAAGACCACGAATGCAACGGGAACATAAGCCACGGCAACGGTAGCGATGAAAGAGCCGTCGATCTCCTTCACACCCTTCAGAGCCTCCAGGAAGGTAAACTCGGGAATGGCGAAGATCTGCATATTCTGGAACAGAGAGAAGTCAATGACAGGGATGCCGCAAACGGTAAAGATGGCAGCTACAATATAGCCGGCCAGAATGCCAATGATGAAGGGAACCAGCTTGATCATCTTCTTGCCGTAGGTAGAAGCGATGATAACGACCAGCAGGGTGACCATAGCGCAAACAAAGGAAGCCCATGCGGGAGCGCTCATGACGAAAGAGCCGTTGGCATCCTGAGGACCGTAGGAGAACACATCCTTAATGGCAGCGCCGGCCAGGCTAAGACCGATCAGAGCAACAGTGGGTCCGATAACCACGGGGGGCATCAGCTTGTTGATCCACTTGACACCGGCCAGCTTGACAACGATGGCGATGATCACATACACAAGACCGGCGAAAACTGCACCGATGATCAGACCGGCAAAACCGGCGGAAGCGGAAACCGCACCGGCAAAGGCGGCGACCATGGAGCCGATGAAGGCGAAGGAAGAGCCAAGGAACACGGGGCTCTTAAACTTGGTGAACAGCTGGTAAACGATGGTGCCCACACCGGCGCCGAACAGGGCGGCGGAAGCGGACATGCCGTTGCCAACGATAGCGGGAACGGCGATGGTAGCTGCCAGGATTGCCAGAACCTGCTGGAAAGCGAACAGCAGCATCTGGCCGAACTTGGGCTTGTCTTTGATACCGTAGATCAGATTCATTCTATTTCCTCCAAATATTTCTTTTTAGGATCTTCAAAAAAAGAGGAAATGCACAGCAGTTGTACGCATTTCCTCCTTCGTCGAAATTTTCCACCAACGGCAATTATACCGCTTCTGCAAATAAAAAGCAAGATATATTTTGAAAAACGGCACGAAAAAATGAATATTTTGTGACATGGTGTCAAATTGGGATTTATCGCTCTCTTTAGCGCCGAAGGCGCATGCCTTCCCCCGGGGGGAAGGTGGATTCAAATTTGTCCGCAACCGGACAAATTTGAAGACGGATGAGGAACGGCGATACGCTGGGTGCGGGAAGAAGTCTGTTACAACGCAGAGAACCAAGATTTCCGCCCGCATTCCTCATCAGTCAGCGGCTCGTGCC
>JAZRCP010000053.1:0-6698 GCA_045659825.1 Dysosmobacter sp. | reverse complement strand
GTCTCACTGTCCGTTTCATGGGTGTGGAGACCAACGGTAGCGCCGGGAATCAACCGTCCCTGAACGATCTTGCAAAGGCCGTCATCATAAACTCGCAGATAGGCGTCCTTCTCACCACCCCGCATGTGAGGGACATGGGTCTCCTGCATCTTGTCAAATCCGATAAACATAGCGGTTCCTCCTTGATATGATTCCCTCCCCCGCTGATTTTGCAGCGAGGGAGGTATTTTTTTGATTATTACAGCTTGGAAGAAACGAAATCGTCCACGCTGGCCAGTGCGTCATCAAGCTTCAGCAGATCACTGCCGCCGCCCATGGCGCTGTCGGGCTTGCCGCCGCCCTTACCGCCGCAGATGGTGCAGACATTGCGAACCAGGTCGCCGGCCTTAATGCCGCGCTTCACGGCCTCGGGGCCACAGACAGCCAGGAAGGTGATCTTCTCACCGTTGACGGAGGACAGCACAGCAACCACGCCGGGCTCCTTATCACGCAGGAAGTCACCCATCTGGCGCAGAGCGTTAGCATCCATACCGGACTTGTTGGCAGTCAGAACCTTCAGGCCGCCCATGTCCTTGGCGCTCATCAGGAACTGACGGGCCTCGCCCAGAGAGGCCTCAGCCTTGAACTTCTCCACCATGGTACGCAGTTCCTTCATCTCAGCAGTCTGCTGCTGGATGCGGTTCTCGATCTCGCCCACACTGGTCTTGAACATCTGAGACAGATGCACCAGAACCTTCTGGTTGGCGCTGATGGTCTCCATGGTCTGCTTGCCCACGGTAGCCTCGATACGGCGGACACCGGAGGCAACTGAGCCTTCAGACTTGATGCGGAACATACCGGCCTTGGCGGTGTTGTCCAGATGGGTGCCGCCGCAGAACTCCATGGAGAAGTCGCCCATCTCCACAACGCGGACGGTGTCACCGTACTTCTCGCCAAACACAGCCACAGCGCCCTTCTTCTTGGCCTCCTCGATGGGCAGAACCTCGGACACAACGCTGTACCCCTCCAGAATAGCATCGTTGACAATGCGGTCAACTTCAGCCAGCTGCTCGGGAGTGATGGCCTCGAAGTGGGTGAAGTCGAAACGGATACGATCGGGCTCTACCAGAGAGCCTGCCTGATGGACATGATCGCCCAGAACCTTCTTCAGTGCGGCATCCAGCAGATGAGTGGTGGAGTGCGCACGCATGATGGCCTTGCGGCGCTCCACATCGATAGAAGCGGTAACAGTGTCGCCCACGTTGAAAGTACCTGCAACTACCTTGCCGTAGTGCATGAACTTGCCGCCCTTGTTCTTCAGGACATTGTTGACCTCAAACTTAGCCTCGCCCGCGGTGATCACGCCGTGGTCGGCCACCTGACCGCCCATTTCAGCGTAAAACGGGGTCTGATCCAGCACGATGATGGCGTCCACGCCGGTCATGACGGTCTCAGCCAGTTCATTTTCCACCACGAGAGCCAGAACCTTGCCCTGCTCCTCAGTGCGGTCATAGCCCACAAACTCGGTAGCAGGCATCTCAGAGCCGAATTCGATACCGGCCCAGCCCAGATCGCCCAGTGCCTCGCGGGCCTTACGGGCGCGGACACGCTGTGCTTCCATCTCGGCATCAAAGCCGGCACGGTCGAGGGTCATCCCCTCCTCTTCCACCATTTCGATGGTCAGGTCGATGGGGAAGCCGTAGGTGTCATACAACTTGAAAGCATCAGCACCGGAGAACTCCTTCTCGCCCTTTTCCTTGTGAGCAGCCAGCAGTTCGTTGTAGATCTTCATGCCGCCGTCGATGGTCTTGGCGAAGTTCTCTTCCTCGGTGCGGATGACCTTGGTGATATAGGCCTGTTTCTCGCACAGATCGGGATAGGCAAACTCGTTCTCCTGCACCACGGTCTCCACGACCTCGAACAGGAAGGGCTTGTTGACGCCCAGCAGCTTGCCGTGACGGGCAGCGCGGCGCAGCAGACGGCGCAGCACATAGCCGCGACCTTCGTTGGAAGGCAGCACGCCGTCGCAGATCATCATCACGCCGGAGCGGATGTGGTCGGTAATGACACGCAGGGAGACGTCCTTCTTTGCGTCTTCCTTGTAATGGGCGCCGGTGATCTCAGACACCTTCTTGGTGATGTTCATCACAGTGTCGACCTCAAACAGAGAACCAACGTTCTGGCACACGCAGGCCAGTCTCTCCAGACCCATGCCGGTGTCGATGTTCTTCTGCTTCAGTTCGGTGTAGTTGCCCTCGCCGTCGTTGTTGAACTGGGAGAAGACATTGTTCCACACCTCGATATAGCGGTCGCACTCACAGCCCACGGTGCAGCCTTCCTTGCCGCAGCCGTACTCCACGCCGCGGTCATAGTAGACCTCAGAGCAGGGGCCGCAGGGACCTGCTCCGTGCTCCCAGAAGTTGTCGGCCTTACCGAAACGGGAGATGTTCTGGGCGGGGATGCCGATGTCCTTGTTCCAGATTTCGAAGGCTTCATCATCGTCCAGATAGATGGAGGGATACAGGCGGTCCTCCTCCAGACCAACCACCTTGGTCAGGAACTCCCAGCAGTAAGGGATGGCTTCCTTCTTGAAGTAGTCGCCAAAAGAGAAGTTGCCCAGCATCTCAAAATAGGTGCCGTGGCGGTCGGTCTTGCCGATGTTTTCAATGTCGCCGGTACGGATGCACTTCTGGCAGGTGCAAACGCGGTCACGGGGAGGCTCTTCCTCGCGGGTGAACCAGGTCTTCATGGGAGCCATGCCGGAGTTGATCAGCAGCAGGGACTTGTCGTTCTGGGGGATCAGGGAAAAGCTGGGCAGGCGCAGGTGGCCCTTGCTCTCAAAGTAGCTCAGGAACATCTCGCGCAGTTCGTTCAGCCCATGATTGGGATGTGCCATTGGTAGTTTCCTCCTAAAAATATATTTGAAATTTCTTTGCTTACAAAAAATAAAAAGTCCTCGCCCTGTTTAGGGGCGAAGACTTGCTTCACGGTACCACCCTAATTATCCTCCCAAAGGAGGCATCTTAGCCATCCGGTAACGGGGATGAACCGTTCCGCTCCTCGCGGACCGCTCCAAAGTGGCTTGCTTTGCGGCTCAAGACAAGGGGCTTTCACCAGTTCCCCTCTCGCTTCGTCCGGCACAGCAAAGCTGGCTTTGTCACAGCATTTGGCATAATTACCGAACATATTATATCCTTTTTCGCGGATTTGTCAAGTCACAGGCGGCTTCTTTTCGGCATTTTCCTGCTTTTTCTTCACCATCACGCACTCGCCGGTAACAAAGCACTGCCCGCAGCCGCAACAGCCGATGGTACCGCCGTGCTTGGGATCATGCAGCGATCCCCAAACCCAGGCTACACCGCCTAACATCAATACCACTACAACAATACTGAACCACTCCATGATACTCCCTCCTTTTTCCTGAATATACCGGAAACACCGCTCTCTGTCTGTTGCATGCGCAACACTTCTTAGGAGTTCCTGCCTGAAAAACCGCTTTTCAGAATCAGATTTTCCTCGTTTTTTTCAAGGAGATGTGGTATACTGCTGTCAGTGACTTGAAACATTGAGGTGACCTGCTTTGCATTTCTGGGGACATTTGAAAACTGTACACCACCATCGGGCACTGGTACGGAAATACTGCTTCCGCCTCGGCCTGTACTGGCAGGGCCTGACCCACGATCTCTCCAAGTACTCCCCTGTGGAGTTTTTTCCAGGTGTGAAGTACTATCAGGGTGACCGCAGCCCCAACGACGTCCAGCGCCGCACCTTTGGTTACAGCACCTCGTGGATCCACCACAAAGGCCGCAACAAGCACCATTTTGAGTACTGGACGGATTACAGCCCCAGCGGCATTGGCATCGACGGCGTGGAAATGCCGAAGAAATATGTGGCCGAAATGTTCTGCGACCGTTTGGCCGCCAGCAAAGTCTACCGCGGCAAGGATTTCGATCCCGGCGACCCATATAAGTTTTTCCTTCGTGGTAAAGACCGCCGCCTGCTGCTCCATCCCGCCACGGCAGAGCTATTGGAAAAAATCCTGATCACGCTCTGCGATGAAGGCGAGGACGCCGCATTTGCATTTGTACGGCATGAGGTATTAGGAAAATAAAAAAGGACCGGATTTCCGGTCCTTTTTCTATTATAGAATGATACAGATCAGTCCGCCGCTGCCCTCGTTGATAATGCGGGTCAGCGTTTCCTGCAGCTTCTTGCGTGCATCCTCCGGCATCCGCTTCAGCTTGGTCTGGAGATCCTCGCTGACCAGTTCATGGAAGCTGCGGCCGAAAATGTTGGACTGCCAGATCTTGGTGGTATCTCCCTCAAACTCCTGCAGCAGGTAATTCACCATGTCCTCCGACTGCTTCTCATTACCCACAATCGGCGAAACTGCCGTTTCAATGTCTGCGCGGATCATGTGGATGCTGGGTGCGCTGGCCTTCAGCTTCACGCCGTAGCGTCCTCCCTGCTTCATGATCTCCGGCTCCTCCAGCCGCAGTTCATCGATCCCTGGCACTACGATGCCGTAGCCGGTCTCCCGCACATCCCGCAGCGCACCGGATACCTTATCATACTCCGTTTTTACCGTGGCCAGCGCCGTCAGCAGGCTCATCAAATCGCCGTCATCCGTCACGGCAAAACCGGACTGCTCCGACAGCGTCTGATAGAACAATTCTCTTGAAAGGTGCAGCGCGGCAGAGGCGATGCCGGTCCCCAGATCAATACCGATCACCTTGGCCTCGCTGATGTTGTCGCACGCGCCCAGCGCGCAGATCACACCATCGATCTCACGGATGTGGCGAAGCTTTTCCGTACTCTGCCGGATGGCATCATACAACCCCGCTTTCAATTCATGCTCAGCCGGCAGGGCGTCCACCCACGGCGGCAGGAACAGGTCCAGTTCCTGCATCGGGAACTCATAGAGCACCGCCTTCAAAATTTCCGCCACAGCGTCCTCACTGAGATCGAGGCAGTTGACGGGCACGCAGTTGACCTCATAGCGGGAGGCAATATCTCTGGCAATGGCCGTTGCCCGTTCTCCCTCCGGCCAGGCCGAATTGAGCAGCACAATAAAAGGCTTTCCCAATTCCTGCAGTTCCCGGATGACCCGCTCCTCCGCCTCTAAGTATTCCTCTCTGGAAATATCCGAAATACTGCCGTCTGTCGTAACGACGATGCCGATGGTGGAGTGCTCCGCAATGACTTTTCGTGTTCCTATCTCAGCTGCTTCCGTCATGGGGATCTCATGATCGTACCACGGTGTGGTGACCATGCGGGGCGCGTCATCCTCAAACTGTCCGATGGCTCCCCGCACCATATAGCCCACACAGTCGATCAGGCGCACGGAAAAGGCCGCACCGCCCTCCAACTGGATCTGGGCCGCCTCCTCCGGCACAAATTTCGGTTCCGCCGTCATGATCGTCCTGCCGGAGCCACTCTGGGGCAGTTCATCCCGTGCCCGTTCCTTCCGGTATACATTTTCAATGTTGGGGATCACCTGTGTTTCCATGAACCGCTTGATAAAAGTGGATTTTCCCGTCCGTACCGGCCCCACAACCCCGATGTAGATATCGCCCGCCGTGCGGGTGGCAATATTCTGATAGATACTGGTATTCATATCATCCCGTCCTTTTTGCGCTCCATAGTCATGTTCCATCTCTATGACCGCAGAGGAAAAAGTATGACGGCCCGTCTTTCTTTGTTTGAACTGCACAAGACAAATTGCTTCTTTTTACCGGCCTTGTTGATTTTTCTTCTTTACAACCTCGATTTAGTATGGTAAACTGCTACCGTATTAAACGAGCGGTTTCCCGCTCAAATTGGAGGATACGATTATGAAGAAGTTTTTTGCAATGCTGCTGACCCTCGTCATGGTGCTGTCTCTGGCAGCCTGCGGCGGTGAGAAGAAGATGGTCTATGCTGTGGAAGCCGGTAGTGCCGGTGAAGCTGCCGCAACGGAGGCTGGTTTTGAGATCAATAGTGTGGATACCCAGGCCAAGGCCCTGATGGAAGTCCAGTCCGGCACTTCCGACGCTGCTATCATCGACTCCCTGATGGCCGGCGCCATGGTTGGCGAAGGCACCAGCTATCCCGACCTGAAGGTCACCGATCAGAAGCTGACTGAAGAGCTGTACGGCGTTGGCTGCCGCAAGGGCAGCAATCTGGCCGCTTATATCAACGGCGTGTTTGCCGAAGCCTATACCGCCGGCACTATGCAGGAGATCGCCACCACCTACGGCGTGCAGGAAGCCCTCGTGGAGCAGACCGCTGACATCATTGACATCCCCACTGACGGTGATGTGGCTGACATCGTTGCCTCCGGCAAGCTGATCGTTGGTATCACCGACTTCGCTCCCATGGACTACAAGGACGACAACGGCGAGTGGATCGGCTTCGACGCTGACATGGCCAAGATCGTTGCCGACAAGCTGGGCGTGGAGATCGAGTTCATCGAGATCGACTGGGACAGCAAGATCATGGAGCTGGATTCCGGCAACATCGACGTGGTCTGGAACGGCATGACCCTGACCGACGCTGTCATGGAAGCCATGGAGTGCTCCACCGCATACTGCAACAACGCTCAGGTCGTTGTGACCAAGTAAATTCCCCTTATACATAGCAAAGGCAGAGAGCAGGATTGCTCTCTGCCTTTGAGCGGGTTTTGGAATATTACGATATAGGAGAGTTTCCATGTTTTTAACTGTCACCCTGTCCTTGAT
>JAZRCP010000052.1:0-2443 GCA_045659825.1 Dysosmobacter sp. | reverse complement strand
GAAATCAGGTGTTTTATGGTTGCGGAGACAGGACTTGAACCTGCGACCTCCGGGTTATGAGCCCGACGAGCTACCAACTGCTCTACTCCGCGATATTGAATTTGTGGTGCCGGTGACCGGACTCGAACCGGTACAGTATTGCTACCGGGAGATTTTAAGTCTCCTGTGTCTACCATTCCACCACACCGGCAGCTTATCTGCATTGATTAGGATACCATAGTTTCTGGCGATCTGTCAAGGCTGTGAAGACAAAAAAGAGGAAAAAGTTTTCGACAGGTATCGGCAAAAGCTGCGCCGGCAAGGAATTTGCCGGCGTAGCTGGGGTTTATATCAGAGATTCTGTTTCAAACATTTCCTCAAAAGAGCGGATATAATAGTCGGAAATCCGGCGAATTTCTTCCTGATTTGCCTCTTCCGAGGCATCATACACTGCGGCGACGCGAAAACCTGCGGCCTTGGCTGTGCGAATCGCGTGGACAGCGTCTTCAAACACCACGGTATCCTTCTTGGTGGAGCGCAGACGGCGCAGGGCCCGTTCGTAAATCTCGGGGCTTTCTTGTTTGCCGGCGCCTACCTCCGAACAAGTAAGGATGCCCCGGAAGTAGGAGTCAATTCCCGTGTGCTTCAATGCGTCCTGCACCAGATGGCGGTCGGTGTTGGTGGCCACATACATCCAGACGCCCTCCATTTTCAGCAGGGAGAGAAAATTCTTGACGCCGGGCTTCAGCTGTACGCGGGTGGTATAGAAGTCCTCCATCATGGCGTTCATGCCGTGCATCACTTCTTCCACGGTCATGGGCAGATCGTAGGTATCCCGGCAGTAACGGGCGCAATCCTGCACGGTCATGACTTTCGTGATCTCGCGGAAATCCGGATCGGGCTCTTTCCCATGTGCGCGTAAAAACTCCACCGGCGCAATGTCCCATGCCGCCATGGAGTCCAGCAGGGTGCCGTCCATATCAAAAATCGCACTTTGCAGTCGCATAGAAATCCCTCTTGTTTCTGAAAAATAGGGGGCGGCAGGCGCCGCCCCCTCGACAGTTTTTAGCAGAGTTTTGCACCTGCGGGAATGGCATCATCCACCATCAGCAGGTTCAGCTTTTCCTCACCCTTTTCGGTGTGAACGGCGGAGATCAGCATGCCGCAGCTCTCCTGGCCCATCATCTTGCGGGGAGGCAGGTTCACGATGGCCACCAGTGTCTTGCCGATCAGGTCCTCGGGCTTGTACCACTTGGCAATACCGGAGAGGATCTGGCGGTCGGTACCGGTGCCGTCGTCCAGCGTAAACTTCAGCAGCTTCTCGCTCTTCTTCACGTTTTCACAGTGCTTGACCTTCACAGCGCGAAAATCGCTCTTGCAGAAGGTTTCAAAGTCCACCTTTTCCTCGGTCTGAGGCTCGATCTCGATGGCGGGCAGGCTGGCCTTGCGGGCCGCTTCGGCAGCGGCTTCCAACTCCTCAATGGCCTTGTCCATGTCGATGCGGGGGAACAGGTTCTCGCCTTTGGTGACGGTGGCGGTATCAGACAGCTGGCCCCAGATGGCGGCGGCGTCCCAGGTCTGGATGCCGGCCTCGGCTCCGATCTGGACGAACAGCTTCTCCATGCTGGAGGGCATGAAGGGCGTCAGCAGGATGCCGCAGATGCGGGTGGTCTCCAGCAGGTTGTAGAGAACGTGGGCGAGGCGTGCGCCGTTGGCGTCCATATCCTTGGCCAGAGCCCAGGGAGCGGTCTCGTCGATATACTTGTTGGCGCGCTGGATGACCTTGAACACATCGGCCAGAGCGGTGTGAGGAGCACAGGCTTCCATATCCTTCTCGTAGGTGTCACGCAGAGCGGAGGCCATGCCGATCAGGTCGGCGTCGAAGGACTCGGGAGCGGCACAGGTCTTGCAGCCGGAGGGCAGGGTGCCGCCGAAATACTTGCCTACCATGGCGGTGGTGCGGGAGACCAGATTGCCCAGGTCGTTGGCAAGGTCGGTGTTAATGGTCTGGATCAGCAGCTCGTTGGAGAAGTTGCCGTCAGAGCCGAAGGGGAAGGTGCGCATCAGGAAGAAGCGCAGGGCGTCCACGCCGAACTTCTCAGCCAGAATATAGGGGTCCACCACATTGCCCTTGGACTTGGACATCTTGCCGCCGTCCAGCAGCAGCCAGCCGTGGCCAAAGACGTGCTTGGGCAGAGGCATCTCCATGCTCATCAGCATGGCGGGCCAGATAATGGAGTGGAAGCGGACGATCTCCTTGCCCACAAAGTGATAGTCAGCGGGCCAGTAGTGATCGTAGTCATCGTACTTGTCGTTCAGGAAGCCCAGAGCGGTGCAGTAGTTGAACAGGGCGTCCACCCAGACGTACACCACATGGCCGGGGTCAAAGTCCACGGGCACGCCCCAGGTGAAGGAGGTACGGGATACGCACAGGTCCTCCAGACCGGGACCAATGAAGTTCTTC
>JAZRCP010000051.1:0-5744 GCA_045659825.1 Dysosmobacter sp. | reverse complement strand
ATCAGGTCGATGGCCTTATCCGGCAGGAAGCGGTCGGTGATATACCGTTCGGACAGCATCACCGCCTGACGGATGATGCCGTCAGACATTTTCACGCCGTGGTATTTCTCATAGTTGGGAGCCAGTCCCTGCAGAATCCGAATGGAGTCCTCAATGGAGGGCTCATTCACCGTCACCGGCTGGAAACGGCGCTCCAGTGCCGTGTCCTTTTCGATGGACTTGCGGTATTCGTTAAAGGTGGTGGCGCCGATCACCTGAATCTCGCCGCGGGACAGGGCAGGCTTGAGAATGTTGGCGGCATTCATGCTGCCCTCGGCATCGCCGGCGCCCACAATGTTGTGGACCTCGTCGATCATCAAAATGATGTTGCCCAGCTTCTTGACCTCATCGATCAGCCCCTTCATGCGGCTTTCAAACTGGCCGCGGAACTGGGTTCCTGCCACCAGCGCCGTCAGGTCCAGCAGATATACTTCCTTGTCCTGCAGCTTGAAGGGCACATCGCCGCTGACGATGCGCTGAGCTAAACCTTCGGCAATGGCCGTCTTACCAACACCCGGCTCGCCGATCAGGCAGGGGTTGTTCTTCTGGCGGCGGTTCAGAATCTGCACCACGCGCTCAATCTCCTGCTGACGGCCGATCACGGGATCCAGCTTACCGTCCTTGGCACGCTGGGTCAGAGAGATGCAGTAATTCTCAAGGAACTTCCGCTTACCGTTCTTTCCTTCCTTGCGTTCCTTATCACGGCCACCGCGATTGGGCTCCTCGCCCTCGCTTGCCACAGGAGACTCACCACCGGAAAACAGGCGGTTCAAAAACGGGAAGGTCGCCGTTTTGCCGGCATCCTCCTCGTCATCTTCCCCGTCGCCGCCGGGCAGGTCCTCGATATTCTCGATGCCGTTGATGGCCTGCGTCATTTCCTGATTCAGGGCTTCCAGCTCCTCATCGGAAATGCCCATGCGCTTCATCATGTCATCCACCTGCGGCAGACCCAAATCCTTGGCGCACTTCAGGCACAGGCCCTCATTGGTAGTCTTGTCTCCCTCCATTTTGGAGATGTAGACCACGGCAATATTCTTCTTACATCTTGAACAAAGTGTAGGCTGCATTTGATACCTCCAGAAATTCCACTGACGGGACGGACAGACTGTCCGCCTCTGCGCGTCAATGGTTTAGAAACGACAGCACGCTCAGTGGCGTATGCGTCGTGAAAATACGTAAAATATGGGCCTCGGCCAGCAGTTCTGTCTCGAAGGAAATACCCAGATGCCGTCCCACCCAGACAGCGAGAAACAGTAGCAGTGCGCCCTCGACCAGTCCAAAAGCCGCGCCGCCCAGCGCATTGAGGGTGCTGAGTCCGGGCAGCTTCATCACAAGGCCCATGGCTCCCAGCAACACATGCAGCAGCAACAGCAGCAACACAAATGCCACCACGAACAGCACGCCGTATACCACAGGGTACACCAGCGCCTCGGCCGCTGCCTCTACGACGGCGTCCGTCATGGCTTCACCGCTGTCGGAAACCTTCGCGCGGATTCGTTCCAGCAGAGAATCCCATGCCCCGTCATCCACACCGATGCGCCCTAAAAATTCATCCACCGGCAGATCCTCCAGATCGACCTGAGAAAGCAGGTCTCTCCACTCGGATGGGCCGACCTTTGCCGTAATGGCCTCCTCAACTTTTGCAGAAACCTTCTGTTCCACCAGCGGCGTCACCCAATCGGTAACAGTCTGGGCAAAAGAGCCGGCAAAAATACCGGCGCCCACCAGCGACACCAGCAAAATCACCAGTCCCGCCAGGGCCCGCAGCAGTCCCCGCTTTGCGCCCCAAAGTGCAAACGCAACCAGAAAGACGACCACAAGCACGTCTATTATAACAGGTGCTGACATCCTTGCCTACCACCCCTCCTGTAAACGTTTTGTGAACTTCCGCCCTGTCTCAGGGCAGAAACAAGTGGGCCGATTCCGCACCCAGCAGCAGCACGGAGCCGTCCGGCCGCATCAGTACGCCTCGTGCCTGATCGATTCCCGTCAGGGAGGCATAGACCTGCAGATCCGGGTTATAGACCACCACACGGTCTGCATACAACACAGCCAGATACCGACCGGCTGCGGAAATGTCCAGAATTTCTTCCTTCACATCCAGAGACCCCAGCTGGGTCCCATCTGTTCCCACAGAAAGCAGACGGCCCAGACTGCCGGACTGATACCGGCTCAGCAGCAGCACGGCAAAGCCATCACCTGCCAGATGGTATTCCCGCAGATGCTCTCTGCCGTAGGAATGGGTCGACACGATTTTCCCGTTTGCATTGGCGCAGGTCAAACAGGTATCCGATACCGTAACGATCCGGTCCTCTTCAGCATCCATGCCAAGCACCAGACCGTTCTCAATGCTGTAATTGGCGTAAGGCTCCGTTTCGTGCAGGTCATACAGCACCACATTGCTGACAAAGGCGCTGTCCTCCTGTCCCAGCGTCACCGCCGCCAGCTTCTCTCCTTCGCCCACAACGCAGGCATCCATGACAAAGCGGCTGGAGGAATTGAAAACAAACGCCAGTTCCATTTCCGGATCGTAAACCTGCACGCAGCCCTTGTAGTTCCGTTTCTCCGTGGTAATGCTCAGCCAGTCATGCTCATTCAGCGATGCGGCAATGATCGGCTCCTCCGGATCCGCTTCGCTCCGCATCACTTCTCCGTAGGCGTTTACCACATACAGCACGGTGCCGCCCACATCATAGGCCACCGCCATGGTGTTGCCTGCATCCAGCGCAGGGGCTTTCAGATTCAAAGCCGTTGACCAGATGGTTTTCTCATCCGGTGAAAGGATCTTCAAACCCGTGTCGGACAGCACCACCAGATGCTTCTCCAGCACGGCAAACTGGTTGCCGGGATCGGCGTCGTAGTCATAGACAGGCTCACCACCGGACTCCTCTGCGCTGCCGTAGTGGAGATACCGGCGCAGCACATCAAAGCCCGTACCATCACGGTACGCAGCCAGCAGCACCACGCCTAAAACCACGATCAGGATCAGGAAAAAGCCCAGCACGCCCCACAGGGCCCGCCGTTTTTTCGGCTGCTGCAGTTCGTCCTCGTCATCGTCGTTCCAGATATTCCGTTTTGTGCGCTTTCCCTCATCCATTGAGTCGCTCATCCTCATACCAAAGTCTTGTCAGATACAGTCCGCCGGGCGGTACCGTGGGGCCTGCCAAACGACGGTCACCGCTTTCTAAAATGGCGGGGATATCCTCCGGCAGGAATTTCCCCTCTGCCGCATAAAGTACCGTGCCGGTGATTGCACGAACCATATTATACAAAAATCCGTTAGCGCAGACCTTCAGTTCCAGCAAATCTCCGTTGCGGGTCACATCGCACCAGTAAATCGTACGGACGGTGGTTCTCGTCTCTGTGCCCACGGAACGAACAGCCTTGAAGTCGTGAGTGCCCACAAACTGGTGCGCCGCACGGTTCAGAAATTCCTCGTCCAAACGCTTGGGATAAAAGTACGCACGGTTGACATAAAACGGATTCTTCACCCGTGAGTTATAGATCCGGTAAGTATATTCCTTCTTCACGCAGGAACCAATGGCGTTAAAATCCTCCGCCACCTCCAGTGCCTCTTTTACGGCAATATCCTCCGGCGTGTGGGTGTTGATGGCAAAAGGAAGCCGCTCCAGCGGAATACGGGACTCCGTACGGAAGTTTGCCACATAGTGCTCCGCATGAACGCCGGCATCCGTACGGCCACAGCCGGTGAGATGGACTTCCTCGCCGGTGATCTGCTTCAGGGCCTTCTGCAGCGTCTCGCAGACAGTGACAGCATTCTTTTGCACCTGCCAGCCATGATACGCCGTGCCGTTATACATCAGTTTTAAAGCGATATTTCGCATAGGTTCTCCTTAATCCCAACTCAAAACAGGGGATGCCGTTCCATTGCTGACAACACTGCCCGTTCCCCGGTCACTTGCGTCCTCGTTACACACAAATTCGTCCATGGTGAACTCATAGCCCAGTCCGTACTCGTCCCGACAGAACAGGGTCAAGTGAACTTCATCTCCCTCTGCGCACTCGTGCAGCCAATTCTCACAGCGGGCTTCCTCTTTCACCTTTTCACCGTTCACATACAGGCGGTAGCAAACATCGGACGCCTTTGCAGGTGTACCGTCCCGCCCCTCTAAATGTCCGGTCTGCTGTCCGATAGTCAAAAAGCCGTCCTGAAAGACAGGTGACGATCCGCCCCAGCTGTACATCTGCACCGGCAGCAGCATGGAAAGTTCGCCCCAGCCGCCCAGTTCTTCACGGCGGGTCATGCTGTCGCTTGTCACCATGACATCCAACCAAAGCTCGCAGTTCTGTTCTACAGGCAGGTCTACCTCACAGATGAAGCCACCGCTGCCAAGAGAAACCATGGAAAGTTCTTGTTCTTCTCCATTCAGTCTGGCAAGCAGTGTAACTGCCGTATCCGGCTGCCACTCCTTCAGCATCACAGACACATTCGCCAGCAGACTGCGCGAAGCCTTGTTCAGTCCGGTTGGTTCCAGGCCAAAGTCAGCTACCACTTTGGCGTTCTCCTCCAATTTTTGTGAAACGCTATCTGAAATGCTGTCACGAACCCGATCCACTCTGGTTTCCAGCCGGTCGAACCGATTTATCATATCCAGTTCATAGCGTTCCAGCTTTCTGCCCTGACGAACATTCATCACCAACAGCACAGCGCACAGAACGAGCGTTATGATCTGCAAAGCCTTCTTCATGGCAGAAAGACTCCTTTTCGTTTCATTACAGGCCGAAATAGGCCAGCACGATCACCAGCATCATCACCAGCGCCCCCAAAAGCAGGGCGATATAGTCCCGCCGCTCATACCGCAAAACATGCAGCTTGGTGCGGCCCTCACCGCCGTGGTAGCAGCGGCACTCCATCGCCGTAGCCAGTTCGTCGGCCCGCCGGAAAGCACTGATAAACAGAGGCACCAGAATGGGGATCAAAGCCTTGGCCTTCTGGATCAGGTTTCCGCTTTCAAAGTCCGCGCCGCGGGCCTTCTGGGCAGACATGATCTTGTCCGTTTCCTCAATCAAGGTCGGAATAAAGCGCAGGGCAATGGACATCATCATCGCCAGCTCATGCACCGGCACGCGCAGCTTTTTCAAGCCGTTCATCAGCCGTTCCAGTCCATCGGTCAGGCTGATGGGACTGGTGGTGTAGGTCAGCAGGAAGGTGCCCATGATCAGCAGCATAATGCGCAGCACCATGAAAATGGCATTCCGCAAACCGACATCCGAGATGCGCAGGAAGCCCCACTCCACCAGATAGCGGTCGCCGGGGGTGAAAAACAGGTTCAGAACGCCGGTAAACAGCAGGATGAACAGCACCGGCTTCAGTCCCCGCACCAGCTGCTTGAGACCCACCTTGGAAATGCGGACACAGACTGCAAGGCACAGTCCCATGATGGCATAGGTCAAGAGGCCCTTGGCACAAAACAGCGCGATAATATACAGTACCACCAGCAGAATCTTCGTGCGGGGATCCAGCTTGTGGGCCACGGTATTTCCCGGGAAATACTGGCCTAAGGTAATGTCTTTCAGCATGCGGCAGCACCTCCCTTAAGGGATTTCAGCACAGCCACTGCCTGATCCGTTGTGTAGACGGCCGGTACATCCAGGCCCATGGCCTTCAGTTCAAGGAACACTCTGGTCACCTGTGGAATATTCAGGCCCATGGCAACCAGCTCCTCTGCGCGGGCAAACACCTC
>JAZRCP010000050.1:0-3469 GCA_045659825.1 Dysosmobacter sp. | reverse complement strand
ACTGTGGGCTATGGCCTGGGCAAGGCAGCTGAAGTTTCCGAGGCTATTCTGAAGGGTATCGCTGATGCCAAGAAGAATATGGTCAAGGTTTCTCTGTCCGGCAACACCATTCCTCACGATGTAATCGGCATTTTCGGAGCCGGCGCAGTTCTGCTGAAGCCCGCTACCGAAGGTACCGGCGTGATCGCCGGCGGCGCTGTCCGTGCCGTTATGGAAGCTGTTGGCATTCAGAACATCTGCTCTAAGTGCCTGCGTTCCAACAACCCCCAGAATGTGGTTAAGGCCACCATGGAGGGTCTGAAGCCCCTGCGCAACCCCGAGCAGGTTGCTGCAATCCGCGGCAAGACCGTGGAAGAAATCGTTGGTTAAGGAGGGTAATTAACATGGCAAACCTGAAAATTAAGCTTGTTAAGAGCCTGAATGGCCGTCTGGAAAAGCATATTGCTACTGCTGAGTCCCTGGGTCTGCGTAAGATCGGCCAGGTTACCATCCAGCCGGACAACACCCAGACTCGCGGTAAGATCGCCAAGATCGGCTATCTGCTGCAGGTCACTGAAGTAGAATAAGGAGGAGAAGAATAATGAAGCTTCATGAACTCTCTCCCGTCGCTGGCTCCACTTTTGAGGGCAAGCGCAAGGGCCGTGGCCACGGTAGTGGCAACGGCAAGACCGGCGGCCGTGGCCACAAGGGCCAGAAGGCTCGTTCCGGCGGCAAGGTCCGCGTCGGTTTCGAAGGCGGCCAGATGCCTCTGGCTCGTCGTATTCCCAAGCGTGGTTTCAACAACATCTATGCAAAGCCTCTGACTGCCATTAATGTTGCTGCTTTGAATCGCTTTGAGGATGGCGCTGTGGTTGATGCTGCTGCGCTGATCGAAAAGGGCATCCTGGATAGTTGCCCCTATGGTCTGAAGGTTCTGTCTAACGGCAACCTGACCAAGAAAATCACCGTTAAGGCAGCGGCTTTCTCTGAGTCTGCAAAGGAAAAAATCGAGCAGGCAGGCGGAAAGACCGAGGTGGTATAAGTGTTTTCTACGCTTAAAAATGCCTGGGGTATCCCCGAACTTCGTAAGAAGCTGATCTTCACTGCATTGATCATGCTGCTGTATCGTATTGGCAATGTCATTCCGGTGCCCTTCATCGATGTCAATGCACTGGGCAACTACTTCGATTCGGTTTTGTCCCAAACCATTCTGGGCCTGTACAACGCTATGTCTGGTTCTGCGTTCTCTACTGCAACCATTCTGGCGCTGTCCATTCAGCCCTACATCAACTCTTCCATCATCATCCAGCTGCTGACCATTGCAATCCCCGCTCTTGAGCGGCTGCAGAAGGAAGGCGGCGAGGAAGGCAAGAAGAAGATCACACAGATCACCCGTTACACCACAGTCGGCCTGGGCTTGCTGATGGGCTGGGCATACTACATGATGCTGAACAACTACGGCTCCATCATCACCGATGATAGCGTCCTGGCAGCGATCGTGATTATCCTGTGCTTCACCGCTGGTTCCGCCGTGGTTATGTGGCTGGGTGAGCAGATCACCGAGCATGGTATCGGCAACGGCATCTCCATGATCCTGTTTGCCAACATCATTTCCCGTCTGCCTGCTATGGCCAACACGCTGTTTACCATGGCTTGGTGGCAGATCATCATCGTGGTCGTCGGCATGGCTGCTCTGATCCTGCTGATCGTCCTTGTCAATGACGCTGAGCGCCGGATCCCGATCCAGTACGCAAAGCGCGTTGTGGGCCGTAAGGTCTATGGCGGCCAGAACACCAACCTGCCCATTAAGGTGGCAATGACCGGTGTTATGCCCGTTATCTTTGCACAGTCCATCACCTCTCTGCCCGCTACCATCTGCGCCTTTATTGGTGTCGGTAAGGGTAACTGGTGGTATGACAATGTATTCAGCTCCACCAGCTGGATCTATGCAATCTGCTACTTCCTGCTGATCTTCTTCTTCGGCTGGTTCTATGCTTCTATCCAGTATGATCCCATCGAGATGTCCAACAATCTGAAGAAGAATGGCGGTTTCATTCCCGGCTTCCGTCCCGGCAAGCCCACCGCAGACTTCATCAAGAAGGTCATCAATAAGATCATTGTCTTTGGTTCCGTGTATCTGGGTATCGTTGCTCTGCTGCCCATTATCGCCGGCAATCTGATGACTTCTGTTCAGAACCTGGCTATCGGCGGCACTTCCGTCATCATCGTTGTCAGCGTTGCGCTGGAAACAGTGAAGGCTCTGGAAGCACAGATGCTGATGCGCCACTACAAGGGCTTCCTGGACTAAGGACGGAGGCATGGCAGGATGAAAATGATCCTACTGGGCGCTCCCGGCGCCGGAAAGGGGACACAAGCGGAACTGCTGGTCAAGCAGCTTTCCATCCCCGCCATATCTACCGGGAATATGCTCCGCGAAGCCATGGCAAATGGCTCCGAGTTGGGGCAGCAAGTTAAGAAAATCATGGAAGAGGGATCTCTCGTTCCCGACGCTGTCATTCTGGACATCGTCGCGGAGCGGGTCTCCCAGCCCGATTGCGCAGAAGGCTTCATTCTGGACGGCGTGCCCCGCACCCTCGCCCAGGCAGAAGCACTGGAAGCAAGAGGCATTGAAATCGACCATGTGATTTCTCTTGAGATTGATGACAGTGTGATCGAGGGCCGGATGACCGGCCGGCGGGTCTGCAGCAAATGCGGCGCCAGCTATCACATTGTTGCCAATCCCCCCAAGCAGGAAGCTGTCTGTGATTTGTGCAGCGGTGAGCTGATTATCCGTAAGGACGATGCGGCAGAGACTGTCCGCCACCGTCTGGAGGTTTACCACGAACTGACCGAGGTCCTGAAGGACTTCTACCGTCAGCGCGGTAAGCTCCGTCTGATCGAGGGTAATCAGTCCATCGAGGGTGCAAATCAGGACATCCTGAAGGCAATAGGGGCAAATGTATGATTGCAGTCAAGAATGAGCGAGAGCTTGGTTTGATGCGTCAGGCCTGTAAAATTACCGCGGCAGCCCGTGCTTTGGCAGGGGAAATGGTAAGACCCGGCATTACAACCAAGCAGATCGATAAAGCCGTTCACGATTTCATCGTGGCACAGGGCGCGAGACCGTCGTTCCTGAACTACCACGGCTTCCCCGCAAGCACTTGCATCTCTGTCAATGATTGCGTGATCCACGGAATTCCGGGCGAGTATGTCCTGAAAGAAGGGGATATCGTGTCTGTGGATGTAGGCGCTTACTACAAGGGATTTCATGGTGACTGCGCTGCCACATTTGCCTGCGGTGCCATCAGCACCGAAGCCCAAAAGCTGATTGATGTCACGAAGCAAAGCTTCTTTGAGGGCATTCGCTTCGCGACCCGTGGACACAGAGTGTCCGATATCTCCCACGCCATCCAGACGTATGTGGAGTCTAACGGTTATTCGGTTGTGCGTTCTTTCGTGGGTCACGGCGTAGGCGCACAGCTGCATGAGG
>JAZRCP010000049.1:0-9762 GCA_045659825.1 Dysosmobacter sp. | reverse complement strand
TTTGCCATCGTTTCGTTTCCTCGTTAAGAAATATCGGCCATTTCCAGATACTTATAGCCATTTTCTGCAATATGGTCCTTACGGCCCTGCAGATTGTCACCCAGCAGCAGATCGAATACCTGCGCCGTTCTCTCCGCATCCTCTGGCATCACGCGGATCAGGCGGCGGGTTTCGGGGTTCATGGTGGTGAGCCACATCATGTCAGGGTCGTTTTCACCCAAGCCCTTGGAGCGGTCCACTTTCACCTTTTTGCCTTCCAGTTCCTTGAGAATGTCATTTTTCTCCTTGTCGGAGTAGGCAAACCAGGTCTTCTCGCCGCTCTTGATCTCAAAAAGGGGCATTTCCGCAATATAGACATAGCCCTCGCGGATCAGGGTGGGGGTCAGGCGGTAGAGCATGGTCAAAATCAGAGTGCGGATCTGAAAGCCGTCCACGTCACCGTCGGTGCAGATGACCACTTTATTCCAGCGGAGGTTAGAGAGGTCGAAAGGCGCCACGCCCTTGACATGCTTGTTCTGCACCTCCACGCCACAGCCCAGTACGCGGATCAGGTCGGTAATGATATCGCTTTTGAAAATACGGGCATAGTCCGCTTTCAGGCAGTTCAAAATCTTGCCGCGCACCGGCATGATACCCTGATACTCCGCGTCGCGGCTCAGCTTGACGCTGCCCAGTGCGGAGTCGCCCTCCACGATGTAGATCTCCCGCTTTTCGGTGTCCTTGGAGCGGCAGTCCACAAACTTCTGGACGCGGTTGGCGATGTCGATGTTATCCGAGAGCTTCTTCTTGACGTTCAGACGCTGCTTTTCCGCGCTCTCGCGGGAGCGCTTGTTGATCAGCACCTGCTCGGCGATGCGCTCAGCGTCGAAGTGGTTTTCAATGAAGAAAATCTCTAAATTCGTCCGCAGGAACTCCGTCATGGCCTCCTGCACGAACTTGTTGGTGATGGATTTCTTGGTCTGGTTTTCGTAGCTGGTCTGGGTGGAGAAGTTGTTGCTGACGAGGACGAGGCAGTCCTCCACGTCCACCCATGTCACCTTGCTCTCGCTCTTCTGGTACTTGTTCTGGTCCCGCAGATACTTGTCGATGGCGGAGACAAAGGCAGATTTGGTGGCCTTTTCCGGCGAGCCGCCATGCTCCAGCCAGCTGGAGTTGTGGTAATGCTCGATGGCCTGCACCTTGTTGGAAAAGCAGAAGGACGCACTCAGCTTGACCTTGTATTCGTCCTTGTCGGCGCGGTCTCGGCCCCGTTTTTCCGTCTGCCAGAACACCGGCGCGGTCAGGCTGCCCTCACCGGCCAGTTCCGTCACATAGTCCACGATGCCGTTTTCATACAGAAATTCCGTTTCCTCGAACTTGTTTGGGGAAACTTCGTTGCGCAGCCGGAAGGTAATGCCCGCGTTGACCACGGCCTGCCGCTTCATCACGTCCGCAAAGTACTCCGCGGGGATGTTGATATCGGTGAATACGTCCAGATCGGGCAGCCAGCGGGTGCGGGTGCCGGTCTTGCGGCTCTGGTTTTTGGGCAGCTCCGTTTTCTGCAGCTCCTGTCCCTTTTTGCCGGTGACTTCGCCCCGTTCAAAGTGTAGCTGATACTCCTGTCCGTCACGCCAGACGGTCACATCCATATAGCGGGAGGCATACTGGGTGGCACAAGCGCCCAAACCGATGAGGCCCAGAGAGTATTCGTAGTTGTCGCCGTCGATGTTGTTGTATTTGCCGCCGGCATACAGCTCGCAGTAGACCAGTTCCCAGTTGAACCGCTGCTCCTTTTCGTTCCAGTCCACAGGACAGCCGCGGCCGGCGTCCTCCACCTGAATGGAATGGTCGGCAAAACGGGTGACCGTAATGAGCCTGCCGTGCCCCTCTCTGGCCTCGTCGATGGAGTTGGAAAGGATCTCAAATACCGCGTGTTCGCAGCCGTCCAGCCCATCGGAGCCGAAAATGACGCCCGGACGCTTCCGGACACGGTCCGCGCCCTTCAGGGACGAAATACTGTCGTTGCCGTATGTCTGTTTCTTCGCTGCCATAGTTCCTCCGAACAGGCAAAATTTGCCTGAAAATCAATATATAGTAATTGTATCACACGCAGGACACAAGTTCAAGCATTCTGCATCTTTGCCCGTTTTTTCACCGAATTTCCTCTCCAAACGGCGGTTTTTTGCAAAAATGTTATTGCGTAATTTTTCCCATAATGTCGGTGTCACCTTCACAAACCGTTCATAATGCAGGGTTTTTCACATTTTCCACAGAGTTTTCCACACCGTTATGTCAACTCTATAATTCCACGAAAAATTACCTGCTTTTTGATGGGAAACCCTTGTGCCAGGCTTCTTCGCCCAGCAGAACCGGCGCGGCGAAGATTCACGGTGCCGATTTGTTTTTCTACGGCAGCAGGATCAAAGCCACACCGTAGATCACACTGGCCAGTATGCCGAACACGACGACAGGCTCTGCGATCTGAAACATTTTCGCCGCTATGCCGTCGACAGAGTTCTCTTCTTGTGTCAAGTTAGGACTCTTTCATTTTAAAAATGTTTACATCACATGATACATGTTGTATAATCGCGGCAAATGATTCCGATCATTTCATTCCGTTAGATAAATACAAAGGACCATGCCAACATATGAAGACGTTAAATTATAAACGCACGAAACATGCTTGTTATTTTACATATTTGGCAATGGCTTCCGTGTTTGCCTTGCCACCGTTACTGTTTGCAACATTTAGAGAACTGTACGGAATCTCTTACACATTGCTTGGCACGCTGGTTCTTGTGAATTTTTGTACGCAGTTGGCAATTGATTTGATTTTCAGTTTTTTCAGTAATTCCTTTAACATCCATAAAACCATTCGCTTAATGCCGCTTATAACGGCAATCGGCTTATGTGTGTATGCCTTCATTCCTTTTCTTTTCCCGCAATATGCCTATGTCGGCTTGGTCGGCGGTACTTTTATTTTCTCAGTATCAGCAGGACTGGCCGAAGTATTGCTAAGTCCAACCGTTGCTGCGCTGCCGTCCGACACCCCCGAAAAAGATATGAGTATGCTCCATTCTCTTTACGGTTACGGTTTTATGGGTGTTGTCCTGATCAGCACATTGTTTCTTCACTTTATCGGCAACGAGTATTGGGTATACTTAACTATCTTTTGGGCCCTTCCCCCCGTGATCGCATCTGTTATGCTGATAAAATCGGACCTTCCAAATTTGAACATAGAACAAACTACCTCAAATCCCGTCCAAGACAAGCAAAAAGCAAAAGGACTCGCTTTATGTATGGTTTGTGTCTTTTTTGCCGGTTGTATTGAGTGCACCATGTCAAATTGGATTTCCGCATACGCAGAAAATGCACTGCATATATCCAAGATTTGGGGAGATATTTTAGGCACGTTACTTTTTGCAGCTTTGCTGGCGCTTACAAGAACCGCTTATTCCAAATACGGCAAAAATATTTTTAATACTTTGACGGTCGGTATGTCATGTTCCATCGTGTGCTATATGGCGGTTGCGCTCTCATCTAATGCGGTTGTATCCTTAATTGCCTGTGTTGCGCTGGGAATTTTCAGTTCTATGCTTTGGCCGGGAACACTGATTTTAATGGAGGAGAAAATACCTGCCGCGGGCGTTGCTGCATATGCTCTAATGGCCGCCGGAGGCGATCTCGGCGCTTCGGTTGCCCCTCAGGCAATTGGTATCGTTGTGGATAATGTTGCTCTTACAGATTGGGCAAAAGCAATCGGAAGTACTTTCTCCTTATCGCCTGAGCAAGTCGGATTCAAAGTAGGGATGTTGATTGCAGCCGTTTTCCCGGTTTTAGGGGTAATTCTTTTGATGTATATGAAAAAATTTTTCCGAAAATATAAAAATAGTGAAACAAAGGCTTGACCTATTCGGTCAAGCCTTTGTTGTTAGAATTCGGAGTAAAGCCTGTTTCGTCCAGTAATATGATTTTCCCGCAAAATTGCCCGCTCCGAAATGGAAGCGGGCAATTTTGTTTTAGAAACTTTGCAACAAAACCAGAATTATGCCATAAATCACGCTCGCGGACGTTCCAAACACAATTACAGGCCCTGCGATCTGGAACATCTTCGCCGCCATTCCGGTGACAAAGCCCTCGCTTTTAAAATCAATGGCAGGGGACACCACCGCGTTGGCAAAGCCGGTGATGGGCACCAGTGTGCCCGCACCGCCGAATCGGGCGATTTTGTTGTAGAGGTTGAAGCCTGTCAGCAGGGCAGAGAGAAACACCAGCGTGCAGGAGGTGGCGGTACCCGCATCCTCCTTGCCCAGCCCTGCAGCAGACCATCCGTTTTGGATGAGCTGCCCGATGACACAGATCAAACCGCCAATGACAAAGGCCAGCAGAGTGTCCTTGACAATGGGCGAAGGTTTTGCCCGCTGCCGCACATACTTTTGATACGCTTCCGGCGTCATATCCATATCCTGTTCCTCTTTTCCACAGATTTTCCCTATTGTTTGCACCGACACAAAAACTATGCACGCTTGCAAAAACGCCCGAGGCGCAGTACACTAAGCACAACGACCGGATAGGAGGCCGCCATGAAACCTGCCGAAAACACGCTGGGACTGTATGTCCACATCCCCTTCTGCAAACAGAAGTGCGCCTATTGTGACTTCTACTCCCTCGCCGGAAGCGAGGCGCAAATGGACGACTACACCGAGGCGCTCTGTGCCCATCTGACGGAAACCGCCCCGTTTGCCGCAGGACACACCGTGGACACGGTTTACTTTGGCGGCGGTACACCCAGCTATTTAGGAGAAAAGCGGCTGGTGAAAATCCTGAAGGTGATTTTGAAAAAGTACCGGGTCCGGCGTGACGCGGAGATTACGCTGGAGGCCAACCCCGACTCCGCCAACGACTGGAAGACCCTGAAAGCCCTCCGGAAGGCCGGTTTCAACCGCATTTCCCTCGGCATGCAGTCTGCCTGCGCCGAAGAACTGGCCGAAATCGGCCGCATCCACACCATGGAACAGGTAAAACTGGCCGTGGAAGCCGCCCGCAAGGCGAAATTTGACAACTTGTCTCTTGACCTGATTTACGGCCTGCCCAGTCAAACCATGGAGCGCTGGCAGGCAAACCTTGCCGCCGCGGTGAATCTGGCCCCGGAGCATCTGTCCTGCTACGGCCTGAAGGTAGAAGAGGGCACACCCCTCTTTGCCCGCCGCGGCAGCACTGATCTGCCCGATGACGACGCCCAGTCCGATATGTACCTCTACACCGTGGAATATCTTTCCCGCATGGGGTACCGGCAGTATGAAATTTCCAATTTTGCCCGCACGGGGCGGGAGTCTCGCCACAACCTGAAATACTGGACGCTGGGCCAATACGCCGGTTTCGGCCCCGGCGCCCACTCGGATTTCGGCGGGGTACGCTACGCCTACGAGAAGGATCTGGCGGGTTATATCCGCGGCGTACAGGGCAGCGGCCCGCTGCTGAGCGAAAGCGACCGCATCCCCGACGCGGCACGGGACACAGAATGGCTGATGCTGGGTCTGCGGACCGTTTACGGACTGGAGCCCAAAGACTATGAACGCCGCTTCCGCCGCCGCTTTACCTGCTTCCTGCCGTTTTTGGCGGACTGTGAAAAGTCCGGCTATGCCGCGCAGGAAGACGGCCGCTGGCACCTCACTCCGCAAGGGTTCCTCCTCTCCAACCAGATCATCGGCCGGATGCTGGAATTGCTGAATGAAGACAAGCAGCGCCGTGCCGAAGCCACCGCACGGGGTGACTTCCGCGTAGAGCTGGATTAAATGAAAAAGAGAGCCAAATGGCTCTCTTTTTATCATATCCCTGACAAATCAAAATCAGGGGTATATTCCTCTTTGGCGGATGTCCGCTCCTGTGTGAAGCCGTCCACGATGCCGCAGTTTTCCATGTAGGCCACTGCCGCGCGATATTCCGCCCGCGTCACATGGCGGGCCAGATTCCCTGTGGCATTCGGCTGAGGCGTGTACTGGCTCATCAGGGAAAACAGCACATCGCCAGGTCGGAAATTCTCCGCCACCCAGTCGATCACGCGGCGGGTGTTTTCCAGTTCCCCCGGCAGAATCAGGTGCCGGATCAGTACGCCCCGCGTCAGCAGGCCGTTTTCCATTTGGTACGGCCCTGTCTGGCGGAACATCTCCAGAATGGCAGGAGCCGCCCAGGCAAAATAGTCCTCCGCCGCGGAATACCGCTTCGCAGGCTCCGGCAGGGCATATTTCAGGTCAGGCAGGTACACCTGGACCTTCCCCTCCAACCGCTTCAGGGTTTCCACCTTTTCGTAGCCGCCGCAGTTCCACACTACAGGCACGCCCCAGTCTTCCTCACCCAGTGCCTCTAAGATCACCGGCGTAAAATGGGTGGGGGTCACCAGATCAAGACAGGCCGCACCCTGTGCGATCAGTTCCCGAAAAATCTCCCGCAGACGCTGCGCCGTAATGGGCTTCCCTACCTCGCCCTGCGAGATGGGACCATTCTGACAGAAACAGCACCGCAGATTGCAACCGGAGAAAAACACCGTGCCCGCGCCGTGCTCACCTACAAGACAAGGCTCCTCCCACTGGTGGAGCATGGCCCTCGCCGCCACCGGCAGCATTGGCTGTCCGCAGATGCCGCCTGCCTTTGTTTCTGTTCGTTCTGCCCCGCAATTGCGGGGACACCATGTACAAATCATCGTTTCCTCAATCAGTCGCTTGTCTCTTCTTCTGTTTCCGTATGGGACGGCAGGTTTCCGTCCCACGCAAAGGTATCTTTCGGCGGTTCCGGCACATCCACCACCAGTCTGCGGCAGGGGATGCAGTGCCAGCAGGTTTTATAATTGGACAGGAGTCCCTCATCACGGATCTGCACCGTGTCCAAAAAGGCCGAGCCAAATACCGCACCGGGCTTTTCCTCCGACCAACACATCGCGTCGCGGCCGCCCAGCAGATAGCCTTTGGTCATCTCCTTGCCGCACCACGGGCAGATCAGGCCAGGCAGCGCCTCGATAGGGTCCGGTTTCTTTTTAAACAGGCCCGCCACCTCCGCAAGAAAGCTTTCGTTCTCCGGTTCGTGCTCCAGTCCGCTGCCTTCCTCCGGCACGGCATAAACCGCCGGTTCCCGCTTTCTCTTCGACGGATCGATATCCCACGGGTCCTCGCTTTTCTTCCAGAATGCCATGGTTATTCCTCCGTTTCCTCTTCCGGAAACACGATCTTTCCGTCTTTCCACTCATAGTTGGGCCGCTGTTGCTTCAGCGCAAGGCCCACGTCCAGCACCATCTTTTTACAGTCCGTACAGTACCACGCTTCTTCGTAGTATCCTAATTCCAGATATCGTTCCTGTGCCGGCTTTCCCATCTGCTCCAGCCAGCTTTTATGAGCGCCCTCGTGCCACGCCAAGCCCTGATAGGTGCCGCGATTCATGCCGCTGTATAGATTGCCGGAGAGCATCTCTTTCCCGCACCATGGGCAATTCATCGGCTCCAGAGGCTTTTTCACCTGCGCCCATGCAGGCGGCTCCGGAGCAGGGGCAGGGGGGGCCGGGTTCTTTTCCGGTTTGCGGTCCCACGGGTCTTCGCTCTTCTTCCAAAATGCCATGCTCATACCCCCTCGTCATCTACTCCTTATAAATTGCCGCTGTGTCAGGCTGCAGCTATCAAGGCTTGTCTCCGCTGTCGTCCACCTCTTCATAGTCCACGGTGTAGACCGGTCCGTTAAAGGTTGGTTCTTTCGCCTGTTGGGCCTGTCCCACGTCATGCTGCCCGCCCTGTCCCCGCAGGCGACGCAACAGCCAGACAACCAGCAAAATCAGCAGCACCGGCAGCGCAATCCGCACCAGCGCAAATAGCAGCGAGAAAAGTTTCAGGGGCAATCCGATCAATAAACTCATGGTGTTCTCTCCTGTTTCAATTCTTCCGCGGCGGCTTCATAATACCGCACAAAGGCCGAGGGAACGGCATGGGCCGCAAGCCCTGCTGCATCCACCCAGTCCCAGTCCGCGCCGCCGCTGCCGGAGACCTCGATCACATAGCCGGTCATGTGCCACTCCACATGGGTGAAAATATGTTTCGCCGTCAGACGGCTGCGCCAGACCTTGGGCTGCAGGCCCATGTCCTCCAGCGCCGCACCGGCCTCCGCCTCGGAAAGGGTGCCTGCCACATTCGGAAACTCCCACAAACCTGCCAACAAGCCGTCTTTCCCCCGCTTGTGCAGCACCGTTTCGCCGCCGCGCAGCAGAACAAATACCGTCATCTCTTCAATTTTCCGGGCTTTCTTCGGTTTCTTCACCGGCAGCACGTCTGCCGTGCCCCGCTTGCGGGCAAGGCAATACTCCCGGACCGGACAAATATCACACTTCGGCGCACCGTTTGGCACACAGACCGTGGCTCCCAGTTCCATGGTGGCCTGTGGGAAGATGCGGATGTCCGCGTCTGTTTCCGGCATGATCTCCTGCAGCTGGGCGCGGATGGCCTTTTTCACTTTCCCATCCAGAATATCCTCGTGGCAGTCGGTCAGGCGGGTCACCACCCGCAGCACGTTGCCGTCCACCGCCGCCTCTCTCCGGCCAAAGGCCGCGGCGGCAATGGCGCTGGCGGTATAGTCGCCGATACCGGGAAGTTCCAGAAGTCCCTCATAGGTATCCGGAAAACCGCCCCGCTCCACTACGATCTTCGCCGCCTTTTGCAGGTTGCGGGCGCGGCTATAATAGCCAAGGCCCTCCCACCGCTTCATCAGCTGTTCCTCATCGGCGGCGGCCAGCACCTCCACCGTGGGGAACGCCTCTAAAAAGCGGGCATAATGCCCCAATACTGCCGCCACACGGGTCTGCTGCAGCATGATCTCCGACACCCAGATGCGATAGGGGTCGGTAATGCCCCGCCACGGCAAAACGCGGGCGTTAGCCCGATACCAGGCCAAAAGCGGATTTGTAATGGCTGCGGGCAGCTTTTCAGTTGTCAACATTTTCTCATTCATGGTATCATCATACCACAAGAAATTTCCCCTTCCCATCCCCGAAGTGTGAATTTTTTGAAAACCTACGAAACGGCGGTGAAACGCATATGATGCGAACCACATTTTTAGATCACAGCGGATTTCTGGTGGAGCTGGACTCGGTCTGCCTGTTATTTGACTGGTGGAAAGGCAACCTGCCCCCGCTGCCGGAAAAGCCGCTGCCGGAAAAGCCGCTGCTGGTGTTTGCCAGTCACTGGCACGAGGATCACTTCTCGCCCGCCGTATTTTCCCTGAACGCCGACGGCTACCTCTTCGGCGGTATGGGCAAGCCGTGGCTTGCCAAAAAGGGTGCATCCGGCGAGGTGCTGGCACGGAGCATCTCCATGCAGGGAAACGAAACCGTATTCCCCATAGACGGCATTACGGTGGAGACCCTCCCCTCCACGGACGAGGGCGTAGCCTTTCTAATAACGGCAGACGATAAAATCATCTTCCACGCGGGCGACCTCAACTGGTGGCACTGGGAGGGCGAAGACCCCCAATGGAACCAAAACATGGAAGCTGACTTCAAACGGTATCTGGAACCGCTGCGGGGTCGTCACATCGAACTTGCCTTCGCTCCTCTGGATCCCCGACAGGAACAGGCTGCCCATTGGGGTTTCCGGTATCTGCTGGAACTGGCGGATGTGCAGCGCATCGTTCCCATGCACCAGTGGAAAAATCCGCAGCCTACCAGAGATTTCTGCGCCGCATATCCGGAGTTTGCCCACCAAATCGTTCCCATGGAAATCTCCGGTCAGATAACCGACGTGAAGTCGGGTCG
>JAZRCP010000048.1:0-4225 GCA_045659825.1 Dysosmobacter sp. | reverse complement strand
CCCCAGTCCCCCCAGCAGTACAAGCAGCTACTGATGCTCTCCGGTTTTGACCGTTACTTCCAGATCGCCCGTTGCTTCCGCGACGAGGACCTGCGCGCCGACCGCCAGCCCGAGTTCACCCAGATTGACCTGGAGATGAGCTTCATCAACGAGGACGATATCATGGGCATTCAGGAAGGCTTCATGAAGCGCGTCTTCAAGGAAGTGCTGAATGTGGACATTCAGACTCCCTTCCAGCGGATGCCCTGGCAGGAGGCCATGGACCGCTTCGGCTCCGACAAGCCCGACCTGCGTTTCGGCTTTGAGCTGAAGGACATCTCCGACATCGTGAAGGACTGCGGCTTCGGCGTGTTCTCCGGCCCCGTGGCTGCAGGCGGCTCTGTGCGCCTGATCAACATCGAGGGCGGCGCCGCTGCATTCCCCCGCAAGAAGATCGACAAGCTGGTGGACTTCGCCAAGACCTATCACGCAAAGGGTCTGGCATGGGCCCGTCTGCATGAGGGCAACACCACCTCCTCCTACGGCAAGTTCCTGACCGAGGAAGAGAATGCTGCCATTCTGGAGCGTGCCGGCGCCAAGGACGGCGACCTGGTGCTGATCGTGGGCGACGAGAAGAATACCGTGGTATGGGCCGCTCTGGGCGCTCTGCGCTGCGAGGTCGCCAAGCAGATGAACCTGATCGATCCCATGGACTTCAAGTTCCTGTGGGTCACCGAGTTCCCCATGTTCGAGTACAGCGAGGAAGAGGGCCGCTATCAGGCCATGCACCATCCCTTTACCGCTCCCATGGTGGAGGATGAGGACAAGATTCTCACCGACAAGGCTGGCTGCCGCGCCCGCGCCTATGACATTGTGCTCAACGGCACCGAACTGGGCGGCGGCTCCATCCGTATCAACACCCCCGAGATGCAGGAGAAGGCCTTCCAGGCACTGGGCATCTCCGACGAGGACATCCAGGAGCGCTTCGGCCATCTGGTGGGCGCCTTTAAGTTCGGCGCACCTCCCCACGGTGGCCTCGCCTACGGTCTGGACCGTCTGTGCATGCTGATGGCCGGTGCGTCCTCCATCCGCGATGTCATCGCCTTCCCCAAGGTGCAGAACGCATCCGACCTAATGATGTCCTGCCCCGACGTGGTCGACCAGAAGCAGCTGGACGATCTGTGCATCGGTATCACCAAGGCAGAGACTGCCGAATAAATCCCATTCCTCTTTGAGCGGCCCACATTTTCTGCGGGTCGCTCTTTTTACATTTTCGCAATTTTACGTAATATTGTGTTGTATGTCACGTAATCTTATGTTATAACAAAAGGGTAGATGCTCGCCCCGCCATTTTTGACCATGGAGGTATGTATTATGGGTTATCCGAAAACTGGAAACGAAGTATTTGTCAGCTTTTCTCTTTCCAACACCATGCTTTCTGGTATCGGCAAGGGAACCATCACCCGCGAACAGGTCTCTGCCGATTATCTGAAGGATCTGTTCCAAAAATACGGTGTAGTGGTCTCAGCCAAACCTGAACAGAAAAAACTTCTGGAGAAGGTAAACCAGACCTATGACCTGAATCTGGAGATTCCTGAGCAGTTGAAAATCGTCCAGCTGTCGGAAAAGAATCGCCGTCTGGTCGTCATTGTGGTACAGGGTGTAGCCCGGGCCGGCGGCTCTCTCCTCCCCGAATATACAGAGGAGGAATTGCAGGAGGCCACCTTCAGCTTCGTGAAGTATTACGTACAGGGCCGCCACTATGACGATCTGGTAGCAGACAATGAAAAGCTGAAACGCGAGCTGCAGTCGGAAATCGACTGGCGCAACAGAGTTTCTGAAATCTGATGATACTCTCCCTCTAAAAATATGCCGCACAGTTGTGCGGCATATTTTTTATTTGTCCCACGGCCTTGCTTTCTCTTCCCCAGGGAAGATCCCAATCACTCTTTTCTTTCTTTTTGATTTGTGATACACTGATTCAAATTAAGCATGGTTGGATATTTCCTGAAACGGCTGTTTTCATCTGCTGTCCGGCAGAAAATGCTGTGAAGGAAGCAGCTATGATACCATCTGTGGCCGGGGTTTGGCCTGGAAATGCCCATTGAATTTTCCACCCTTTTAATACGTTTTGTAATATTTCATTTTATATATACAAACTGTTTTCAGCTTGAAAGGAATCTTCCACATGGAAACCGAAAAACTTTACTATCAGGACGCTTATCTGCGTCAATTCACCGCCACCGTCCTCTCCTGCGAGGAAAGCAAGGGTTGCTTTAAAATCGTGCTGGACCGCACCGCCTTTTATCCCGAGGGCGGTGGCCAGCCTGCCGATCACGGCACCCTGAACGGCATTTCCGTAACCGATGTCCATGAAAAAGACGGCGTTGTCTTCCACATTTGCAAGAATCCTGTGGAAATTGGGGAAACTGTGGTGGGCATCATTGACTGGCAGCGCCGCTTTGACCACATGCAGCAGCACTCCGGTGAGCATATCATCTCCGGCATCCTCTGCGCGGACTACCACTGCGACAATGTGGGTTTCCACATGGGTGCAGACACCGTTACCATTGACTACAACACGGACATCAGCTGGGAGCAGGCCCTTGCTGCCGAAAGCAAGGCCAATGCCGTCATCTGGGCGGATATTCCTGTGGAGATTGCCTATCCTTCCGCCACTGAACTGGAAACACTGGAATACCGCAGCAAAAAAGAACTGACGGGTCAAGTACGCATTGTCTCCTTCCCTGACGCGGACTGCTGTGCCTGCTGCGGCACCCATGTCAGCCGTGCCGGTGAAGTGGGATTGATCAAAGTCCTCTCTGTGCAGAAATTCCGCGAGGGCGTGCGGATGGAGATCCTCTGCGGCCAGCGGGCGCTAACCTACCTCTCCACCACCTACGATCAGGCCCGCCAGATCGGTCAGAAGCTGAGCGTGAAGCCGCAGGACACCCTTGCCGCCGTAGAGCGGCTGGACGCGGAACTGACGGCCGTGAAATACCACATGGCGGAAACGGAAAGCGAGCTCTTTAATACCATTGCCGAAACAAAATCCGGTGTGGGTGATACACTTCTGTTCCGCGGTCCCATGAAGCCGGACAGTGTCCGCCGTCTGGCAGACGCTGTGGCGCAGCGCTGCGGCGGCCTTGCCGCCGTATTTGTCGGTGAGGGCAGCCAGTTCAACTATGCTTTGATCCGCGCCGACGGCACGGATATTTCTGCCACAGTCAAAGCTATGAACACCGCCCTGCAGGGCCGCGGCGGCGGCCGCAATGGCTTTGCCCAGGGCAGCGTACAGGCGGACAAAACCGCCATCAAAGCATTTTTCAACACCTGAGGAGGATTTGCCATGCAGTACTATATGATTGAATGGGATCACGAGGAAGAGGATGAGCCTTGGCGCATCTATCTGGAAATGGACCGGCAGGGCTGCCTGTGCCGCAAGGTGGAGGTCTACCGCGTGGGCATTTATCAGGCCTTTGAGGATTTAGACACCCGTCCCATGGACCCCAGAGAGATTGCCGGCAGCGAGGGCAACGTCAACAAACTGACCCGCCCCCAGTTTGAAGAGATCTGGACCCAGAGCCGTGAAATGCCTGACGGCTTCATGGGCATGTATTATTGAGAAAAAGATGAAAGCAGCCCTCCGTATGGAGGGCTGCTTTTATGATCTTTCTGAACGTTTGTGCCTTCCCAAAAAACTTACACAACGGCGAAGAACTTCACAATGAAGATGGCAGCAATGACGTAGGTCAGTACGCTGATCTCCTTTGCCTTTCCGGAGAGGACCTTGACAAAGGTGTAGGAAATGAGGCCCAGACCGATGGCGTGGCCGATGGAACTGGAAATCGGCATTGCGATCAGCATAATGGAAACGGGCAGCATCTGATCCATATCGTCGAAGTTGACGTTCTTCAGACCCTGCAGCATCAGCACGCCTACATAGACCAGTGCGGCAGAGGTCGCAGCACCGGGAATGACGGCGGCCACGGGGGCGAGGAACATGCATGCGAGGAAGAGAATGCCCGTCGTCAGGGCAGTCAGGCCAGTGCGGCCGCCTGCCTCAACACCGGCAGCGGACTCGATGAAAGTGGTGACAGTGGAAGTACCGGTGGCAGCACCTGCAACGGTACCAATGGCATCGGACAGCAGAGCTTCCTTCATATTGGGCATGTTGCCCTGCTCATCGACCATGTCTGCGCGAGAGGCCGTGCCCACCAGCGTGCCAATGGTATCAAACATGTCG
>JAZRCP010000047.1:0-7474 GCA_045659825.1 Dysosmobacter sp. | reverse complement strand
ACCAAGGTTTATCTGGAGACTTGGGTGAAAGTCAAGGAGAACTGGCGTGATAACGTCAATTACGTTCGCTCTTTTGGCTACAACGACGACTGAGACGGAATTTTCCACGGATAAAAAACGACGGATTTCGCAGACTGATCACAAAGGAGGTCTGCTGTATGGATCCCGAACCCCTTTGGACGTGGTTTTGTATGACCGGCGAGCCGCTGGCCTATCTGCTGTACCGCTCAGCGGAGGAGCAGGAGGACGGCGTGGTCTGATTTGACGGGGAGCTGCCTCCCCGTACATAGGTGGTGAAAACATGGCGGCAACGCCCTACATCGTCACAAAAGGCGTCGTCCTGCGGGAGACGGAAACGAAAGAGGCGGATAAGATCCTGACGGTTCTGACGGCGGATCAGGGAAAAATCTCCGTGATCGCCAGAGGCGCGCGCCGCAAGGGCTGCAAATATGCCGCCTGTGCCCAGCCGCTGGCCTATTCGGAGTGGACACTGTACCGCAAGGGCGACTGGTATTACGCCAATGAGGGGCAGACCCTTGAACTGTGGAACGGCCTGCACAGCGATCTGGAGGCCATGTCACTGGCTTTTTATCTGGCGGAGCTGACCGAGGCCGCCACCACGGAGGAGTCGGACGCATCGGAATTGCTGCGCCATCTGCTGAACGGGCTGTATGCCCTTTCTGCCTTACACAAGGCGCCAGCACTGGTGAAAGCGGCTTTTGAGCTGAAGCTGCTGAGCCTTGCCGGCTATGAGCCGCTGGCGGACGGCTGTGCCTACTGTGGTTGTCCCGAGCCGGAGCAGCCACTGCTGGATGTGGTACAGGGCGTGCTGCGTTGCCGCAAGTGCGGCAGCGGGGAAAGTGGCCTTTCCATGCCTTTTTGCGGGGCGTCCCTTGCGGCGCTGCGCCATGTGATCTATGGTGATCCGAAACGGCTCTATTCCTTCACGCTACCGCAGGATGCCCTGCGGCGGCTGGGCGGTGCGGCGGAGGCTTTTGCGGCGGCACAGCTGGAGCGGGGGTTCCGCACGCTGGACTTTTACAAGAGTCTGCAGCCGGTGGAAATACCGTCGAAATGAGATACATTCTGTATAGTTTTTGCTGGATTATACGGAAAGGACGAAAATATGAGCGAATTATTTGAAAAATCCATCCGTACGCTGGAACTGCCCCGGGTGCTGCAGCTGCTCAGCGAGCAGGCGGTCAGCGTCGAGGCCAAGGAAAAGGCGCTGCGCATCCAGCCGGAAACGGAAACAGAGGAGGTTCTGCGTCTGCTGGACCAGACCGATGCGGCCCGCACCATGATCGGCCTGCACGGAACACCCTCCTTTTCCGGCGTGAAGCCGGTGGGCGAGGCGCTGAGCCGTGCGGACCGGGGCGGCAGTTTGAATACCCACGAACTGCTGACCATTGCGGAACTGCTGACGGCTGCCCGCCGTGCAAAGGAGTATTTTAATACCGAGGCGGCGGAGAAGACGGCGATCGACCATCTGTTTTTGTCCCTCCATGGCAACCGCTTTTTGGAGGATAAGATCAAGCGCTGTATTCCGGAGGAGAATACCATCTCCGATGCGGCCAGTCCGGAGCTGGCGGAGATCCGCCGCCACATGCGGCAGGCGCAGGCCAAAAGTCGCCAGATTTTGCAAAAGATCATCTCTTCTCCGACCTACGGGAAGATTTTGCAGGAGACCATCATCACCCAGCGGGACGGCCGCTTCGTAGTGCCGGTGAAGGCCGAGCACAAGGGCGATCTGCCCGGTCTGGTGCATGATATTTCCTCCACGGGAGCCACGCTTTTTGTGGAGCCTATGGGCGTGGTGCAGGCCAACAACGAATTTATTGAACTGCAAGCCAAGGAGCAGAAGGAGATCGACCGGATCCTTGCGGAGCTGTCCGCTGACGCGGCAGCCCGTAGAGAGGATATCCAGTGGGACTATGACGCGCTGGTGCATCTCGACCTGATCTTTGCGAGGGGCAACCTCAGCTATAAAATGGACGCCGTCCGGCCGGAGATCCGGCGAAACGGCGCCATCCATCTGCGGCGGGCACGGCATCCGCTGCTGGACCCGAAGAAGGCGGTGCCCATCGATATCGAACTGGGCGACACCTTTGATACCCTTGTGATCACCGGCCCCAACACCGGCGGCAAGACGGTCAGCCTGAAGACGCTGGGCCTTTTAACGCTGATGACCCAGTGTGGACTGCATATTCCCGTGGGCGACCGCAGCTGCATCTCTGTTTACGAACGGGTGCTGGCGGATATCGGTGACGAGCAGAGCATTGAACAGAGCCTGTCCACCTTCTCGGCCCACATGGTGAACATCGTCAAGATTCTGGATGAGGCGGATCGGGACAGTCTGATCCTCTTCGATGAGCTGGGTGCCGGTACGGACCCGGTGGAGGGCGCGGCATTGGCGATTGCCATTATCCAGCGGGTGCGGCAGATGGGCGCCCGCGTAGCGGCTACCACGCACTACGCGGAACTCAAAACCTTTGCCATGACCACGGTGGGCGTGGAAAACGCCTCCTGCGAGTTTGATGTGGAGACCCTCAGCCCCACCTACCGCCTGCTGATCGGCATTCCCGGCAAGTCCAACGCTTTTGCCATTTCCAAGCGGTTGGGCCTCTCTGACGATGTGATCGAAAACGCAAAGACCCAGATGAGCGGCGAGAGCGTCCGCTTTGAGGATGTGCTGACCCAGCTGGAGGCCAAGCGGCAGGCACTGGAGAAGCGGGAACTGGAAGCCGACCGGCTATATCGCCAGCGGGAGGCGGACGCCCGCAAGGCGCGGGAATTCCGCGAGCAGATGGAGCGTGCCAAGGAAAACGCCCGCGGTCGCGGCGAGGCGGAGGCCAAACGCATTCTGCGGGATGCCCGCATGGCGGCCGATCAGGTGTTTGCGGAATTGGCTGAGATGCGCAAGGAACAGGCCAGAGCCGAACGCACCATGAATGCCAATGAGGCACGGGCGGAGCTGCGCCGCAAGCTGAACGAGGCGGAGGAGGCCATCTCCAACCGCGACGCCCGTCAGGAGCCGATTCCCAAGCCCAGCCGTCCCATTCGGGTGGGTGATCTGGTGGAGATCCCCGGCGTGAAACAGAACGCGGAAGTGGTGTCTGTGGGCAAGGACGGCACGCTGCAGCTGAAAGCCGGCGTGCTGAAAATGAAAGCCAAGGCGGATGAAGTCCGCCTGATTGAGGATGATGAGCGGGCAGCCCAGAAAAAGAAACCGGTTGTGGCGAAGGGCACACCCCGTCCGCTGACCTCTGCCGCGGCTCGGGAACTGGATATCCGCGGCATGGAGACCATCGAGGCGGAAACGGTGGTGGAAACTTTCCTGTCCGCGGCAGTGATGGGACGGCTGGAAACGGTTACCATCATCCACGGTAAGGGAACCGGTGTGCTGCGCGCCGCTGTGCACGATATTCTCCGCCGCAACAAGAAAATCGTCAAAAGCTTCCGCCTCGGCGTTTACGGCGAGGGTGAGACCGGCGTGACGGTTGTGACGCTGAAGTGAGGAGGATCCCATGACCTTTCGATTTGCGACAGAGGCGGATGCCCCGCTGATTTTGCAGTTCATCCGCGATCTGGCGGCGTATGAAAAAATGCTGGATCAGGTGGTGGCGGACGAGGCGCAGCTGCGGCAGCAGCTGTTTGAAAAACAGCAGGCGGAAGTGATTTTCACGCTGGAAGATGGAAAAGAGGTAGGCTTTGCCCTGTTTTTTCATAATTTTTCTACGTTCCTTGGCCGCTCCGGGCTGTATCTGGAAGATTTGTTTGTGCTGCCGGAGTATCGCGGAAAAGGATATGGAAAGGGGCTGCTTGCCAAACTGGCGTCCATTGCCGTCGAGCGCGGTTACGGGCGGATGGAGTGGTGGTGTCTGGACTGGAACCGGCCCAGCATCGACTTTTATCAATCGCTGGGCGCGGAGCCTATGGACGAATGGACGGTCTACCGCCTGACGGGCGAAACCTTGGAAGAACTGGCGAAAGCCGCGGAATAAACGAAAAGAGGTGCCGTTATGCAAGAACTGGAAAAGCAATTTCACATCCACTGTGTTCCCGGCGATATTGGACGCTACTGCATTCTGCCCGGTGATCCGGGCCGCGTGCCTGCCATCGCCGCGCTGTTCGACGATGCGAAACAGATCGCATATAACCGCGAGTACAATGTGTGGACCGGCTACCTGCTGGGCGAGAAGGTAACAGCCTGCTCCACCGGCATCGGCGGCCCCTCTACGGCCATCGCCATGGAAGAATTGCGCAAATGCGGCGCGGATACCTTTATCCGTACCGGTACCTGCGGCGGCATTGACCTGAATGTGCAGTCCGGTGATATCGTGGTAGCCACCGGCGCCATCCGGTATGAACACACCAGTCTGGAGTATGCGCCCATTGAATTTCCTGCCGTGCCGGATTTGACGGTCACGAACTGTCTGGCGCAGGCCACGAAGGATTTGGGCCTGCCCTTACATACCGGCGTGGTTCAGTGCAAGGACAGCTTTTATGGTCAGCACAGTCCGGAGGCCTCCCCCGTTTACTATGAACTGAAAGCCAAGTGGGAGAGCTGGAAGCGCCTCGGCGTCAAAGCCAGCGAAATGGAGTCTGCCGCCATGTTCACTGTGGCGGCGGCACTGGGCTGCCGCAGCGGTACCTGCTTCCATGTCATCTGGTATCAGGAGCGGGAAGCGGGGGGACTGGATCAGGAGATGAGCGAGGACACCTCCAACTCTGTGAAGGTAGCAGTGGAGGCGCTGAAGCTGCTGATTGAGGAAGACCGGAAAAAGATCAGATGAGAAAAGGCTCTGCGGATTTCCGCAGAGCCTTTCATTTATATTATAATTATAATGTGTGTTTATACGATGTCCAGCAACTCCCGCAGATCGTGAATCTCATAGTCGATCCGCAGATCATTCGGACGGGCTTGGCCTTTGTAGTTGACCCAGCAGCAGGGAAGCCCGGCATTGTTGGCGCCCCGCATATCGGTAGTTAGGGAATCGCCGATGATTAGCGTATTCTCCGGTGTGATCTCCGGCACACGGGAGCGCACATAATCATAGTAGGCAGGGCTTGGTTTGGCTGCGCCGGCCTCTTCGGAGATAAAGGCATCGGCAAACAGGCTGCCGAAAGAGCATCTTTGCAGGCGGCTCCGCTGCACGGAGGCGACGGCGTTGGTGACAATGTAAAGCTGGTGTCCGCGCTGCGCCAGCTGGCGGCAGACCTCTTCGGCGTGGGGCAGCGGATACACGCTCTGGCCCAGCGAGGCAAGGTAATCCCGATTGCATTGCTCTGGATCACGGTCCAGCTTTAACGCTTTCAAAAAGCGGACATACCGTTCCACAGTCAGGAACTCTTTCGTGACTTCGCCGCGGTCAAAGGAAGCCCAAAGCTCTGCGTTGATCTCGTGATAAAGCTGCCGGACATCCGGCGTATCCGGAATGTCGTGAGTCTGGCACAGCACCGTGAAGGCGTTGGAGGAGGCCTTGGGAAAATCAAACAGCGTGTCATCCGCGTCGAACAACAGGTAGGGGTATTTCATGGCGTGGTCCCTTTCTATATACATTATAATATAATATATTATCTATTAAAACGATCTTAACATACGGCGCTGCAGTTGGCAATCACCCTTTCCGGCCTGCGGCCATACCATAAACCGAGGGGAGTGATGTGGTATGGTGTTTGGCGTGATCGGCGGTGACCGGAGGCAGGCGGAACTGGCCGCGCTACTGGCAGCAGACGGCAAGGAGGTCTGTACATACGGATTGGGAAACTGGAAGGCCGTTGGAGGAACTACCTTGGATCGGGCGGCCGCCTCGGAGGTCATTCTTCTGCCGCTGCCGCTGTGCAGGGGAGACGGGGTGCTGAATTGCGAAGAGGCTCCGCTTCCGACGGCCGACCTGTTTCGCCGCCTGCGGCCAGAGCAGATCGTTCTGGCAGGGCAGGTCAAACCGGCGCAGCAACGGGAGGCAGAGCAATGCGGCCTGCAACTGCATGACTATTTCCTGCGGGAGGAACTGACGGTAGCCAATGCGGCTGCTACGGCAGAAGCGGCGCTGCAGGTAGCCATGGAGCGGCTGGACAGAACTCTTTTGGGAATGAATTGTCTGGTGCTGGGCTTTGGCCGGATCGGCAGGCTTCTGAGCTACCGGCTTCATGGATTGGGAGCCCATGTCACCGCTGCGGCCAGAAAATCGGAGGATCTGGCGTGGATTCGCGCTTATGGCTGGACGGCGCTGGAGATCGGAAAGCTGGATCAGAAAATCAGCGAGTTTGACGCGGTGTTCAATACAGTCCCCTCTATGGTATTGCATGCCCCGCTGGTGGCGCAGCTGCCGCAGCATAGCCTATGCGTAGATCTGGCATCTGTGCCCGGAATCGATCTGACTGCGGTGGAGCGCCGGGGAATACAGGGCGTCTGGGCGCGGTCCCTGCCGGGGAGGATGGTCCCCTGCACGGCGGCGGCAGTGATCCGGGATGCCGTATACCACATGTTATCTATGGAAGAATGAGGTGACCCCGTATGAGAAAAGAACGGGTCGGATTTGCGCTATGTGGATCGTTTTGTACCCATGGAGAAATTCTGAAGGCGTTGGAGCGGCTGACAGAACTTTATGAAACGGTAATTCCGATTGCATCGGAAAACGCCGCCTTTACAGATACCCGCTTTGGCACAGCGGATGCACTGATAGAAAAACTGGAGGAATTAACGGGGAACGAGGTGCTGTATGATATCCCGTCCGTAGAGCCTATTGGACCGAAGAGGCTGCTGGATGTGCTGGTGATCGCGCCGGCTACAGGCAATACCATCGCCAAACTGGCGGCGGGGATTACAGATACGGCAGTGACTATGGCGGCTAAAGCGCACCTGCGGAACGGGAAGCCGGTGGTCATTGCCATGGCCAGCAACGATGGCCTGGCGGCGGGAGCCAAAAACATCGGGGAACTGCTGGTGCGAAAAAACTACTACTTTGTCCCCTTTGGACAGGACAATGCCCTGCAGAAACCCTGCTCGCTGGTCGCGGATTTCCGGCAACTGCCGGAAACGGTGGATGCCGCGCTGCGGGGAGAGCAGATCCAACCAATCCTACTGCGGTAAACAAGGGCGGGGATTCCCGCTCTTGTTATTTTTTATGACTCGTAAAGCATAAAAAAGGACGTACAGGGCAAAATGACGAATGGATGGTTGACAGTCGGTTTACAGAACAAAAAACTTGATAAGAAAAGCTAATGTTGGCTATAAGTTTTATTAGCTGTAACGTTGAAAAGGCTGTGGAAAGTGTGGAAAACGAAAAAAATACACAAACCGCAAAATTAGGTGTTGACAAACGAAGACTGGTTTGGTATTCTAACAAAGCTGTCTCGCAGGAGAACGGATGTCGGCGACTGAAAAAGAAATCTTGAAAAAGATGAAAAAAGTAGTTGACAAATGAAGCTTTGCCTGATAGAATAGCAATGTTCCGCCCGCTCGGGCGTG
>JAZRCP010000046.1:0-12875 GCA_045659825.1 Dysosmobacter sp. | reverse complement strand
AGGCTTCCTTTTTCTTTCGCGTGGGCTTGACTGCATTTTCGGGTATGTACCAAATTTCAAATTCCTGATAGGCATTTGGGATGCGTTCCTGTACGCAATAGACGCGCACCATTCGTTCTGAAACACCCCATTTTTCTGCTGCTTCTTTTGATGTGATGTACTCCATTTTTTGTTATCCTTTCAACTGATATTTTGGTGTGTTTCTGATGACCGCGGAAATTTTCGATTCTGCGGAAATTTTAGTACCAGAGTTAGTACCAGAAACAGTGCGAAAAGCCATGTACCAGTTGAAACGATATGGACTGTGAAATGTCCATTTTATGCGGTTTTGTCTAACTTTTTAAGCCACTTCCACCGAGTCCAGGACCTCGGGAGCGATGGCATTCAAGAGGTCAGCGGTTCGATCCCGCTTATCTCCACCAAAAAGACCTGAAATCTACCGTTTTTGTCCATTCTGTCGCATTTTATTCAGGAGTCTCGGAACACTTGGTTTCCGCGGAACTTTTCGTACCAGAATTACGATGGCACACTCTGGACAGGGCGTCACATCATCCTACATTGGGGAATTTGATGACCCTGCAGGCGTTTCCATCCGGATCATCCGGTCCGCTGCGGCCTGTTGGAAAGGCTTTGCTGAACCGGTCGATGGCATCCAGTCAGATGGACTCCTGTACGTGTAGGTAATGCTGCGTCATATCCACATCGGCGTGGCCCACAATGCTCTGGATGGTGGAGAGGTCCACACCCAATGCCTGCATCTGCGAGACGTAGCAAGCTGGGCACGACGCTATCCACCTTGCATTTTTGCCTTCGATGTAAACATACTTGGCAAGCAATGCGCGGCGGTACCCACCGTCTGTGCTCCTTGTTGGGAAACATTCCAAACCCTTTAACAAATTTTTCAAATTGGCTACGCAACGTTCCGTCGCTTAATCATGAATTTAGGTTTCTTCGGATAGTCTGAAAATGTTCTCATAGCCTGCGTTCTGCAGATTGCGTATGAGTTCTTTTGCGTGTTTTTCGCTGATACCAAGCAGTTGAGCAAAATTACTACGCCACGGAGCCCCACGGCAAGGTCCTTTCCGAACTGCTGGGGCGCGAGGTAAAAATTCATTCCTGATGTTTGCGGCCCCGCGGCACAGGAAGCTATCATTTCCCTGAAAGACGGCGAGCCCCTACTGCTGGACAATGTGCGTTTTCTGGCCGAGGAGCAGACGCTTTTTGAACTGGAGTTACAGCTGACCCCCGAAGAGCGGGCAGAGACCCTGCTGGTACGAAAGCTGGCTCCGCTGGCAGATCTGTATATCTGTGACACCTTTGCGGCGGCCCGCAGGGACCAGCCCTCCTTGTGCGGCTTTGAACAGGTACTGTCCTCCGCCATAGGCCGCCTGTTTGAACAGGAATACTGCGTGGTATCTGGCCTGATGGAACAGTCAGAGCGACCCTGCACCTTTGCGCTGGGTGAGGCTAAAATTTTGGATGCGTTTTTAATGCTGCGAACTGTGCTGGAAAAGGGCGCGGCAGACCGCATCTTTACTGGAGGTCTTGTAGGCGACATCCTGCTGGCAGCCAAGGGAGAGGGGATCGGGGCAAGCAGTCTGACGTTTATTGAAAAGTCTGATTATACCGGCTTTATCGAGACTGCAAGGGTTTGCTTGCGCAGTACGGCGATAAAATTGTGTTGTGGCTGGACGCTGCGTGGATGGAAAACGGTGTGCGCCGTGAGACTGTGATCAGCAGCATTCCTGCCGATGCCGCGCTGACTGATATCGGCAGTCAGACGGCGGAACACTATCAGGAATCATCCGTTCTTCCAAAAGGGTGTTTGTCAACGGATCCCATGGGCGTGTTTGAGCAGGCAGAGACAGAACTGGGTACCAGAACTGTCTGGGACGCGCTGGGCGACACCGATGCCTATACCGTGGCGGGGGATGGTGACAGCATCACTGCTACCACCAAGTATGAAAAAACGAACAGATCAATTATGTCTGCACAGGCGGCGGTGCATTGATCCGCTTCTTCAAAGGCGAAGAACTGCCGGTGGCCAGAGCGCTTCGCTACGCAGCCGCTAAGTGGGGGCTGACCATGAAACTGGAATTAGGAATCGGAAACAGAACGCAATCTGTGGACATTCCGGATCACCGCCTGCAACAGGTCCTGCTGCCCAATGAGGTGGCAGGGGGGCTGACCGGTGAAACGGAGATCCGGCGGTGTCAAGGCCATTATGCCTGGGTGTCCACCCGGGCAGCCATCCAGTCCAATCACAGTATGATGGTGCGGAAAGAGGGCGGACAATTTAGATACCGATCCGCTGCGGAAGGATATTGAAGAGGCTGCTGCTATCTGCAGCGTGAACTTTATCCTGAATGTGGTGCTGGACGAGCACAAGGAGATCATCCGCGCCGTAGCGGGCGATGTGACTGCCGCCCATCGGGCAGGCTGTGCGTTTCTGGATACACTGTATCAAAAAAAGATTGAAAAACGTGCTGATATTGTCATCGTCTCGCAGGGCGGCACACCCAAGGATCTGAACCTGTACCAGACGGAAAAGGCACTGGACAATGCCAAGCGCGCGGTGCGGGACGGTGGCATTGTGATCCTCGTAGGCTCCTGCAAAGAAGGTCTTGGAGAACACGTTTTCGAAGAGTGGCTCACCACTGCGGAAAAATCGCGGGATTTGATTGAACGCATCCAGCGGGAATTCCGGCTGGGCGGACACAAGGCCGCAGCCATTGCTATGGTACTGGAGCACGCGGACATTTATCTGGTGTCTGATTTGGGCCGGAGTTTGTAAAAACACTGTTTATGACACCGTTTGACACGGTGCAGCCTGCATGTGATGCTGCCGCAGCCAAGCTGGGCGACAGCGCGTCTGTTCTGGTTATGCCCTACGGCGGATCCACCCTGCCCCGGGCAGCCAACTGAAAAGGAGACACTATGGATTATGCAAAAGAATCCCTGAAATTGCATTATGAGTGGAAAGGTAAACTGGAGGTTACACTCCGTGCTGCCGTGGACGGCCAGGAAGCGCTGTCCGTGGCCTATACGCCCAGTGTGGCGGAACCCTGCCTTGAAATTCAGAAAGATATCAACAAAAGCTTTGAACTTGCCGGCCGCTGGAACACCGTGGCGGTCATTACCGATGGCACCGCCGTTTTGGGCCTGGGTGACATTGGCCCTGAGGCTGGTATGCCGGTGATGGAGGGCAAGTGCGTGCTTTTCAAGGCCTTTGGCGACGTAGATGGCATTTCCCTGCGCATCCGCAGTAAGGATGCGGACGAGATCGTTTGTGCTGTGCCCCTGACGGCAGGCTCCTTCGGCGGCATCAATCTGGAGGATATCTCCGCCTTCGCTGCCTTGAGATCGAGCGGCGGCTGAAGGAAATCTGCGACATTCCTGTATTCCACGATGACCAGCATGGCACGGCCGTCATTGCACTGGCCAGCCTGCTCAACGCCCTGAGGGTGGTGGGGAAGGACAAAGAATCTGTGAAGGTCGTTATCAATGGAGCCGGTGCCGTCGGCATGTCCGTGTGCTGTCTGCTGCTGAGCGCCGGATTCAAGGATATTACCCTGTGCGACAGACCCGGCATCATCTGCGAGGACCATACGGAAGGCCTGAACCCCTACATGGCGGATATGGGCAAAGTCACAAACCGCGAGCACAAGAGGGGGCGCAGGCGCTGGCCGATCTGGTGGGGGATGACCTGTCTCCCGACTATATCATTCTCGCTCCCTTTGGCCCCCGCGTGGCGGATACGGTGGCTGCCGCAGTCAAGCAGGCTGCCTGCGATTCCGGCGTGGCGAGGATTTGAATTTTTTAAAATACAGAAGCCCTCCTGATTTGTGAGAAATCAGGAAGGTTTTCTTGTTGCAAAAGCAGAAATTAAATGCAAATATTTTTTGAAGCTGTTGTTTTTGCAACTTATTTTTTGCGAGGAAGATATTAGAATATCAACATAAACAAATGATGCTTCAGAAATACATCAGCATCGCCTCGGTAAAGGGCGGCAAAGAAAAACAAAGATTTATAAAATAATGAGGAGGAATCTCTTATGCAGGAACAGAAGTTTTATATTTGTGAGCATTGCGGCAACATCGTTGCCAAGGTCCATGACGCAGGCGTCCCTGTTTTCTGCTGCGGTCAGAAGATGACGGAGTTGGTTCCTGGTACGGTGGAAGCCAGTGTGGAAAAGCATGTCCCCGCCGTGTCCGTGGAAGGCAATGTGGTGAAAGTGGCAGTTGGTTCTGTGGCCCATCCCATGGCAGAGGAGCATTACATCCCCTGGGTTTACCTGCAGACCTCTGTGGGTGGTCAGCGGAAGAACCTGACCCCCGGTTCCGAGCCGGTGGTGACCTTTGCTCTGGCAGAGGGGGAGAAGCCTGTGGCGGTCTTCGCTTACTGCAACCTCCATGGCCTGTGGAAGGCAGAAATCTAATCGTCTCGATTCTCTGAGAGAACCATATGGATTTAAAGGCCCGCTTCCGAATCGACGGAGGCGGGCCTTTTTGAAATTTCTTTGCAGTCGCGTGGCAGTAACCGGAACTTTTAAAGTCCATACAGCGCATTCACGCCCTGCAGGTGTTCTTTCATCTGCGCTGTTACCGTCTCCGGGCCGATGACCTGCGCGCCGGAACCAAAGCCCAGCACCCATGCAAAAAACTGGGGGCTGACAATGACGTCGGTCTTCACGGTAAAATGCTCCGGGCCGTCCGGAACAATAAAGACATCCCGACCGAGCCGGTCCATCACCGCGCCCACGAGCCGATTCTCAAACCGGAGGACCACCTGTTCTTCCTCGCCCGTAAACATGCCAAAGGTTTTCTTGGCGTAGACCGCCATATCCAGAGACCGGTAGGCATCCAGACCGTCACGGTCTTCTTCTGTAAGGGAAATGCCGTCCATTTTGTCTACACGGTAGTGCTTGATGCGTTTTTCGGCAGAGTCGTAGGCCAGCAGATAGTAGTTCTCGTCATCCCATGTCATGGCAAAGGGACTCACCACATAGAATGCGCCCTCCTTGCGGTAGTGCCGTTCCTTGGCCACTGTGTACTCAAAGTACCGGAAACGGATCTTTTTATTTTGGGAAATGCCGTTGTGAATTTCATCCACATTATAGTAAATGGATTCGTTCATGGTCTTAATCCGGTTAGCTACATATACCTGCCGATTCAGCAGATGGGCTTCGTGGATGCTGGCCAGATTTTCAATTTTTTTGATCAGTGCCGCCGTTTTTCTGTGGGTGATGAATTTGGAGGACTGTACGCTGTCCACCAGCAGCTTCAACTCCGGCAGTTCGAAGTCACGGCTGGCAATGTAGTATCCGGCGGAGCGGCCGCTGCCGCCCTGTACGATGTCCAGCCCGAAATGTCGCAGCGCCTCGATGTCGCTGTAAACGGACTTTCGTTCCGCGGCGATGCCTTGTGCCTCCAGGTGCTGAATAATCTGATTGACGGAAACGGGGTGGTTTTCATCGGAGTTCTGGAGCAGATAATTCATGATGTAAAGCGGCTTCAGCTTTTGGTAAGAGGAACGCGCCAAATCTATCACGCCTTTCGTCTTTGTTATCGGTGTTTCAATGATACGGGACGTTATGTTCCATTTAACGTACAGTATATCAGGAAAAACAAAAAAGGGGAATAGAACCTGTCCGTTTTAATGGACACGAAATGCGATAGGTTTGATATAAAGGAACCGAAATGTTTGGAAAGGAGCTGCGGTGATGCGGAGATATAAAAGAAGAACGGGAGAGGAACAGACGATCGGTTTTGTGGTCTGGCTGATGCTTCTGGTCGTGCTGATGCCGGTGGCAGGGCTGTATCTGATGTCCTGCGAGGACACCAGGGCAAGACCGTGGGGCAGTTTGCTGTTCGTGCTGGGAGCGGCCCTTTGGTTTGCAGCGCTGTGAAAAAAGCGTATGCGGCGGTAAAATGCGCGTAGACGGACATACTATTTCCATCTTGTAAAAGGAGTTGGAAGCGTATGGTTGAACAGGATACGATCAAATTGCTGCGGGAGTGCGATGCCGGCATCAAGATGGGAATTGCGTCCATCGAAGATGTGCTGCCGTATGTGCGCAGCGGTACGCTGGAAAAACAGCTGACTGAGTGCAAAGAAGAGCATGAAACGCTGGAGCGGGAGGTGCGGGAGCTGCTGGACCGCTATCAGGATGACGGGAAGAACCCCAATCCCATTGCCAAAAGTATGTCGTGGATGAAGACGGAATTCAAACTGGGGTTGGATGAATCGGATGCTACCATCGCCGACCTGATGACCGATGGCTGCAACATGGGCGTCAAATCTCTGAACCGGTATCTGAACCAGTACAAGGCGGCGGATGAGGTCTCCAAGGATATTACCAAGCGGCTCATCAATTTGGAGGAGCAGTTGGCCATCGATATCCGCGGGTTTCTGTAAAGAAGGAATTGCCTGTTTGGGAAAGCCGAATCCTGTTTTGGAATCAGCACAGGTGGCGATCGGTTTTATTGAAAACGATAAAGGAAAACCGCTCCGTGGAGGTTCTCCCACGGAGCGGTTGATTTTATGTGCGGGACAGATACGCCTTGCAGGCGCTGCGGGCGTCTGCGGCAATTTTTGCTTCTTCAATGGTGACAAGCTGACCGTTTTTAACCACAATCTTGCCGCCCACTACTGTGTAATCCACCGCACCGCGCAGGCCGACGGTGGCCAGCACGTCGGAGGGGCTGTATTCGCCGCCAACCAGTTCCAGACGGTGGGAATCCACCAGGAAGAAGTCGGCGCACTTGCCTGTCTCCAGCGACCCGATGTCCTTACGGCCCAGCAGACGGGCGCTGCCGCGGGTGGCCATTTTCAGCACCTGATAGCCGGAGGGGGCTGCCTTGCTGGACTGCAGCCGGTGCAGCAGGTAGCACACTCGCAGTTCCTCCATCAGGGAGGAGCCGTCGTTGGAGGCGGAACCGTCCACCGCCAGACCCACAGGGACACCCAGCTCCAGCATTTCGGGAATACGGGCGATGCCGGAGGAGAGCTTCATGTTGCTGATGGGGCAGTGGGCTACGCCGGTGCCGGTGCGGGCCAGTTCCCGCAGCTCTTCGTCGTTGAAGTGAATGCCGTGGGCGTACCACACATCACTACCCGTCCAACCGAGAGAGGCCATGTATTCCAGCGGGCGAACGCCGTGGTTTGCCAGTGTCCAGTTTTCTTCGTCTTTGGTTTCACACAGATGGGTGTGGAGCCGCACGCCGTACTGACGCGCGAGAATGGCGCTTTGCCGCAGCAGTTCCGCACTGACGGAGAAGGGAGAACAGGGAGCCAGTACGATCTGCCGCATGGAACCGGCGGAGGGGTCGTGATACTGGTTGATTAGCCGCGCGGAGTCGGCCATGATCTCATCTACCGTCTGCACTACGCTGTCGGGAGGCAGGCCGCCGTCCTTTCGGCTCAAGTCCATGCTGCCGCGGGAGGCCACCATGCGGATGCCCAGTTCCTCCGCTGCGCCGAACTGGGCGCCGATCAGGTCGCCGGAGCCGGCAGGGAAGACGTAGTGGTGGTCGAAGCAGGTAGTGCAACCGTGCTTCAGCAGTTCGCCCATGCCGGTCAGGGAGGACAGACGGATGATGTCGGCGTCCAGCCCCTTCCAGATCTCGTACAGGGTCACTAACCAGTCGAACAGCTCCATGTTCTGCACCTGCGGCAGATTGCGGGAAAACGTCTGATACAGGTGGTGGTGGGTATTCACCAGTCCGGGGTAGCACCAGAAGTGATTACCATCGATTACGGTATCGGCTGTAAAGGGAAGATCTGGACCGATGGCCTTGATAAACCCGTCCTCACAGTAAAGATCGACGTCTTGCAGAATATTGTCACAGTCGTCGCAGGTCACCAGCGTTTGAATGTTTTTCAGCAGCAGAGTTGACATGGAAGGGCTCCTTTCTGTGAATTGTTTGCCTGTTATCAGTATAAAAGGATACGAAGGGAAGGTCAACCTGAAAAAGGAGACCGCTGCAGCGGTCTCCTTGAAAATGATGGGGGATTACTTTTTTGCGGCCAGAGCCTTCTGCAGCCAGTCCTTGCCGTCCACAAAGCGGGAGACAATGTAGGATACCACATAGTCGCCGGCGGAGTTGATCATGGTTGCGGGAGGATCTACCAGATTGCCGATGGCCACCAGAATGGGGAAGGCGATTTCGATAATGTCGGGGAAGAAGATGGAGCAGATAATGTACTCGCCGATGTAGCCGCCGCCGGGGACGCCGCTCATGCCCACAGAGGACAGCACGGCCACCAGCACCACGGGGATCAGCATATCCAGGCCCATGGGCTGACCGAATACACCCAAAACGAAAGCAATCTTCAGTACGCAGGAGAAGCAGGAGCCGTGCATGTGCATGGTGGCGCCCAGAGGAATGACCATCTCGGCAACATCCTTGGAGATGCCGGTCTGTGCAGCCTCTTCCAGATTGGTGGGGATGGTGGCCACGGAGGAACAGGTGCCCAGAGATACCACGGCGGGACGGGTAATGTGCTGGAACATCGTCTTGACGGCACCCTTGCCGCCGCCGAACCAGGCGAACAGGGGGAAGGCAGTGAAGATATAAATGAAGCACAGAGGATAGTACAGGATCAGTGCGCGGCCATAGCCCTCCACGATTTCGGCACCGTAGGTGGCGACCAGATCGGCGAAGATGGCAAAGAAAGCGATGGGGGCATAATAGGTGACGATCTGGACGAACTTCAGCATGACGCTGGACAAATCCTCAAGGAATTTGCCTACGATGGTCTCACTGCCGCCGTTCAGGTTTACAGCAAAGCCAAACAGGATGGAGAACACGATCAGGGGCAACATGGCGCGGCGGGTCAGCAGGCCAACAAAGTCTTCAGCGGTGAAGAAGTTGACGATCATCTGGCTCATGGTGGCGTACTCGCCCATTTCCTGAGAGGGATACTCCGTCCATGCCTCCAGAACGGGAGGGAAGATATTGGTCAGCACAAACATGATGACGGCGGCGATGGCACCGGTGATGACGAAGGTGGCTACGGTGGTGCCCATGATCTTGCCGGCGCGCTTGCGGCTCTTGGTGTTGGCCACGGAACTGGCAATGGATGCAAATACCAGCGGCACTACGATGCAGAACATCATGTTGATAAACACAGTGCCGAGGGGCTTGATCACGTGACCAAAGCCGGGGGCGACCCAACCCACGATGGAGCCCGCTACCATGCAGGCAATCATAATGGCCATGAAACGGTAGTTCTTTGCAACGGATTTCTTATCCATACTCATACTCCTCCTTTTCATTCACACAGATCCTCACTTGGGAAGATGCAGGTCTTCGTCGGTGACTTCTCCCTTGGCTACAATGTTGGTGGGGCCGGTCAGATAGAGGTCCCGTACCACAGAGCCCTCCCGCTCCACATCGATGATCAGGGTGCCGCCGGTCATATCTACTCGGACGCCGCTGCCGCTGACCTTGCCCTGCAGGGTCAGAACGGTCACGAGAGAGCCGGTGCCGGTGCCGCAGGCATAGGTGAAATCCTCCACACCCCGTTCAAAGGTACGTTCGTAGACCAGATCTTCGCCGATGATCTCATAGAAATTCACGTTGGCGCCTTTGGGGAAGTTCCGGTGCCAGCGGATCTTGCGGCCCAGTTCCCGCAGCTCGTTTTCGTCAGCGTTGCGCAGATCGTGATAGGGGACTACTGCGTGGGGGAGACCCGGATTTCCCAATTCTACATATGCGCAGTCGTATTTCACGCCATCCACCTCCACGGGGGCGTTCAGCTGGATGGTGGTGGGGTCATTGAGACGAATTTTATAAAGGCGGCTGTCGATCCGCTTTCCGGTAACGATGCCTGCGGTGGTCTCCACGGTCTGTACCTCGCCAGCCAGTCCTCTTTCATATCCGTAGCGGCAGATGCAGCGGGCACCGTTTCCGCACATTTCGCCGATGCTGCCGTCGGAGTTGAAAAACAGCATTTTATAGTCGCCGCCCTCTGTGGGAGCGTCCACTACCATGAAACCGTCTGCGCCGATAGACATGTGCCGCTCGCACAGGGTTCTGGCAATGGCGGGGAAATCTTCTGTGGGAAGTCGTTCTTCCAGATTGTTCAGAACGATGAAATCGTTGCCTGCACCGTTCATTTTCCAGAATTGCAACGCAATCCCTCCTTTACCTTATATTATAAAGGTATTATAACAGCACCGGCTGGGGGAGAACAAGAGAGAATGTGCTGAAAATCTTGCAAAAGCTGTTGCGGGCATGGAAACCCTGCTTGATTTGCCACGGAAAAGGGGCTATGATGAGCATAGCGATGGAAGGGGGGCGGAATATGCCGAGAAAGAACAGCAGAAATACAAAGGGACGCATCATTTCTGCGGCTTGGAAACTGTTTTATGAGCAGGGATATGAGGATACCACGGTAGAGGATATCGTCTATGAATCCGAAACCTCCAAGGGTTCCTTTTATCACTATTTTGACGGCAAGGACGCCCTGCTGGGCACGCTGGCCTACGTGTTTGATGAAAAGTATGAGCAGCTGCTGGGAACTATGGATCCTGCGCTGAATGCCATGGAAAAGTTGATCTATCTGAATCACGAACTGTTCGCTATGATCGACGGCGGCATCTCTATGGACCTGCTGGCCCGGCTGCTGTCCACACAGCTGCTGGCCCGCGGAGAGAAGCATCTGCTGGACCGCAACCGCACCTATTTTAAATTACTGCGCCAGATCATTGGCGAGGGACAGAAGCAGGGGCAGTTGCGCGCGGACCGGACCGTCAATGAGATCGTAAAGGCCTATGCCATGTGGGAGCGTGCGCTGCTGTATGACTGGTGCCTTTCTGGTGGGGAGTACTCTCTGGTAGCGTATACAGACAGTGTTACGCCTATGTTTTTGGAGAGCTATCGGGCGCAAGCGATTGGTGAAGAATAACATTTTATTTTTCATGTAAATTTGTATACTAAAAAACGTCTATATTAAAACTGTTGAAGATCAAGGGAAATATTAAATATATGAAAAACGGAGTATAGAATACATTCTATACTCCGTTCTCTATTTCATTCTGAAAAAGAATGTGGTATGATGTCTACCATTGATACGCAAAGGAGAGAGAAATACTATGACAACCGCACAAGTCTTTATTATGGGTACGATTATTTTGTACCTCTGTTTCGTAATCGTTACCGGTATTATGATTGGCCGTCGTTCCAAGAAGAGCGCAGAGGGCTTCTATCTGGGCGGTCGCGGCATGGGCCCCTTGGTCACGGCCATGAGTGCTGAGGCCTCCGATATGTCCTCCTGGCTGCTGATGGGTCTGCCTGGCGTGGCATATCTGTCCGGCGTTGCCGATGCTGGTTGGACCGCTATTGGTTTGGCTGTGGGCACCTACTTGAACTTCCTGCTGGTGGCGAAGAAGATTCGCCGCTACAGCGTGAAGCTGGATGCCATTACCATTCCTTCTTTCATTTCCAAGCGCTACGGTGAGAAGAAACCGGTCATCATGTGCATCGCATCCCTGATCATCCTGATCTTCTTCGTGCCTTACGTGGCTTCCGGTCTGGCAGCCATCGGCAAGCTGTTCAACAGCCTGTTCGGCTGGGATTACATGGTGGCAGTTATCATTGGTGCCATTGTTATCATCAGCTATACCTCCGTGGGCGGCTTCAGCGCGGTTGCCACCATGGACCTGATCCAGTCTGTTATTATGACCTGCGCGCTGGTCGTCATTGTTGTTTTCAGCATCAATCAGGCTGGCGGCCTGGATGTGGTCGTTGCCAATGCACAGGCTCTGCCCGGCTACCTCAGCTTCACCGAGATCCACGACGTGTCCAACGGTGCCGCCAAGCCCTATAGCCTGCTGAACATTGCTTCCATGTTTGCATGGGGTCTGGGTTATTTCGGCATGCCCCATATTCTGGTTCGCTTCATGGCCATTCGTGATGAGAATGAGCTGAAACTGTCCCGCCGTATTGCTTCCATCTGGGTCGTAATCTCTATGGCGGTTGCTGTTTGCATCGGTATGATCGGCTACAGCGTTTCCAAGGCTGGTGGTATTCCTGTACTGGAAGGCAGCAACTCTGAGACTATTGTTGTCCAGATCGCAAATCTGCTGTCTACCTATGGCCCCCTGGCAGCTATCGTTGCCGGTCTGATCCTGGCCGGTATTCTGGCTGCCACCATGTCCACGGCTGATTCCCAGCTGCTGGCTGCCGCTTCTGCATTTTCTGAAAATATGGTGCAGGATACCTTTGGCGTCAAGCTGACTGCCAAGCAGAATATGCTGATCGCCCGTTTGACGGTTATTGTTATTGCTGTCATTGCTGTCTTCCTTGCTACCGATCCCAACAGCAGCGTGTTCCAGATTGTCTCTTTCGCATGGGCTGGATTCGGTGCCACCTTTGGCCCTGCTATCCTCTTTGCACTGTTCTGGAAACGCAGCAACCGTCAGGGCATTCTGGCTGGTCTGATTGTCGGTGGCGCCATGGTTTTCATCTGGAAGTTTGGCATTGCCAAGCTGGGCGGCGTCTTCGGCATCTATGAGCTGCTGCCCGCTTTCGTGGTGGCTTCCATTGTGATCGTCATTGTCAGCCTTGCTACGCCCGCTCCTGAGGCTGAACTGGTGAAGATTTTCGACGAGGTCAACGAGAAGTAAGCGATACATTATAATAATACAAAACTCTGTTTCCCGCACGCGTTTTGCGTGCGGGAAACTTTTTTAAAAAACTCGAAAAAAGGTGTTGACATTTTAGCGGTGGTTTGGTATTCTAACAAAGCTGTCTCGCAGGAGAACGGATGTCGGCGACTGAAAAAGAAATCTTGAAAAAGATGAAAAAAGTAGTTGACAAATGAAGCTTTGCCTGATAGAATAGCAATGTTCCGCCCGCTCGGGCGTG
>JAZRCP010000045.1:0-5153 GCA_045659825.1 Dysosmobacter sp. | reverse complement strand
CATCGGCAGTGATATAGGGCAGATTGATGGAGGTAGTGGTGACACCGGACAGCTCGATCTTGGCCTTCTCGGCAGCCTCCTTCAGACGCTGCATGGCGACCTTGTCGCCGGTCAGGTCGATACCCTCGGTCTTCTTGAACTCAGCGGCCATCCAATCCATGACGCACTTGTCGAAGTCGTCGCCGCCCAGACGGGTGTTGCCGGCGGTAGCCAGAACCGCGATGACGCCGTCATCGATCTCCAGAATGGAAACGTCGAAGGTACCGCCGCCCAGGTCATACACCATGATCTTCTGGGCCTGCTCCTTATCCACACCGTAGGCCAGAGCGGCTGCGGTGGGCTCGTTGATAATACGCTTCACATCCAGGCCTGCGATCTTGCCGGCATCCTTGGTAGCCTGACGCTGAGAGTCGGTGAAGTAAGCGGGAACGGTGATGACAGCCTCGGTGACTGTGGTGCCGAGGTATGCCTCAGCGTCAGCCTTCAGCTTCTGCAGCACCATGGCGCTGATCTCCTGAGGAGTATAGTTCTTGCCGTCCACGGCCACCTTGTAGTCGCTGCCCATCTCACGCTTGATGGATGCGATGGTGCGGTCGGGGTTGGTAATAGCCTGACGCTTGGCGACCTGACCCACCATACGCTCGCCGGTCTTGGAGAAGGCCACGACAGAGGGGGTGGTGCGGTTGCCTTCTGCGTTTGCAATGACGACTGCCTCGCCGCCTTCCATCACGGCCACGCAGGAGTTGGTTGTACCGAGGTCGATACCGATCACTTTAGACATAATTGTTTCCTCCAGAATCTATTTCAAATTTATTTACTGCAAATTCAATTGGCCACCTGTACGATGGCGTAGCGGATGACCTTGTCACCCATTTCGAAGCCCGCCTGAAATACCTGCGCCACTTCGTTTTCGCCGAAGGCCTCATCATCGATGTGCATCACGGCGTTCATCTTCTCGGGATCAAAGGGCTGGCCCTTGGCTTCGATCTCCTTGACACCCAACTTTTCAAGAATGGTCTTGTACTGCTGGAAGATCATCTCCAGACCCTTTTTGTGGGGAGAGTCCTCACCACCCTCGGCGGCTGCGGCACGCTCTAAATTATCATATACATCCAGGAACGCTTTAATGGTATCCGCCTTGGCGTCCTGATAAATATTATCTTTTTCCTTGGTGGTACGCTTGCGGTAGTTGTCATATTCGGCCGTCAGCCGCACGAACTGATCCTTCACGGAATCCAGCTGCTTCACGGCCAGTTCCATCTGCTCTACCTGTTCACGGGTGAAGGTATAGCCCTTCTCCTTTTTCTTCTTACCCTTGGCAGGCTTTTCGGCACCTTCGGCAGCTTCTGCCTGAGGGGCTTCCTGCGGAGCAGTCTCCGGCGTTTCCTCCGCCATCGGCTGCTTGTTCTCTTCGCTCATTGGTTGATATCCTCCTTCGGGGGTAATCCCTGTTTTCCAAACAGCCGCGTCAGTCCGTCGGCAAAGCCGCTCAGTCGGGCAGCGACCGCTGCGTAATCCATTCTCGTGGGGCCGACCACGCCGATCAGGCCTCTCATATCGTCCCCGATATCATAGCTTGCGACCACCACACTGGTGTCTTTCAGCGCATCGTTGACGTTTTCCGGACCGATCAGGATCTTCATGGTCCCCTCATCCGGCACAGGAAGGTTCTCCTTGCTGTCGGCTAAAAAGCTCATCAGTTCGTGGGCCTTGTCGGCGTCCCGGAACTCCGGCAGCTTCAGCAATTCTCTGGCTCCGGCGGTGTAGATCTCCCGGTGTCCGGCGTCTTCCAGCTGTTCCACCGCATATCCTACGGTCTGGCTCAGCAGCAAAAATACCTGCGGCGGGACCTGTTCTGCCACATCCATCAGCCGCAGATTCATCTCCTCGGTGGAGATGCCGGTGAAATGGGTGTTCAGCAGGTTAACCAGCACGGGTATCTGCTCCAAGTCCACCTTCAACTGCATGCGCAGCAGCTGACTCTTCACCCGATTGCCGTCCATCATCATCACAACGATGCAGCTGTGTTCGTCTACCGGCAGCAGTTCAAAGCGTCTGGCAGCGATACTCTTTTTGCGGGCGGCCGCCATGTAGGTGGGGTAGTTCACATAGGAAGAAACCGCGCGGCCTGCCTGCGAGATCACCCGGTCCATCTCCTCCATCTTGATCTGGAGGGACTGGTTGATCTTCTCTGTTTCCGCAACCGACAGCTTCTGCTGTTCCATCAATTCATTGACGTACAGGCGGTAGCCCTTGGGGGAAGGAATCCGGCCCGCGGAAGTATGGGGCTGCTCCAGATATCCCAGATCCACCAGATCCGCCAACTCGTTGCGGATAGTGGCGGAGCTGACCTTCCCAGCCATACGGGCTGCAATGGTTTTGGAGCCCACCGGCTCAGCCGTGTGGATGTAGTCATCCACTACGATTTTCAGTATTTGTTTTTTTCGACCTGTCAGTTCCACAAGGGCTCCTTTTTCTCAGTTCGCGAGGTTTTAGCACTCGCTTCCCCTGAGTGCTAAACGCAGTTTACCACCATAGTCAAACAATGTCAATGGGATGGGTAATAAACAATTTGTGAACAAAAAGCAGAATTTAACTGTCCTTCCACGAAAAGCAAAAAAGGAGCCGCTTTTCAGCGGTTCCTTTTTGATATGCTTCATCCTTCGGATTTCTGCTCCATGGCAGCAACCGCCTCTTTGATCGCGCCCGACAAATACAAAGAGCCAACGGCGCAAACCGGTTCTCCGGTTTCCACCGCGCTTCGTACCGCCTGCTGTACCGTTTCGCAGGGGATCGCCTCCACATTCCGCTCCTGCAGCATGGCGCAGAGGATCTCCACATCCAGAGCGCGGGGGCTGTCCGGCCGGATCACAAACGCCTTTTCTGTCAGCGGTGCCAGCAGGTTCAGCATGTCCGGCACATCCTTGTCCGCCAAAATTCCCAGCACCATCACCGGCTTCTGCCCCGGAAGCAGTGCACGAAGACTTTCTTCCGCGGCTTTCATGCCATGGGCATTATGGGCGCCGTCCAGCAAAAACAGAGGTTCCTGCCGCAGCACCTCAAACCGCCCCGGCCAACGGGCAGCCGCAAGGCCGCAGGCAATGCTTTCGTCTGAAATGACCCAGCCTTTCTCCCGCAGTGCCTCCAGCGCAGTGATCGCCGTTGCGGCGTTACGGGTCTGATACACGCCCGCCAGCGAAATTTGCAGCGGCTGATAGGGCACAAATGTAAACTCCGCTCCCGCCAATGAGGGCTTCGTCTGCTGCAGTCTGGAAAAATCCACTTCCCGCAGGCATGCGTATCTCTCTGCGCATACCGTCCGAAACACGGTATCTGCTTCTGCGCAGTCTCCATAGCTGACCACAGCGCCGCCCCACTTGATAATACCCGCCTTGGCTCGAGCCACATCGGTCATGGTAGGCCCGAGAATGGCGGTATGGTCCAGTCCCATGGCTGTCAGGACAGCCACCTCCGGACAATCAATCACATTGGACGCATCCAATTCGCCGCCAAGCCCCACTTCCAGCACCACGATGTCGCAGTTCTGCTCCTTAAAATACAGCATGGCAATGGCAGTGATCAGCTCAAACTCCGTCGGATGCTCCGCCATCGCCTCCGCGGCCGGCCGCACCCGTTCCACCAGTTCCGAGAGCGCCTGATTGGAAATCATGCGCCCATTGACTTGAATCCGTTCGTGAAATGTCACGATATAAGGCGAGGTGTTCAGGCCCACGCGGTAGCCTGCCGCCTGCAAAACAGCCGCCAGCATGGCGCAGGTGCTGCCTTTGCCGTTGGTACCTGCCACATGGATGAATTTTAATTCCCGCTGCGGGTCCCCCAGTGCATGCAGCAATTCCCGCATCCGGTGCAGGCCGGGTTCATGCTTCTCCCACTGAAAGGAATGAATATATGCAATGGCTTCCTGTCCGGTCATAGCACTCTCTCACTTCATAAAATTCTGCCGGCGCAGCAGCTTGACCAGCGGCATGGCCGCCGTGGCGACCAGCACCGCCGCAAGGATTCCGGTCACAAAGCGGATGGCGGCCGCGCCAAACACCAGCGCAAAGGAATAGTAGCCGTAAATCACGCTGTCCAGCCAGATCACCGCCGTGTTGGCGGTTGTCCGCACCAGCGCCGCCAGAATGCAGACCGCATAACAGGCCACCGGGCGGCATTCCAGCGCCCCCTTGCCCTGCCGCTTGGCCGTCAGGCCGATGATCACCGCGTAGATCACCGGAGGCATCACCCACAGCAGAGTGGTGGCGGTAATGCCGTAGGGGCTGGTGATCTGATTCAGCAGTTCACCGAAAAAGGCGACCAGCGCCGCATCCAGCGATCCCACCAGCAGCGCGCTGACCATCACGGGCAGCGCGTCAAAGGTGACATGCAGGTTACCCGGTGTCCGGATCTCCAGCAGGTTCAGCACATAGTACATGGCCGCCAGCAGGGCAATGTAGCAAATCCGTCTGGCATTGAATTTAGACATAAAAAGACCTCCTTTTGTGGTTCGGCAGTCCGAAACGGAACGCCGCACAAAGGAAGTCATCTGTCGATCCCATATGCGGCAGCGGGATGCGAAACACACACTGCGGGCCCAGCCCTTTCGTCCGGAAAACAACTCCCCGTTTTTCCGGCACTTCCTCCGGCGCGGTGCGCCGAAGATACACGTGTATTTCTACTCTGCCTTCGTTGTTCCCATGATAGTCCTTTCTTCTCCAAAAGGCAATAGAAAAAACGCCCGAATCCAAAGATTCGGGCGTTTTTAAGAAAGCGGAAATTACTCAGCCTTGGGAGCTTCAGTAGCAGCCTTTGCAGCCTCGGCAGCGGCCTTAGCCTTCTCAGCCTGAGCCTTCTTGATTTCCTTGTACTTGGCCTTCTCCTCAGCGGTAGCGACGGGGAGGATGGCATCACGGGGGCAGACCTTGGTGCACAGCTTGCAGTTGACGCACTTCTCGTAGTCGATGACGGCGCAGCCGTTGACAACGTGGATGGCGTCCTTCTTGCACTCCTTCTCGCACAGGCCGCAGCCGATGCAGGAGTTGTCGCAGACGGTCATAGCAGCCTTGCCCTTAGCCTGGTTCATGCACATGACATGGACCTTCTTGGACACGCCAACAGAAGAGATCAGGTGGCGGGGGCAGACGTTCATGCAG
>JAZRCP010000044.1:0-2549 GCA_045659825.1 Dysosmobacter sp. | reverse complement strand
CTCCACAGCGTGCCGGGTCTGCGCCGCGCCGTCATGACCCGCCCCGCCTACGCCATTGAATATGACTGCATCGATCCGCTGGCCCTCCACGCCACGCTGGAAACGAAGCAGATCTCCGGCTTGTACGGCGCAGGCCAGTTTAACGGCTCCTCCGGCTACGAGGAGGCCGCCGTGCAGGGCTTTGTGGCCGGCGTCAACGCCGTGCGCAAGCTGCGGGGCGAAAGCGATTTCATCCTCTCCCGCAGCGAATCCTACATCGGTACCCTGATCGACGACCTCGTAACCAAGGGCACCAACGAGCCCTACCGCATGATGACCTCCCGCAGCGAATACCGCCTGCTGCTGCGGCAGGACAACGCCGATCAGCGGCTGACCCGCCGCGGCTATGAGATCGGTTTGATTTCCGAAGACCAGCTTCGCGCCGTGGAGGAAAAATACGCCTCCGTACAGCGGGAGATTCACCGTCTGACTCATGTGGGCGCTTCTCCCTCTGCGGAGCTGTCTGCCTTCCTCGCTGAAAAAGACACCGCGGATGTCACCGACGGCTGCCCCATGATCGCACTGCTGCGCCGTCCGCAGCTGCACTATGACGAGCTTGCCCCCTTTGACCCCGCCCGGCCGGAGCTTCCGGCAGACGTGCGGGAGCAGGTGGAGATCTCAGTCAAATACGAGGGATACATCCAGCGCCAGCAAAAGCAGGTGGAGGACTTCCGTAAAATGGAGCGCCACAAACTGCCTGCCGATCTGGACTACAACGGCATTCAGGGCCTGCGTCTGGAGGCACGGGAAAAGCTGAGTCAGGTGCGTCCGCTGGATTTGGGACAGGCCAGCCGTATTTCCGGCGTGTCTCCGGCGGATGTAACAGCACTGATGATCTATCTGGAACGCTGAGGCGAAGAAGCATGGATATACAACTGCACTACACCTGCCGCGGCAGCGGCGAACCGCTGCTGCTTCTCCACGGCAACGGCGAAGACGGAAGCTATTTCGTCCACCAGCTGGAGGACTTTTCTTGCGAATTTTTGGTCTGTGCCATCGATACCCGCGGCCACGGCGGCTCACCCATAGGCACCGCCCCGTTCACCCTCGACCAGTTTGCCGAGGATTTGCTCCACTTCATGGACGCCCACGAGATCGAATCCGCAAACCTTCTGGGTTTCAGCGATGGCGGCAACATCGCCCTGCTGTTTGCCCTGCGGCATCCGGAGCGGGTCAAACGGCTGATTCTGAATGCCGCCAACCTCTACCCCGAGGGACTGGAACCATGGCTGCTGCAATCCTTTTGGGACAGCTACGAGGCAGCCAAACAATCCGACACCCCGGAGGCCCAAAAAGAGTCCCAGCTTTTGGAACTGATGATCTACGAGCCCCATATTGACCCCGCGGCCCTGCATGACCTGACCATGCCCGCACTGGTAATCGTGGGCGATCAGGACATCATTCAGGAAGAACACACCCGGCTCATTGCCGCATCTCTCCCTAACGCGCGTCTGGCCGTCATTTCCGGTGGACACGACTGCGCCAATCAGAATCCTGCCGACTTCAACGAGGCGGTATGGCAGTTTCTTGCCGAAACCGCCCAGTAAGGAGGAACCAACATGAGAACATTTTTGGCCATCGTGGTCTGCAAGGTACTGCGCCTTGTGGGCAAGTTGGTAGGCAAGGGCAGCAGCCTGCCTGGAAAATACGCACTAAAAATCTGCCCTGATATTCTGCGGCGGGTGAACCTGCCCCAGCATATCATCGCCGTCACCGGCTCCAACGGCAAGACCTCCACTGTGGAGATGATCGCCGCCATTCTGCGCGCCGCAGGAAAAACCGTGGTCTACAACGAAGAGGGCTCCAACCAGATCGAGGGTGTCACCACGCTGGTGCTGTCCCACGCCACCCTCTCCGGTAAGGTGCATGCGGACGTACTGCTGATCGAATCCGATGAGCGTTACGCCGCCCACAGCTTTAAGTTTTTCCATCCCACCCTGTTCGTGGTCACCAACCTGTACCGCGACCAGCTGACCCGCAACGGTCACCCCGAGTGGGTATATGACGCCATTCTTCCCGCCCTGCATCCCGACACCCGCCTGGTTCTGAATGCAGACGACCCCCTCTCCTCCTGCTTTGCCCGCGGCGCCAAAGAGGTGAAGTGGTTCGGTTTGGACAAGTGCGCCATCTCCACCGATGCCCCCACCGGCGTCTATCGTGACGGCAGCCACTGTCCTGCGTGCCATGCACCCATGACCTATGACTACGTCCACTACAACCACATCGGTGCCTACCGCTGCACCGCCTGCGGTCACGCCAAGCACACCACCGACTACACCGCTACCGCTGTGGATCTGGAAAACGGCCTGCTGACCATCGACGGCGGCATTTCCGTCCAGTTGGCGTTCCGCAGCATTTACAACGTCTATAACATTCTGGCCGCCTATGCCGCCTGCCGCGAATGTGGCGTGGCCGCTGAGACTGCCGCGGGCGTAATCTCCGGCTACGTCCTGAAAAACGGCCGTATGCAGACCTTCCGTCTGGGTGCGCACCACGGCACGCTGCTGACC
>JAZRCP010000043.1:0-4432 GCA_045659825.1 Dysosmobacter sp. | reverse complement strand
TGGTGACGATTTCCTTCTTGGTGGGCAGAGGGATGGGGCCGGAAACCTCAGCGCCGGTGCGCTTGGCGGTCTCGACGATCTTCTCTGCGCTCTGGTCGATGACCTGATGGTCATAGGCCTTCAGACGAATGCGGATCATTTCTTTCTGTGCCATGGTTTGTTTCCTCCAATGTTTCGTAGGTTGTTTTCTGAGTCTCGACGACCTACGGCGAGAGAAAGTTTTCTATACGCTTATCCGTGCGTATCATTCCTGCTCATGAAAAATACCGGCTCAGGACACAATCCGGCCGGTAACTGATCATGGCGTGGCGATATACGCAACGTACAGATCTATCTCAGCCGCCCGATTATCGGACATACTCCCCGAAAGTTACCTCCTTGCGGAGCAATCTCCCGGTTCATCGCAGTTTCCGCGCGCAGTTTTCCCGCGCGGACCCTCTTATAATAAAAGAATTATTTCTCCATGTCAAGAGAAATTTCTCTGTTTTTCATAATTTTTTTCAGAAATTTTTGGACGCATTTTCCGTATCAAAAATGTGGTGTTTTGCCCTCATTCTGCCCCTAAATCTGGGGTCTACCCAAAAAGGAAGCGAGGTCTCCCCCGCTCCTTCAGCGTGTTGAAAAAGTCTTTTCTCCCCGCTGAGCAAGGTTCCGAAACTTCTAAAAAGTTTCGGAACCTTATGATTTCAATCGCACAGGACACCCCTCCTGGGTTTCCCGCGCACACCCTTTACCCGCAAGGGGCATGCGACACCCGTAAGGCGGCAAAGCCGCCAACGGTTGTCCAACCTTCCCGTTGCAGAAAATTCCAGCGGTTGTTGATGGCCTCAGGCCACCGTGCCCGCCTTGTTCTCGTAGGCCGTGTAGGTCTTGGTGTCCATGATGGTTTTCAGAATTTCCACCAGATCGTACACATCCGCATACCGCACATACAGCGGCACCGGCGCCAGACGGATGACGTTGGGATACCGGAAATCCGGCACCACGCCCGCCGCCTTCAGCGCCTCGTTGATACGGGCCGCCTCGGGATGCTCCAGCGCCACATGGCCGCCGCGAACAGCATCCTCTCTGGGATTGCCAATGGTAAAGCCGTAACCGGCCAGTTCCGTGTCGATCAGATACATGAGATAGGCGGTCAGATCCAGAGACTTCTCCCGCACCTGCGCCATCTCCACGCCATCGTAGACATTCAGTGCACCGTCCACGCCCGCAAGGCTCAGCACAGAGCCGGTGCCGGTCTGCCAACCTCCGGCATTCCCTGCAGGCTCGAAGCCATCCCGTAGTTCAAACTGGGTGTCCTTCCGGTTGCCCCACCAGCCCGCAAGGCCGGGACCGCGGGCAAAGTGGCGGCGGTTGATATACAGTCCGGCAATGGCGCCGGGACCGCCAGAGAGATATTTATAGTTACACCACAGGGCAAAGTCACAGTCAATGTTCGCAAAGTCGTGGTCGATGTTGCCGATGCTGTGGCACAGATCGAAGCCGATCAGGACGCCCCGTGCATGGGCAGCCTCCGTCAGGCGCTTCATGTCCAGCAGCTGGGCGCTGCGGTACAGCACGGAGGGCAGCAGCACCAGCGCCACATCCTCCGTCATGGCAGCAATCAGGTCTTCCTCATCGAGGGTCTTGCCATCACGGCTCTCCACCACCTTCAGCACCTGCTCCGGATCCATGCCACAGGATGCGATCTGACTGGTAACGGCGTAACGGTCCGTGGGGAAGTTCAGCGCGTCAATGACGATACGGTATTTTTCCGCCGTGGGCTGCCAGAACGTGGCGATGCACTGGTGCACATTCATGGTGGTGTTGCCGCAGACGGTCACTTCCTCCGGCCTGGCGTGGATCAGACGGGCGATCTTGGCGCCGATGACATCGTGGTACAGGAAATAGTTGGTCTCCGCGCCGGTCCAGATGTTGATGCCGTGGGTCTTCCAGTCTTCCAGTGCCCGCAGCACCGCCGCCTCCGCATCTCTGGAGCAAAGCCCCAGCGAGTTGCCGTCCATATAGATCTGGTTTTCCTTCGTATAGAAATGCTCCCGCAGGTGGGCCAGCACATCCTGCCGGTCCTTTTCCTCCGCAAACGCTCTTCCGGACTGATAAGTACGCATCTCAGTTCCTCTTTTCTCCGGCCGGGCCGGTTTTCATTCGTTTTTATTATTGTAGCAGACCCCACCGCCCCTTGCAAGGCCCCCGCTTCCCTTCTTGTTGTCCTGCTCGTACCCGAAGGAATCCTCAACGACTTCTTCAAGCGTTGATAGGCGCAAAAACATATGGTAGAATCGTTTAAAAGGCAAATACACATTTCAAAGGAGCATGATCGTATCAAAAAGTTAACAGCTTTCGTTTTAGCACTGGTATGTGTGCTGAGTCTGATGGGTTGCGCCGATCGAAAGATGACATTTGATATTGGCGAGGCAAGCAAAATCAGAATCATGTCCGGTCTCACGGGTGACAAGGCAACGATTTCCGACCAAGCGTTCATTCAGGGTATCACGGAGAATATAAACTCGTTGAGATTTGAAAAGACAGCAAGCGCCGAAGGCGTGAAAGGCTATGCCTATACACTGACATGGGTCGATGCAGAGGATAAACAAATCGCAGCAATCTCCATAACCGATGAAAACGGATATCAAATTAACCACAATGGATATTTTTATAAAGTAGGGTCTGACCAAAGTATTGATGTTGCTTTCATTGCCGAAACACTTGACAGCGCCAAGTAGCCCGGACTTTGCCGGGCCGTTGCTGCAACGACGCTCCTCCCCCTCTTGATAAACAGAGAACATCTATGCCGGGAAACCGCAAAACAGAGGCAACCAAATGAAAAAACAAATCGCAAACATCATCACGGCCTGTCGGATTCTATGCAGTATGTTCTTGCTGTTTCTTCCGGTTCAGTCCTCGCCGTTTTTCATCCTTTACCTTCTTTGCGGAGTGAGCGATATGGCAGACGGTGCCGTTGCAAGAAAGACAAACAGCGTCAGCGAAGCCGGCGCGAGGCTGGATACAGTCGCGGACCTTATCTTTGCAGCAGTGTCTTTTGCAAAATGGCTGCCGGTTCTCCCCATCCCCGTCCGGGTATGGGTATGGTTCGCCGTGATTGCAGTCATCCGAATCCGCAATATGCTATCAGACTTCATTGATCGGAAACCGTTTACTACCCCGCACACGGCGTTGAATAAACTCACAGGGTTGCTTCTGTTCCTCCTGCCGCTGACTCTGCCCCTTATTGATTTTCGATACAGTTCCGTCATCGTATGCTCCATCGCAACCGTTTCGGCAATTCACGAAGGATATGCAATCAGAACTGTCCGTCAACCCGTTTAGTCCCGAAAAAAGAACCCTTCTCCCGTGGAGAAGGGTTCTTTTCTTATGATTATAATTAGTATGCAACCGCCCAGTAGATGTCGGTCTTGCAGGGCTTGCCGCAGACGGGGCAAACGCCCTCTTCGCCGCTCTGCACGAGGGGCATGCAGCGGGAGGACACACCCACCTTCTCCTTCATAGCCAGCTCGCAGTCCAGCTCGCCGCACCACTTGGAGCGCAGGAAACCGCCCTTGGTGGAGATGACTTCCTTGGCCTCGTCGATGGTCTTGATGTCGAAGGTGTTCTTCTCGCGGTTGGCCAGCGCCATGGCATACATGTTATCATGGACATCGTCCAGCAGCTTCTTCACCGTTTCTTCCAGATCAGCCAGTGCCACAAAGGTCTTCTCGCCGGTATCGCGGCGGGCGATGACGCACTGTTCCTTCTCGATGTCCTTGGGACCGATCTCGATACGCAGGGGCACGCCCTTCATTTCGTACTCGGCAAACTTCCAGCCGGGAGAGTTGTCGGAATCGTCCATCTTGGCGCGGACACCGGCAGTCTTCAGGCGGTCACGCAGCGCACCGGCAGCATCCAGAACGCCGGCCTTGTGCTGTGCCACGGGGATCACGATGACCTGTGTGGGAGCGATGCGGGGAGGCAGCACCAGACCGTTATCGTCGCCGTGGGTCATGATGATGCCGCCGATCATGCGGGTAGAGGAACCCCAGGAGGTCTGATGGGGATTGTGAGGCTTGTTGTCCTTGCCTGCGAAGGTGATGTCAAAGGCCTTGGCAAAGCCGTCGCCGAAGTAGTGGCTGGTGCCGGACTGCAGGGCCTTACCATCGTGCATCATGCACTCCACGGTGTAGGTCTCCTCCGCGCCGTTAAACTTCTCCTTGTCGGTCTTGCGGCCGCGGATGACAGGCATAGCCAGCACATCCTCGAAGAACTTGGCGTAGACTTCCAGCATCTGCATGGTCTCTGCGCGGGCCTCTTCCTCGGTGGCATGCATGGTGTGGCCCTCCTGCCACAGGAACTCGCGGTGGCGCAGGAAGGGGCGGGAGGTCTTCTCCCAGCGGATGACGCTGCACCACTGGTTATACAGCTTGGGCAGGTCGCGGTG
>JAZRCP010000042.1:0-3302 GCA_045659825.1 Dysosmobacter sp. | reverse complement strand
GCCGATGGTCATCTTCTCCTGACCAGCCTTGGTCTTGGGCTCGATGGCAACACGGATAACGGGCTCGGGGAACTCCATGGACTCCAGAATGATGGGAGCCTTGTCGTCGCACAGGGTATCGCCGGTGGTGGTGTTCTTCAGACCAACAGCGGCAGCGATATCGCCGGCGTAGACCTCTTCAATGTCTTCACGATGGTTTGCGTGCATCTGCAGGATACGGCCGATACGCTCGCGCTGATTCTTGGTAGCATTCAGCACGGAAGCGCCGGTGGTCAGGCTGCCGGAGTACACGCGGAAGAAGCTCAGACGGCCCACATAGGGGTCGGTCATGATCTTGAATGCCAGAGCGGAGAAGGGAGCGTTGTCGTCGGAAGGACGCTCGTCCTCTTCTTCGGTCTTGGGGTTCACGCCCTTGATGGCGGGAACGTCCAGAGGAGAGGGCATATAATCGACAACAGCATCCAGCATCTTCTGCACGCCCTTATTCTTGTAAGAGGTGCCGCAGACAACGGGGACGCACTCGTTGGCGATGGTAGTCTGACGGATGGCCGTGCGGATCTTCTCCACAGGGATCTCCTCGCCCATCAGATACAGCTCCATGATCTCTTCGTCGAACATGGAAACGGCATCCAGCAGCTTCTCACGATACTCGGCGGCCAGATCAGCCATATCTGCGGGGATCTCCTCCACACGCATATCCTGACCCTTGTCATCATAATAGACATCAGCCTTCATCTCCACCAGGTCGACGATACCCTTGAAGGTCTCCTCGGCGCCGATGGGCAGCTGAATGGGCACTGCATTGCACTTCAGACGCTCGTCGATCATACGCAGAACGTTGTAGAAGTCAGCACCCATGATGTCCATCTTGTTGACGTAGATCATGCGGGGAACTTTGTAGTTATCAGCCTGACGCCAAACGGTTTCAGACTGGGGCTCGACACCGCCCTTGGCGCACAGAACGGTCACAGAGCCGTCCAGAACACGCAGGGAACGCTCGACCTCAACGGTGAAGTCCACGTGGCCCGGGGTGTCGATAATGTTGATTCGAGTCTGGGGGAACTGATGCTGAGAACCAGACCAGAAACAGGTGGTAGCAGCGGAGGTGATGGTAATACCACGCTCCTGCTCCTGAGCCATCCAGTCCATGGTGGCGGTACCATCGTGGGTCTCGCCCAGCTTATAGTTCACGCCGGTGTAGAACAAGATACGCTCAGTAGTAGTCGTCTTGCCAGCATCGATGTGAGCCATAATGCCGATATTTCTGGTGTTTTCAAGAGATGTCTTTCTCGGCATATTGATTCTCCTAACTTACCAGCGGAAGTGAGCGAAAGCCTTGTTGGCTTCAGCCTGCTTGTGCATTTCCTCACGCTTTTTGACAGATGCGCCGGTGTTATTGGCGGCATCCATGATCTCATTGGCCAGGCGTTCAGCCATGGTGCGCTCGCTGCGGCCGCGGGAATATGCGGTCAGCCAGCGCAGAGCCAGAGTCTGACGACGGGCAGGACGCACTTCCATGGGCACCTGATAGTTGGCACCGCCGACACGGCGGGCCTTGACTTCCAGGCTGGGCATGATATTCTCCATAGCCTGGGTAAACACTTCAACGGGGTCCTTCTCAGTCTTCTCCTTGATCTGGTCGAAGGCAGAGTAGACCACTTTCTGAGCCACGCCCTTCTTGCCGTCCAGCATGACGCTGTTGACAAGCTTGGTCACCAGAATGGAGCCATAGACGGGATCGGCCAGAACTTCTCTTTTGGGCACATTACCTCTTCTGGGCACTATGCTTCCCTCCTTCATAATAATTCTATGATCTCATAGGTACTCAAAAGGCATTATTGCAGCCTTCCGTGAATGCCTGCCAAAGAGGTTGTACATATATATAAACCTATTCGGCAAAGCTTTCAAAAAATTGTTGCAGATCTTACTTCTGCTTAGGACGCTTGGCGCCGTACTTGGAACGGCTCTGCATACGGCCGGAAACACCCTGAGTATCCAGAGTACCACGGATAATGTGGTAACGGACGCCGGGGAGGTCCTTAACACGGCCGCCGCGGATCATAACCACGGAGTGCTCCTGCAGGGAGTGACCCACACCGGGGATGTAGGCGGTGACCTCGTAGCCATTGGTCAGACGCACACGGGCGATCTTACGCAGAGCGGAGTTAGGCTTCTTGGGGGTCGCAGTTCTGACGGCAGTGCAGACGCGTCTCTTCTGAGGGGAGGGCTGATTGGTGGTCTTGGTCTTCAGGGTGTTCAGACCGTGCTGCAGAGCGGGAGAAGTGGACTTGTAGGTAGCCTGTTCTCTTCCTTTACGGACCAGCTGGTTAAAAGTAGGCATTGAATTTCTCCTTTCTTTCATATTTTGGCAGCCGCTTTTTGCGGACAGCCTATATTTTTTGCGGAATATCTTACGATTATTCCGAAAAAAACAAACAAATAAAAGAATTTACAGAAGCGCCACCACGGAAGCCCCCACAGTGATGCGGCAGGCTTGGCCCAACTGGGCCATGGTGTAGCCGGTTTCCACCGGAATACCGACGGTTTTGCAGCTTTCTGCCACAGGATCCGTGATCGCAGGATCGGCGTCATCCGCCAGAAATACCCGCGTGGCCCGGCCTTCCCGGATGGCTCTGCGGGACTGCTTCACACCGATCACTTTCTCCTGAGAAGCAAGTTCCGAAATCACGGGAAATCCTCCTGAATCGCATGGCAAAATTCGCGGAACATACCCGCGCAGTTGGGAATTATATCACTACTCCTGTCAATCGTCAAGTACTTCCGGGGAGCGGATTTTAATTTTTTTCTTTTTGGGGATTTTTTTGAATAAACCCCTCCGTTTTTCTCCCAATTCCCGTCTTTTTGCTGTTTTTTTGTAAAAAGAACGGCCGCTTTTCAGCAGCCGTTCCTTTTATTAAATGGAGAAATGGGAGAATCAGTTTTCAAAAACGGGAACTTCTTCCTCAACGACGGTCTCTTCGCTATCGCTCACCAGTTCCTCGGCAAAGGTGTGATATGCCTTCAGGCCGGTACCGGCGGGGATCAGCTTACCGATGATGACGTTCTCCTTCAGGCCGACCAGATGGTCGCTCTTGCCCTTGATAGCAGCCTCGGTCAGGACCTTGGTGGTTTCCTGGAAGGAGGCAGCGGACAGGAAGGAGTCGGTAGCCAGAGAGGCCTTGGTGATACCCATCAGCAGCTGGGTACCGGTGGCGTGGCGCAGAGGCTCGCCATCCTCGCGGGTTTCACCCGCAGCGTTGCGGCGGTCGATCTCCTCGTTGGCGTCGTCCAGTTCCAGGACG
>JAZRCP010000041.1:0-2044 GCA_045659825.1 Dysosmobacter sp. | reverse complement strand
TCACGCGGGTGACGGACAGACACAGCGTATCCGCAATCGCGGCGTCGGTCTTGCCGCTGACCAGCTCGCGCAGCACTTCCAGCTCGCGTTCGGTGAAATCCTCGCTCAGCGCAGCGCCCAGACGAATCACCGGTGCAGAATCGGGATAGATAGATTCCCCGGCCATAGTGCGGTCCATTACCTTCAGCAGCGCCTCGGCGGTGGGCTCCTTGTACCAGAAGCTCTCCACGCCGATCTTCCGTGCCTGGTCGATGTAGCTGTATTCCGGCTGGCTGGTAATGATAATGATTTTGATCGCCGGATAATTCTTCTTCAGCTTTGCCGCTGCTTCAATGCCGCTCATGTCCATCGCGGTACAGACATCCATCAGCACCAGATCTACTTGATTGGTTATGCAGTACAGTTCAGCCATCGCAGCGCTGTCCAGGGAAGGCACCAGATGATACTTCTCGCTGGTGCTGACGAAAATCTCCAGAAGCTTCCGGGCCATTGGATCATCTTCCACGATCAGTACATTATACATCCATCGTCACCTCTCTTTCAAAGATCATCGTCAGTACAAAGCGCGGGGAAGTTTCAATCTTCATCCGGCCGCCTGCCGCTTCTACTTTTCTGCGGGCGGTACTCAAGCCGCCGCCTTCGGTTACCGGACCGGTTGGAACCGTGCCATCGTTGGAATAACGAATGACATATTCGCTATCCGTTTCTTCCACATCAATCCACAACTGCTTTGCACCTGCGTGGCGGACGGCATTGGTCAACGTTTCTGCGCCGATGCCAGCGATAAACTTGCGCTGCTGTGCATTTTTGGGCAGTCGTCCGCTGACATGCACCTGCATGCCGATGGCCTTTGCAGCATTTTTCAGACTCGCAAGCGTGTCCGTTTCCTGCTGTGGTTCTGCTTCCATGCGCAGCACGTCGATGTTACGCTGCCAGATATCAATGATTTTTTGCGGATTGCCGGATTCATACTGAAGGTAGTGCCGGGTCATCAGCAATGCCTGACCAAGGAAACCGTGCAGGTTCACACGGGTCTCCAGGCGTTCGCGGGCGATGATGTACTCATCTACCTTGTCGCCATAGCTGCGGATACGGGCGTTCATGGCTTCCAGATCACGGTGCTTGTCTTGAAGTTCGCCCACCAGTTGATGCTGCCGAGTCGTATTCGCAGCGGTCAGCTGAATGACGCCGTCCAGTATGTCGCGGCGGAAGCTCCAGAAGTTGCCGTCCGTCAGGCGGAATTCCGGGTGATCACCCGAAGCTATGCGGATTGTTCCGTTCACAGTCTCGCCGCTGACCAGTGTCTCCCAGAACAGGTTGGCGTTTTGCAATGCTGTGTCAAACAATGTATGGCTCAGTTCGTTCATGCGGTGGTTGGTCAGCAGGACCAGGCCGTTGAGCTGGGAGAAGCACAAGCCGGTTTCCAGTTGGTCGAGACTTTCCTTGACGGAGGAGGGCGTGATGGTGTTCCTGCGACGCTTGAACTCCTCCGTGATCACCATGATAAAGAAAGTTGCAATGGCACCGGCAATCAGCACGGGGAAGATCACCGGCTGCTGTTCAAACCAGAGAGAAACTGCAGGAATGTGCGCCGGAGCGCGTTCGGCCCGGATGACGGAGGTGTACAGCAGCATCATCGCAGACACAGCCAGTGTACAGACCGGCAGCAGGATCTGCTTGACCCTGCCTTGCTTTTTGCCCACAAAGATGATGGCACAGATGCCCGTCACCATCGTCAGGAAAAAGAATGTCACGATCGTCGTTTTCAGCGGCATGGGGAGGATGGCATAGGTCATTTGGCAGCACCTCCCTGTCCGATGGTCGCTTCAACAATCAGGTCTTCATCCTGGGTTTCGCATGTGACCGTGCCGCCTGCAAGAGAGAAGTCGGAACCAGTGGGATTCGTATCCTTGCAGCCGGCCTGAATACGCATGCGAATCGAGCCCTGTGCGCAGTGGACGGTGACCACCATGGCGCTGAGCTGACCCAGAAGGTGTTCCACAACCTGTTCAAACAGATCATAGACGGCAGTCATCTGCTTCAC
>JAZRCP010000040.1:0-8650 GCA_045659825.1 Dysosmobacter sp. | reverse complement strand
TTCTGTTCTTCTCTTATTCTGCCGTATAGACTTTTCGGCCTGCGCTCCAGACAGCCCGGATGCCATCCTTCTGCCGCCGGTACACGCAGCGTTCCAGCCGCTCGGCAGGGGTCAGGGGATGGGGCTGGGGCAGGGCGTCGTCCGCCAGTACGATGGCGTGCAGCGGGTTTCCAACGGCAAAGCCCGGCTTTTCTCCGAAATAGGCCGCACCTGCAGAGGTGCCCAGATACCATCCCTCCGGCACCGTCAGGAAGGGCGTCTCCCAGTTGTCCCGCACATGGACGGTCTTGGACGTACGGATGGCGGAGGTCACCACATCAAACATATTCAGATGGTCGCCGCCGGCAATGTCGCTGCCCAGCGCCACCTTCACTCCCTCGTCCAGCATGACCCGCACCGGTGCCGCGCCGGAACAGACATTCACATTGGAGTCGGCACAGTGGACCACCGTAACACCGGCATCCTTCATGGCCTTGCGCTCCCGCGCATCGGACCAGACGCAGTGGGCCATCAGCGTGCGGTCGTCCCACAGGCCGAACTTGGCGTAGGTCTCCCAGTACTGGGTGCAGTCAGGATGCAGCTCTCTGACCCACGCGATCTCTTTCTGGTTTTCAGAGAGGTGAGACTGGACGGGCAGGTTCCGCTCCACGGACAGCTTTCCTAAAAACGCCATCAGCTCGTCGGTACAGGAGGGGGTGAAGCGGGGCGTCAGCATGGGCTTGATGTACCGGAACTGACCGCAGGCCTCCAGCCAGCGCAGGGTCTCCGCCTTGGACTGCTCTGTGGTCTCCTCCAGCACACCGGGAGCTGCATTGCGGTCCATGTTGACCTTTCCCACATAGCCGGTCACACCGGCCTTTTCCAATTCCTCCATCAAAATCAGCGTAGCGTCGGTATGGAGGGAGGAGAACATGCACACCCGCGTGGTGCCGCCGGAGATCAGCTCCGCCGCCAGCTGGCGGTAGATGGCCCGCGCATAGTCCACATCCGCAAAACGGGCCTCCGTGGGGAAGGTATAGGTGTTCAACCAGTCCAGCAGCTGCAGGTCCATGCCGGTACCCAGCATGGGATACTGGGGTGCGTGGAGATGTAAATCCGCAAAGGATTGGACGATCAGCGCATCGCCGCAGTCCTCCACCGGCGCACCTGCATACTGCTCCGGCAAAAGCGCAAAGACACCGACAATGATCCCATCCTCGGCCACCAGATAGCCGTGCTCTGTCACATCCAGTTTGCCCAATTCCGGTGCGGACACGATGTTGCCTTTCAAAATCGTAATTGCCATACAAGGCTCCTCCATTCAACAGCGGCTCAAAAAGAAAAGAGGCGCCTGCCGGACAGGATATTCCCCTTTCCCAACAGACACCCATAGTAGAGCATTTGGCTGCTCCGTAGAAACTTTCGCGCCTTCATTCTGCGAAATTATATGAGTCTTTTCAATTGTATGTGCCTTTTTCTGTAAAAAGCATAGCACAGAAAAAACCAAAATGCAAGTATCCCGCTTGTGAACGGGGCCCAAGGATGATAAAATAAGGCAACCTCAGAAATTGCGGAGTGTTTTAAGTACTGTGCTGATTCCCGGCAGCGCTCTGGTCAGCGAATTGCCGGAAAGGCGCAAGTCTTTTATTTGGAAAGGAGCCTGTCTATGGAATACAAAATCGGCGGAACCCCCCTGCCCGTGGTCGTCTGCCATCTGAATGCCGGCGAAACCATGATCACCGAGGGCGGCAGCATGAGCTGGATGTCCCCCAACATGCAAATGGAGACCACCTCCGGCGGCGGCTGGAAAAAGGTGCTGGGCCGGATGGTTACCGGCGAAAGCCTGTTTTTGAACCGCTACACCGCGCAGGGCGGCCCCGGCCTGATCGCATTCTCCTCCAGCTTCCCCGGCAGTATTCGCCCCTTTGAAGTAGGCCCCGGCCAGGAGATCATCCTGCAAAAGAGCGGTTTTCTGGCAGCGGAAGCGACCGTGGACCTCTCCATTCACTTCCAGCATCGGGGCGGCACCGGCTTCTTCGGCGGCGAGGGCTTTATCATGCAGAAGGCGTCCGGCAACGGCATCGTCTTTGCCGAGTTCGACGGCCATGTGGTGGAATACGATCTGGACGCCAGCCAGTCCATTGTGGTCAGCAGCGGCCATCTGGCAGCCATGGACGCCACCTGCTCCATGACCGTGCAGGCGGTGCGGGGCGCGAAAAACATTTTTCTGGGCGGCGAGGGCCTGTTCAATACGGTCATCACCGGCCCAGGCCGGATCTACCTGCAGACCATGCCCATCAACAAGCTGGCGCAGTCTCTCATCCCCTATCTTCCCACTGACAAGGGCAGCGATTGATGATTACAAACAGAAAACAGGTGACTTTCGTCACCTGTTTTTTCTTTTGGCCTATACTGGCATACGGGCCTTTTCCCGCCCGAATCAAGGTAAAGGCGTTGATCGTATGCTGCAATCACTTGGCTGGGCCGCGCTGGGTACCGGATTTACCTTCGGTATGACCACATTGGGCGCCGCCATGGTCTTTTTTCTCTCAGGTGCTCCCTGTCCCCGTTTTCAAAAGGCCCTTCTCGGCTTCGCTGCGGGCGTGATGACGGCAGCCTCCGTCTGGAGCCTGCTGCTGCCCGCCATGGAGCGGACAGAGTTGCTGGGCATCCGCCCCCTCTGGCTGCCTGCGGCGGCAGGAATGCTGCTGGGAGTCCTGTTTCTGGCGGCGCTGGACAGTGCGCTGCCCCACCTTCGCAAAACCCCTACCGATGACCGCTGGCGGCAAAACGCGCTGCTCATGACCGCCATCACCCTACATAACATTCCCGAGGGAATGGCGGTAGGCCTCGCCTTCGCGCTGGCGGCAGGCGGTGAGCATTTTGCCGGTGCTGCGGCGCTGGCCATCGGCATCGGCATCCAGAACTTCCCCGAGGGCGCTGCCATCTCCCTGCCGCTGCGGCAGGAAGGCAAAACCCGCGCACAGGCCTTTCGCAGCGGAATGCTCTCCGGCATCGTAGAGCCGGTGTTCGGTATCCTTGTGGTGTTGGCCGCTGGCTGGGCAGAGCCGCTGATGCCGTGGCTGCTAAGCTTCTCCGCCGGTGCCATGCTGTATGTGGTAGTGGAAGAATTGATCCCCCAGGCCCACAGCCGGACGGGGACCTGTGGGTTTGTGACCGGTTTTCTCATCATGATGGTGCTGGACGTTGCGCTAGGATAAAAAAAGCGGACTTTTGTCCGCTTTTTCTTCAAAACAGATGAATCAGGCCCATGGTCACGGCGGTGGTAATGCCTCCGGCAATGACAAGGCCCAGAAGGATGGCAGGTAGTGCGTCCCGCAGGCGGATGTCCAGCAGCGCAGCCACCAGCGCACCGGTCCACGCGCCGGTACCGGGCAGGGGGGTGCCCACCAGAATGATCAATCCCGGCAGGCGGTACTTGCGCACCACACGCCCCTTCAGATGGGCGTGGCTCTCCAGCCAGTCAATTTTTTCATTCAGCACAGGGCTTCTGCGCAGCAGCGCAAAGACCCTGCGGATCAGCAGCATGATAAACGGCACCGGCACCAGATTGCCGATGACTGCCGTGACAAAGGCTGCCGCGGGCGGCAGTCCCGCCGCGATGCCTGCAGGGATGGCACCCCGCAGCTCCAGCACCGGCACCATGGACATGCCGAACGTCAATAACAGTTTTCCAAACAACGTATCTAAAAAGGGCATACAGCCTCCAGACAAGCCCTGCGCCGCGCACCGGCGGTCAGGCGTACTATGGGTAGTTTACTCAAAGTCTGGTATTTTTTCAAGCATTACGCAAAAAGCAGGAGCGTTCTCCTGCTTTTTTCACGCATATTTGGCATCTAAAATGGCGATCACATCCGCCAGCGCGTCGTGTTCTGAATCGGACACCACGGTGGCGCCGCACTGCCGGACCACGTCCTTGCAGTTGGCGGGTGCAAATCCCTGCGCAGCGACGGTCAACATGGGGATGTCGTTTGCTTCATCGCCCACACAGTAGACATGCTCCATGGAAATGCCCAGCCGCTCCGCCAGACGGCGGACCATGCCGCCCTTGTTGGCACCCTTTGCCGTCAGTTCCAACAGGACCGGCGTGGAAAACACCAGCTCGTAGTCCTCCGCATATCCCTGTTCCCGCATCTCTGCCTCCAGTGCCAGCAACTCGTCATGCTCCGCTTCAAACAGCAGCTTTCCCAGCGGCTGCGGCACCTTCGTCAGGCTTTCCGCCTCCGTGACGGCCACCTTGGTCAGGTGTTCATGCTGGCGGGTAATGGCATTGGGGCGGACGGCATAGATGGTGTTGTTGATGTGATAGGCCTCCACCGCCACCTGCGGAAAACGGTCCAGCAGTGTCTGTCCCCAGACATGAACGCGCCCGTCCAGCAGCGCGTTTTCCAAATAGGCTTCCGCCTCAAAGTCATACAGGGACGCGCCGTTGCACACCACGCCCGGTGCATTCATAGGCACCCCCGCCGCAAAGCGGATAAAGGCCGGCAGTGCCCGGCCGGTGGCAATGGCAAACCGGCCACCCTCTGCCATAAAGTATTCCAGCGCGGCGCGGTTTTTCTCCGACAGCGGCGGCATCGGCGTTCCGGCACGCAGAGCACCCTCGGTATAAATCAGAGTATTATCGAAATCGCTGGCCAGCAAAACGCCATCAAACTTTCCCATGACTGTCTTCCTTTCCGAAAAAGCCCGCCGCCCGTAATGCGGACGGCGGGTCGCCTCTCTTATTCGCTCTTGGGTGCGGACCCCTGTCCGCCCTTATGGTGGCGGCGTCCGCCGCGGTGACGGGGACGGCGGTGCTTCTTTTCTCCGCCTTCGCCGCCCTCTGCCTTGGGGGCCGGTGCAGACTGCTGAGGCTTTTCTGCCTTCTTCTCAACCGGCTTGGCCTGACGGGGCTTACGGGGCTTCTCGCCGGCAGGCTTCTCGCCGCCCTGCTTTTTCGCCGCGGCAGGCTTCTCTGCCTTTTTCTCAGCAGGCTTCTTCTCGCTGCTCTGCTGTTCGGGCCTGGCCTGCTCCGCACCGCCGCTCTTGTGGCGGCGGCGTCCGCCGCGGTGACGGCGGCGGGGCTTTCCGGTCTCTCCGCCCTCAATGCCCATCTTCTCGCGGACCAGCGCCTCTTCCAGCTCTTCATCCATGGTAAACGGGGTTGCGAGGATGGGCGTGGAGAACAGTTCCTCTTCCTTCTCCTCCACATAGCGGGCAGGACGGTCAGGAATTTCGATGCCGTCGCGGCTGCCCTTGCCGTTGCGCAGGACACAAACCTCGCAGTTGTGGTATTTCTTCAGCGGCTCCGGTGCGCTGTCCAGACTGACCTTCACCGTCTCCCGCAGGAGGTCCACGCTCTTGACGTTGCCGGGACCGTCCGGCGTCTGGACGAAGGACTCCACCTTCGGCATCCGCTTCACAGCGTCCTCATAGGCATTCTGCTCATACTTTAAACAGCACATCAAACGGCCGCAGGTGCCGGAGATCTTGGTGGGATTCAGGCTGAGATTCTGGGTCTTGGCCATCTTAATGGACACAGGCACAAAGCTGTCCAAAAACTGAGAGCAGCAGAAGGGCCGGCCGCAGATGCCGAGGCCACCGATCATCTTGGCCTCGTCTCGGACGCCGATCTGGCGCAGCTCGATCCGGGCACGGAAAATACCGGCCAGATCCCGTACCAGTTCGCGGAAGTCCACACGGCCGTCCGCCGTGAAGTAGAAAATAATCTTGTTGCCGTCAAAACTGGCGGAAACATTCACCAGCTTCATGTCCAGCCCGTGCTCCACGATCTTCTTCTCGCAGATATCAAAGGCTTCGCTCTCTTTTTTTCGGTTATACTCCACCGTGCGGCGGTCATTATCCGTAGCCATGCGCAGCACGGCGCACAGCGGTTGTACGATGGCGGTGTCCGCCACCTCGTGATTTCCCTCGGTACAGGTGGCAAACTCAGCGCCCTGCGCGGTTTCTACCACGACCTGATCGCCCATCTTGATCTGCAGGCCCTTGGGATCGAAATAATAATTTTTACATCCGCCCCGAAAGCGGACGCTAATGACTTCAGTCAAAGGATACCCTCCAATTCAGCGGCAAGCGCACCCAGCACATGGCCGGAGCCAACGTTATAGGCGCATTCGCCATGATACATTTGCAACAGTTCTATTGTGGACATGATTTGCGTTTTTGTCAAGTTTTTTGCAAGGAATGGCGCGATTTCCCTGTAAATTTCCTCCGGTTCCTGTCCGTAAAGCAGCAAAAGGGCGGCGGCAAACGCACCCTGGCTCCACGCCAGCATGCTTGTCAGTTCCTCGCGGGACAGCTTCTTCTTTTCCCGGCGGGCGGCGAACTCCGCCACAACGCCGTGACGGCGGGCAGCAACGGCGCGACACAGCGCCTCGCCCGCTTCCGATGCTGCGTCTGCGGTTTCCGTTTTCGGCTGCAGTTTCCACTCCATGCAGCGGGAACGCAGGGTCTGCAGCACCTGACTTGCGTTTTCCGCGCAGAAAAGGAACGCCGCGTAGGCCGGGCCCTCCTCTACCACCTTCAGCAGAATATTCTGATCGGGTTCCGTCAAAAGAGAACAGTCCGGAAAAATATACACTTTCCGCCGTCCCTCGTTGGGCTGGATATAAGCATCCGTTCGCACACTGCGCACCACATCCACCGCGATGTATTTATGCTCCGGATCCCGCACGGTAATCACATCCGGATGGATGTCCGCCGCCACCTTGCGGCAGGCGTCGCACAAGCCGCAGGGCTTGCCCTGCTGCGCGGTGCATTCCATGGCTGCAGCGGCATACCGCGCAGCCGCGGCAAGGTCTCCCGCGCCACTCAGCAGCAGTGCATGGGACAGCGCTCCCCGGTCCGCCGCATCCCGAATTCTCTTTGCCAGAGGTTCTGTCTCCGGCAGTCCAAGTAGGCTCATGCCGCGTCTCCTTTCCGAAAGGTTTTCTCCAAGCTACCTTATCATAAAACAACAGAAAAGAAAAGTCGCTTTCCTTTTGTTCAACACTTTTTGTTGTTTCACTTTGTGAAATTTCGCTATATTTTTGGTAAAATAGTTTATAAAAAATCATTCTTCTTATGCTTTTTATGTATTGTTTTTTTATAATGCCAACATTATAATGTTATAGGTAAAATTGAACCTTGTATCTTTACCCGGATTGTTATTTTTCTATTTTTTCTATTAAAGATACAGTAAGAAAAACGGAGGAATCGAGAAATGAGCAAAAAGTATTGCTACCTGTTTACCGAGGGTAACGCAAACATGCGCGAACTCCTGGGCGGCAAGGGTGCCAACCTGGCTGAAATGACCAACATCGGTCTGCCCGTCCCTCAGGGTTTCACCATCACCACCGAGGCCTGCACTCAGTACTATGAAGACGGCCAGAAGATCAACGACGGCATCGTCGCTGAGATCATGGAGTACATCGAGAAGATGGAATCCATTACCGGCAAGAAGTTCGGCGATACCGAAAACCCCCTGCTGGTCTCTGTCCGTTCCGGCGCTCGCGCTTCCATGCCCGGCATGATGGACACCATCCTGAACCTGGGTCTGAACGAGGACGTGGTGGAAGTTCTGTCCAAGAAGTCCGGCAACCCCCGTTGGGCTTGGGACTGCTATCGCCGCTTTATCCAGATGTATTCCGACGTCGTTATGGAAGTCGGTAAGAAGTATTTCGAGGCTCTGATCGACGAGATGAAGGAAGCCAAGGGCGTGAGCCTGGACGTCGACCTGACCGCCGAAGACCTGAAGGAGCTGGCCGGCCAGTTCAAGGCAGAGTACAAGGCCAAGATCGGCGCAGAGTTCCCCTCCGATCCCAAGGAACAGCTGATGGGCGCCGTCAAGGCCGTCTTCCGTTCTTGGGACAACCCCCGCGCAAACGTGTACCGCCGCGACAACGATATCCCCTACTCCTGGGGTACTGCCGTCAACGTCCAGTCCATGGCTTTTGGTAACATGGGCGACGACTGCGGCACCGGCGTTGCTTTCACCCGTAACCCCGCCACCGGCGAGAAGGTCCTGTTCGGCGAGTTCCTGACCAACGCTCAGGGCGAAGACGTCGTGGCAGGCGTTCGTACTCCCATGCCCATCAGCGAGATGGCTGACAAGTTCCCCGAAGCTTTCGCACAGTTCGAAAATGTGTGCCAGATTCTGGAGAACCACTATCGCGACATGCAGGACATGGAGTTCACCGTTGAGAATGGCAAGCTCTACATGCTGCAGACCCGTAACGGCAAGCGTACCGCTGCTGCCGCTCTGAAGATCGCCTGCGACCTGGTGGACGAGGGCATGATCGACGAGAAGAAGGCCGTTGCCATGATCGAGCCCCGTACCCTGGACACCCTGCTGCATCCCCAGTTCGACGCTGTCGCTCTGAAGAACAGCAAGGTCATCGGCAAGGCTCTGGGCGCTTCTCCCGGCGCTGCCACCGGTAAGTGCGTGTTCACCGCCGAGGACGCCAAGGCTTGGAACGAGCGCGGCGAGAAGGTGGTTCTGGTCCGTCTGGAGACCTCTCCTGAGGATATCGAAGGCATGAAGGCCGCTCAGGGCATCCTGACCGTTCGCGGCGGCATGACCTCTCACTCAGCCGTCGTTGCCCGCGGCATGGGCAAGTGCTGCGTCTCCGGCTGCGGCGCCATCAAGATGGACGAAGAGAACAAGAAG
>JAZRCP010000039.1:0-2954 GCA_045659825.1 Dysosmobacter sp. | reverse complement strand
GCTACGATCCGACTTTGACATACATGGTCAGCGGATACAGACTGGTCCAGTAATCCGGGATAATGTTGATGGGTGTGATGGAGGGCAGTGCTGTCAAAAACAGCATGTTGCCAAGAAGCCAGCAATACTGCTTTCCCGTTTCCAGCTTTTCCAGAAGGAGATTCAGGAGAGGACTCAACAGGAACAGACCAATGTACATTTCCACATACCAGCCGTAATTGCCGAAGGTCACCAGCTTCTCGACCCAGCCGAACAGGGTCAGTTGGTCATTTAAGAAGAAGTGGCGGATGGGAAAGGCGATGGCGCAGGTCAGAAAATAGCCCAGCAGAATGGTGCCCAGACTGCGGTAGTAGCCTTTTTTGTAGGGTTTTCCGGATTTCAGATACCCGGTGATCAGCATGAACAGACAGTTGCAGCAGTAGAATAACCATCTGGCGCTGTTGGCGCCCCACATCAAAAAACCGATTTGCGCTTCATAGTAAAAACCGTTGTACAGAAAGCCGTGAACGCCGTTGACGAACAGCAGTGCCAGACAGCGCAGGATATCGATGCCGGTTTCTCGCTTGATCATGGGATAGCCCCCTTTCCTTTTCTTAAACATACACCAAAAGACCGATCCTTGCAAGCCTTTTGTTCGAAACACCGGAAAAGCGCTGCCCTTGCAAGAATGCAGTGTGTCAAAGAATGTAAAATTTCAGTTTATCTCTCTGTTATGGTGTGCAAATTGTCGCTCATCTGGAGCGACGGCGGCCGGAGGCCGCCAAAGCCTTCCCCTTGAGGGGAAGGTGGCCGAGCATAGCGAGGTCGGATGAGGTGGTCTGCGAAGCAGCATTTTTGCCATTTTGTCGCTTTGCGACACCACCTCATCAGTCATTTGCTCGTACCTCGCAAATGCCAGCTTCCCCCCGAGGGGAAGCCTCGCGCTTCGCGCTCCAAACGGAGCGATAAATCCCAATTTCCCTCTATAAACAGTCTGAAGGGCAGCTTACGCTGCCCTTCCTGTCTGTTAATAATTCTCCGCGTGGATTTCGAAATAAGCCTTGGGGTGAGCGCAGGTGGGGCAGATCTCGGGGGCCTTGGTGCCGACGACCAGGTGACCGCAGTTGCGGCATTCCCATACCTTGACCTCGCTCTTGGCAAAGACTTCAGCAGTCTCCACATTCTTCAGCAGTGCGCGGTAACGCTCCTCGTGGTGCTTTTCAATGGCAGCGACCATGCGGAACTTGGCAGCCAGCTCGGGGAAGCCCTCTTCCTCAGCAGTCTTGGCAAAGCCGGCATACATATCGGTCCACTCGTAGTTCTCGCCGGCGGCGGCAGCGCCCAGATTCTCGGCGGTGTCACCAATGCCGTTCAGTTCCTTAAACCAGAGCTTTGCGTGTTCTTTTTCGTTGTCTGCTGTCTTCAGGAACAGGGCAGCGATCTGCTCGTAGCCTTCCTTCTTGGCCTTGGAAGCAAAGTAGGTGTACTTATTGCGGGCTTCGGACTCGCCGGAAAAAGCGGCCATCAGATTCTTCTCAGTCTGGGTACCGGCATACTTGTTGCTCATAGGATTACCTCCAGCAAAAAATTGGGAATCGCTCCCTTTGTTTTATTATAGCAAAGGGCATTCAGAATTACAATATGGCTTTTTCCCAATTTTATGCGCCCCTTTTTGTGCTTTTTGTGCATGTCAGTCTCTTGCAAAATATGCCATTTCATGATATGCTATCTACGGATAAAAACCAGTTAAGGTATATCGCAATATAAATTCAAGTTTTTAGGAGGCAATGGAATGACTCTCAGCGAAAAGAAACAGCTGCAGATCACTGCCTGCAAGGTCCGTATGGGCATCATCGAGTCCACCTACGGTGCCAAGGCCGGTCACCCCGGCGGCAGCTTGTCCGCAGCAGAAATGTTCACCTATCTGTACTTCAAGGAAATGAACATCGATCCCAAGAACCCCAAGTGGGAAGGCCGTGACCGTTTTGTTCTTTCCAAGGGCCACACCACTCCCGGCCTGTACTCTACCTTGGCAAACCGCGGCTTCTTCCCCGTAGAAGATCTGCCCACCTTCCGTCATATTGACAGCTATCTGCAGGGTCACCCCAACATGAACATGGTTCCCGGTGTGGATATGTCCACCGGTTCCCTGGGTCAGGGTATCTCCACCGCTGTCGGCATGGCTCTGGGCGCAAAGCACACCGGCAAGCAGAATCGCGTCTACACCCTGCTGGGTGACGGCGAGATCCAGGAAGGCCAGGTTTGGGAAGCCTGCATGGCAGCAGCTCACTACAAGCTGGATAACCTGTGCATCGTTGTAGACAACAACGGTCTGCAGATCGACGGCAACATTGCCGATGTTATGAGCCCCTACCCCATCGTGGATAAGCTGGTGGCTTTCGGCTTCCATGTCATCGCCATCGACGGCCATGACTTCGACCAGATCGAAGCCGCGCTGAACGAGGCAAAGACCGTGAAGGGCAAGCCCAGCGCCATTGTGATGAAGACCGTCAAGGGCAAGGATGTTTCCTTCATGGAAAACAATGCCGGCTGGCACGGCAAGGCCACCAATGAAGCCGAGCGCGAGATCGCCATGAAAGAGCTGAATGCTCTGCTGGCAGAACTGGAGGGCAAGTGATATGGCAGATATGAAGAAGAGCGCTACCCGCGAAGGTTACGGCAAGGGCCTGCTGGAACTGGGCCGCGAGCATGACAATGTGGTGGTTCTGGATGCCGACCTGGCCGGTTCCACCAAGACCGGTGTGTTCAAGAAGGAATTCCCTGACCGGCATTTCAACTGCGGCATCGCCGAGGGCAATATGATGAGCGTGGCAGCAGGTCTGGCCGCAACCGGTCTGACTCCTTTCGCTTCCTCCTTTGCTATGTTCGCATCCGGCCGTGCTTTCGAGCAGATCCGTAACTCCATCGGTTATCCCGCGCTGAATGTTAAGATCGGTGCTTCCCACGGCGGTATG
>JAZRCP010000038.1:0-7424 GCA_045659825.1 Dysosmobacter sp. | reverse complement strand
ACGGCTATATCGTCACCAATTATCATGTGGTCAAGAATGCGGAGACGGTGAAAGTCACTATGTATAACGGCGATGAGCACGAGGCCAAATATGTGGGCGGCGATGAGGATTATGATATCGCGGTTATCAAGGTGGAAGCAGCGGACCTGCAGCCCGTCACACTGGGCGACAGCGACACGCTCAACGTGGGCGACCATGTGCTGGCCATCGGCAACCCGCTGGGTGAGCTGACCTTCTCCATGAGCGGCGGTATGGTCTCCAGCGTGAACCGTGCCATCAATGTGGACGGCACACCGTTCAATATGATCCAGACGGACGCCTCCATCAACTCCGGTAACTCCGGTGGTCCTCTGTTCAACCAGTACGGAGAAGTGGTTGGCATTGTTTCTGCCAAATACTCCTCTTCCGGCAGTGGCGCCAGCGTGGAGGGGCTGGGCTTTGCCATCCCCATCAACGATGTATTTGCCATGATCGAGGATATCATGACCAACGGCTTTGTTACCAACAAGCCTTATCTGGGCATTAACGGCGGTACGCTGACGGAGCAGATGGCGGATCAGTACCGGTTTAATGTTACCAGCGGCGTGTTTGTCTACTCTGTGGAGGAAGACAGCGCGGCAGAGAAGGCGGCTCTGCAGATGGGCGATGTGATTTTGAAGGTGGATGAACACGAGGTGGAATCCCTCGAGGATCTGAACGCGGTGAAAAAGAAGTATGCCGCAGGCGACGCCGTCACCCTGACGGTGTACCGCTTCGGTGAGGAGATCGAAGTGGAGCTGACCTTTGACGCCGTGCCTGCCGATCAGCAGACCACGGAGCAGGAACAGCAGCCCCAGAGCGGCCAGCAGTACGGAAACCAGTACGGCAGCCCTTTCAATCCCTTTGAAGACTTCTTCCGCTACTTCTACGGGTATTGAGAATGCCGTGGAACAGGAATGATAAAAACACGCCATGCAGATGCATGGCGTGTTTTTTTACAGTATCAGAGTACGGAAAAGGCCTGCGGCAAAGGCGCGGTGTCCCGCTTCGGAGAAGTGGACGCCGTCAAAGGTCAATTCCACGTTCCATTGTCCCGCATCGGCAAAGGAAATGTCAAGCTTGCGGGCAAGTGCGGCATACTGCGCAGCCAGACGGGCGGATTCTGCAAGCAGCCGCTCCTCGCACACCCATGCGCCCCGCTGCATGGGCGGCGGAGATACCAACAGGGTTCGTACGGGCGGCAGTGTACGCAGAAACGATTCCATCCGTGCGGCAGTTTGTTCCGCGTCGAAGGTAGGATGGCAGAGAAGATCGTTGCTGCCCAGCATCACCACGAGAATATCAGGAGCCTCACGGGAAAGCAGTTCTGTGATACGGGAAGTTTCTGTGGGGCGGCAGGGGATTTCCCGGCCGTTCTGTCCGGCATTTAGGACTGTCCAGCCGGTGTCTCGGGCCAAGGTGTCTGTCCAGCGGACATCCGCAGGATACCGGGCATCCAAAAGAGAGCGGGGGTCGTAGCCATAGGTGTTGGAATCGCCGAAACAGAGGATTTTCATATTAAAATTCCCTCGCAGTGGTCCACCTCGTGCTGGATGATCTGGGCAGGGAAACCGGAGAAGGTTTGGCGGCGCTGCTGCAGGGTCATATCCTGATAGCTTACCTCGATGGTTTCATGGCGCACGGTCTTTCTCACGCCCTTCAGGGACAGGCAGCCCTCCTCTGTATCATAGGTCTCCTTTGACTTTTTGGTAATCATGGGATTCAGCATCACCAGCGGAAAGCCGTTCAGACTGATCGCGATGATGCGTTTGTTGACGCCGATCATGTTGGCGGCCATGCCGACACAGCGGTCGGCGTTGGCACGAAGCGTGTCCATCAGGTCGCGGGCGGTGTCCAGATCGTCACGTCCTGCGGGAAGTGCCTTGCGGTTTAAAGAAAAAATATCGGTTACAATGGGTCTGACCATGGATGTATCACCTCTGTGTTATGATAACATGACTTCCACCAGGAGACAAGTAAGCGGTTGGCACAGCACTGCGTGTTTTTGGGGTAGAGACACACGTTGATGAGATAAAAACAGATTGCAACGGAACGCTTCTCGGCAAATTGCCTACGGGATGGGGGAAATGGCGAAAAACTTTCCCTGATTCCACCAAAAGTTTTTTTGCCATTTTCATTGCGTTGGTGGGGAAAGTGTGGTACTATGAACGACATTGAGAGACAAATGACCGTGTGAGGTGGACGAAATGTCGAAAACAGTCAAATATTATATCGTTGCGGCAGAAGCGCTGCCCGAGATTTTCATCAAGGTCGCGGAAGCCAAGCGTATGATGCAGACCGGTGAAGCAGACACCGTGGGTGCCGCGACCAAGCGGGTGGGCATCAGCCGCAGCGCCTTCTACAAATACAAGGATTCCGTACAGCCCTTTAATGACATGAAGTCGGAACACATTATCACGTTCTATGCGATGTTGAAGGATACTTCTGGCGTGCTGTCAAGAGTACTGTCGGTGTTTGCGGCCTCCGGCGCCAACATCCTGACCATCAACCAGTCCATTCCCACCAACGGCTGCGCGGCGGTGACCATTTCCGCGGAGACCAGCGATATGGCGGAGAGTCTGGAACAGTTGCTGGCAGATGTGGGTGCACTGAACGGCGTGATCAAGTTTGAGATCCTTGCAGGCTGAGCAGTGTTTAAAACGAATATGTTCGAAAGATAAAGATAGGTAAGGAGAAACGATTATGGCAAAGTTCGCAATTATGGGTCACGGCACACTGGGTTCTGGTTTGGCAGAGGTTGCCCGCGTTAATAAAAATGAAATCGCTGCCCGCTTAGGTGAGGCGGTTGAAGTTAAATATATTCTCGACATTCGTGATTTCCCCGATAGTCCCGATGCGGATAAGTTTATCAAGGATTTTGCAATCATTGAAAACGACCCCGAAGTGGAAGTGGTGGTAGAGTGCATCGGCGGTACCAAGGTGGCGCAGGAGTTCACCCGCCGCGCACTGCAGGCCGGTAAGCATGTGGTGACCGCCAATAAGGAACTGGTGGCGACTTTCGGCAAGGATCTGTTGGCTATCGCTGCGGAAAAGAACGTCAACTACCTGTTTGAGGCCAGCGTCGGCGGCGCCATTCCTCTGCTGCGTCCTCTGTTCCAGTGCATGGCAGGCAACCAGATCGAGGAGATCGCCGGTATCCTGAACGGAACCACCAACTACATCCTCACCCGCATGGTGCAGGATGGCGCCTCCTTTGCCGATGCGCTGAAGGAAGCACAGGCCAAGGGCTATGCCGAGGCAGACCCCACTGCCGACGTGGAAGGTATCGACGCCGGCCGCAAAATCTGCATCCTGTCCAATCTGGCATGGGGCAAGGAAGTGGCTCCCTCCAAGATCAGCATGACCGGCATCAGCGCCATCGACCTCAAGGACGTGGATATTGCTGCTTCCGCGGGTTACAAAGTGAAGCTGCTGGGCCATGCCCTGCGTTTGAACGGCGGCAAGGTGGCTGCCTATGTGGCACCCCATCTGGTGTCTGAAAAGCTGCTGCTGGCCAGCGTGGACGATGTGTTCAATGCCTGCATGATCCGCGGCAACGCAGCGGACGAAGTCATGTTCTACGGCCGTGGCGCCGGTAAACCTACTGCCTCTGCGCTGATGGGCGACGTGATCGATGCCATCCAGCACCGCGAGAAGCGCCGTGAGCTGGGCTGGAGCGAAAGTGCCGATCTGGCTGACAGCGCCCTGTTGCCCATGAAGTGGTACCTGCGGGGTGACTTTACCGCCGCTGACGCCAAGGCTGTCTGCGGTGAGGTGGAGGAGATCGCCCCCAATGCGGTGATCACTGCAGCCATGAGTGAGATCGACGCCAAGGCGGCGGCTGAGAAGCTGAGTGCCGCGGCCATGCTCCGCGTACTATAATGAGAATGGCAGCATGGGACTGCCGGCGAGACAAAGAAAAGAGGGCATAACACTATGAGTTTGATTGTACAGAAATTCGGCGGCAGCTCCGTCAAGGATGCGGCACACATCCGCAATGTCGCCGGTATCATAGCAGAGACATATCTGCAGGGAAACGATGTGATGGTCGTCCTGTCCGCACAGGGCGACACCACCGATGACCTCATTGCCAAAGCAGAGGAGATCAATCCCCGGGCCTCCAAGCGGGAGATGGATATGCTGCTGGCCACCGGCGAACAGATCTCCGTGGCGCTGTGCGCCATGGCGCTGGAGGCCATGGGCCTGCCTTGCGTATCCCTGACTGCGTGGCAGGTGGGCATTATTTCCAGCCACGTTCACTCTGACGCACGCATCCGCAAGATCGATCAGGAGCGCGTCCGCAAGGAGCTGGACCAGCACCGTATCGTGATCGTCACCGGTTTCCAGGGTGTGGACCGCAGCGGCGATATCACCACCCTTGGCCGCGGCGGCAGCGATACCAGTGCAGTGGCGCTGGCGGCTGCATTCCATGCAGACCTGTGCCAGATCTACACGGATGTGGATGGTGTCTACACCACAGATCCCCGCATCGAGCCCAAGGCCCGCAAGCTGGAGGAGATTACTTACGACGAGATGCTGGAACTGGCGTCTCAGGGCGCCGGCGTGCTGCATAACCGCAGCGTGGAGCTGGCAAAGAAATTCAAAGTTGATATGGAAGTCGTGTCCAGCTTGGAGCGTAAGCCCGGCACGAAAGTTAAGGAGGTCACCAACGTGGAAAAAACCAACATTGCCGGTGTGGCAAAGGACACCAGTATCGCCCGTGTCGCCCTGATCGGCCTGCAGCATAATCCCGGCGTCGCATTCCAGGTCTTTGACCTGCTGGGCAAGCACAACATCAACGTGGACGTTATCCTGCAATCCATCGGCCGTGATGCCACTAAGGATATCACCTTCACCATCCATAAGAAGGATCTGCTGGATGCGGAGGAACTGCTCAATGCCAACAAGGAGTCCCTCAAGTTCGACCACATTGAAGCTGATGAGCATATCGGCAAGGTTTCCATCGTGGGCATTGGCCTGATGAGCAACTGCGGCATGGCGGCCAAGATGTTTGAGGCCCTGTATGAGGCAGGCATCAACATTCAGATGATCAACACCTCAGAGATCCGTGTCTCCGTTCTGCTGGACGAGGAAGATGTGAACCGTGCAGTCAAGGCGATCCACGCAAAGTTCTTTGACGAAATTTAACCGAATGAAAAGGGGACGCATGAATTGCGTCCCCTTTTATGGCTTTTAGGATTTACTTCGGGACGGTTTTGTGCTACAATAAACCGATTTTGAAATAGAGAATCATTTTTGAGGAGGCACATTTATGAACGCGATCGTTACGGTTGTCGGCCAGGATAAGGTGGGCATCATTGCTGCTGTCTGCGCACTGCTGGCAGAGTACAACGTCAACATTCTGGATATTTCCCAGACCATCATGCAGGGCTCTTTCACCATGGTCATGGCTGTGGATGTGGAGAAGGCCACGGTGAGCGTGGGCGACCTGCGTACGGCGCTGGAGCAGCTGGGAGAGAAGATGGAGATCGCCATCCGCATCCAGCGGGAGGAGATCTTTAACGCCATGCACAGAATCTGAGAGGGAGGGTCAGTATGCTCAATCAGAAAGACATCCTCTCTACCATCGAGATGATCGACCAGCAGCATCTGGACATCCGTACTATTACCATGGGCATTTCCCTGCTCAGCTGCTGTGATCCGGATGCCAAGCGGGCCTGTGACAAGGTTTACGACAAGATCACCCGCTATGCCGAAAAATTGGTGAAGACCGGCGAGGATATTGAGCGGGAATTCGGTATTCCCATTGTGAACAAGCGCATTTCCGTCACTCCCATGGCACTGGTGGCAGGCGCCAGTGAGACGGAGGACTATGTGCCCTTTGCGCTGGCACTGGACCGTGCGGCCAAGACCTGCGGCGTCAACTTCATCGGCGGCTATTCCGCGCTGGTGCAGAAGGGCATGACCCTCGCGGATGAGAAGCTGATCCGTTCCATTCCCGAGGCATTGGCACGGACGGAACTGGTCTGTTCCTCCGTGAACGTGGGCTCCACCAAGGCAGGCATCAACATGGACGCGGTTGCTCTGATGGGCCGCATCATCAAGGATACCGCAAAAGCCACGGAGGCGCAGGACGGACTGGGCTGCGCCAAGCTGGTGGTGTTCTGTAATGCTGTGGAGGACAACCCCTTCATGGCAGGCGCTTTCCACGGTGTTGGTGAGGCGGAAAAGATCATCAATGTGGGCGTGTCCGGCCCCGGTGTGGTGCACCATGCGCTGCAGGCGGTGAAGGGCCAGCCCTTTGATGTGGTGGCGGAAACCGTGAAAAAGACCGCGTTCCGCGTGACCCGTATGGGTCAGCTGGTGGCGCAGGAGGCCTCCCGCCGTCTGGATACTCCCTTTGGCATTGTGGACCTATCTCTTGCGCCCACCCCCGCCATCGGCGACAGCGTGGCCCGGATTCTGGAGGAAATGGGTTTGGAGGTCTGCGGCACCCATGGTACCACCGCGGCACTGGCACTGCTGAACGACGCTGTGAAGAAGGGTGGCGTGATGGCGTCCTCCTCCGTGGGTGGATTGTCCGGTGCCTTTATCCCTGTTTCCGAAGATGAGGGGATGATCGCCGCCGCCCGCAGCGGTGTGCTGACTCTCGACAAACTGGAGGCCATGACCTGCGTCTGCTCCGTGGGTCTCGACATGATCGCTATTCCCGGTGACACCCCGGCGGAAACCATCTCTGCCATCATCGCGGATGAGGCGGCCATCGGCATGGTCAACTGCAAGACCACCGCTGTCCGCGTGTTGCCCGCCGTGGGGAAAACGGTGGGTGATACCATAGAGATGGGCGGCCTTCTGGGCAGTGCCCCGGTGATGCCGGTACACCCCGAGTCCGCGGCGGAGTTCATTGCCCGCGGCGGCCGCATCCCCGCCCCTATGCACAGCCTGAAGAACTGAAAAGATCCCCGAAGCCACGGCTTCGGGAATCTTTTTATTCATCTTTTAAGCAGCTTTCGATCATGGAGATGACCACATTGTTGAAGCTGGTATCGTGATCTTTTGCGATCTGTTCGATCCGGTCGGCAAGAGAACGTTTGATATACAGGGTTTTGTAAAGTGATTCTGTTTTGGCTGGTATCTGCTTGAGTTCAAATTTCATTCTCTCACCTCAAGAATAGTATACTTGAGACATAAATGAAAAAATATATCAGAAATTTCTGGTATCTCTTCTGGTGTATCTTCTGGTGTTTTAGAGAATGAAAAAATATCCTACTCTCATAAAGTGGGGGGATGAATATGAAATACAGTTTTTACAATGAAACATTCACATGGGATGAAGTAGAAGCCATTCTGGAGTCCCGGGTAGAGGGCTGGGCCAAGCAGATACGCATCGCGCAGCAGGCAGGAATGGCTCAGAAAAGTTTGGAGGTTATGAAATACCTGTTGGG
>JAZRCP010000037.1:0-7252 GCA_045659825.1 Dysosmobacter sp. | reverse complement strand
CCTTTTTTGCCGCCCGTTCCTGCTTGCGCTTGTGGTGGATGCTGCCGGCGGTCAGCAAACCCCAAATGGCCACGATCAGATACGCGGCACAGGGGAGATACAGTTGAATCAGTTCTTTGCCTGCATCGGGATTGCCGGAGGTGCGCTGCATCAAAATGAAGCAGACCATGGCGGCAATCGCGGCCGCGGCAGTCAACACGCCCAGCAGCAGCTTCACAGCATTCTTTTTCTGAGACAGCAGCAGGATGAACAGCAGCAGAGCGATGATGCTCAGGGCGATGGTTTCAAAGACCATGGGAACGCCTCCTTTGTGATAGGTTTGATTCAGCGGATCTGTCCTTCGCCGTAAATGACATACTTGGAACTGGTCAGTTCCTCCAGTCCCATGGGGCCGCGGGCGTGCATCTTCTGGGTGGAGATGCCGATCTCTGCGCCCAGACCGAATTCGCCGCCGTCGGTGAAACGGGTGGAGGCATTGACATAGACCGCCGCGGCGTCCACAGCATTCAGGAAGTGCTGGGCCTTGAAGTAGTTTTTCGTGATGATGGACTCGGAATGTTGGGTGCTGTGAGCGTTGATGAAGTCAATGGCCTCGTCCAGACCGCCTACGCTGCGCACAGCGAGAATGTAGTCGTCATATTCCGCATCCCAGTCGCTTTCTGCTGCAGGAATGCCTCGTGTGCCGAGTGTGTCAAGGGATTTCACATCACAGCGAAGTTCCACATTGTGGGCATCCAGCAGGGGAAGAGCCTTTGCCCAGAAGTCCTTTGCAACGGCCTCATGCACCAGTACGCACTCCACGGCGTTGCACACAGAGGGGCGGGAGCACTTGGCGTTGTGGAGAATGCTGGCGGCCATGTCCAGATCGGCTTCGTCATCCACATAAATGTGGCACACGCCCTCACCGGTACGAATGACAGGGACACTGGCTTCCTTGGCGACCGTGCGAATCAGACCCGCGCCGCCGCGGGGAATGAGAACGTCTACATAGCCGTCCAGATGCATCAACTCGTTGGCGGTCTCGTGGCTGGTGTCCTGCACCAGAGAGATGCAGTCGGCGGGCAGCCCTACGGAAGTCAAAGCTTCCCGCATCAGCTCCGTGACGCAGCGGTTGGAGCGGATGGCCTCCTTGCCGCCGCGGAGGATGCACACGTTGCCGCTTTTCAGGCACAGGGCTGCGGCGTCCACAGTGACATTGGGGCGGGCTTCAAAAATAATAGCGATCACGCCGAGAGGGACCCTCCGGCGGCCGATGATGAGGCCGTTGGGACGGGTCTCCATCTTCGTCACCTGACCAATGGGGTCGGGAAGAGAGGCCACCTGCCGCACGCCGTCCACGATGCCTGCAATGCGTGCGGGTGTCAGGGTCAGCCGGTCCAGCATGGCGGGACGCATACCTGCCTCTTTGGCGGCGGCAACATCTTCCACGTTGGCGGCCAGCCACTGGTCCTGCCGCTGGGTCAGGATGGCGGCGATAGCTTCCAGCGCCTCGTTTTTCTTTGCGGTGCCGGTGGTGGAGAGTACATAGGTAGCGGCCTTGGCGGCTGTGCCCTGCTGCTGTAATGCGGTCATATTGGGTTCCTCCTTACTGATGCGCGATAAAGCGGGTGCCGATGTCCTTGCCCTCCACGATGCCGTAGAGGTCATCCATGCGGGCACCGTTGGTGATGACCATGTCACAGCCTGCTGCCATGGCCACGCTTGCGGCGGAGAGCTTGGTGGCCATGCCGCCGGTGCCGCGCCAGCTGCCGGCTCCGCCGGCCATTTCCAGAACTTCCGGTGTCAGCTCCGTGACACGGTGCAGGAGTTTGGCATCGGGGCGGGTCTTGGGGTCTGCGTCATACAGGCCGTCGATATCAGAGAGCAACACCAGCAGATCAGCCTTACACAAACCGGCCACGAGAGCGGAAAGGGTGTCGTTATCGCCCAGTACCTTGTGGTGGCCCGTTTCGATCTCAGCAGAGGAGACGGAGTCGTTCTCGTTGACAATGGGGATGATGCCCGTTTCCAGCAGAGCGGAGAAGGTGCTTTGCAGATGCTCGGCGCGGTCCTCTTCCGCAATATCGTCTCCGGTCAGCAGGATCTGCGCCACGGTATGGTTGTATTCAGAGAAGAATTTATCGTAAATGTGCATCATCTGGCACTGGCCCACGGCTGCTGCCGCCTGCTTCATCCGCAGTTCCTTCGGCCGCTCGCTGAGGCCCATTTTAGCGGTGCCCACGGCGATGGCACCGGAGGAGACCAGAATGATCTCATGGCCCATCCCCTCCAGATCAGACAGGGTGCGAACCAGATGCTCCATGCTGCGTAAATCCAGATCGCCGGATTCGTGGGTCAGGGTGGAGGTACCCACCTTCACCACGATGCGTTGCTTTTTTTGTTCCATGGTAAAAACGCCCTTTCGGTAGTTAGAGTATGCTCAGTCAGGATATTCCCATGACGGCCAGCGCGGCCCGGCCCTCTTCGGTCGACAGATGCGCATAAACAGTATCCATCGCTTCATTCAGGTCGGAATAGGAAATACCTGTCAGCGGCCATACGGCAGTAAACAGGTCTTCCAGAGACTGGTAGTCGGGATACTGCGCTGCCTGTAGATAGTCACGCAGGAACATCAGGTAGGAGGACACTTCCGGCTGAAAGCGTCCGGATACGCTGTTCAGTTCAATGAAAAGCTGATAGGACAAGACTGCGCGGAGGCGAAGCGGCCCGAGATCCAGCGCATGGATGCCTTCGTTGATGGCGGTGTCCAGTTCCCCGGTTCCGGCGTGTTTGTTATATTGGTTTTGCAGATCGTAAACTTCCTTTGTGAGACCGCGAAGCTGGTCACAGAGTTTTGCTTCCTGCTGTGCGGTGACATAGTCGGCGTGGGCATACCAGCCCAGTGCAAAGGCCAGAAGTGCCGCCAGCGTACCCGCCAAAAGAGCGCCGCAGTGTTTTCGCAGGAAATCCGACAGTTTTTTCATGGGCACTCCTTCCTTTTCACGGTAAAGCAATGAATTATGGTCATATCCTACCACACCGTGAGAAAAAAAGGAAGTGCGAAGCGTGTAGTTTTTGTAAAGATAGAAATACTATCGGGGAAAGTGAGGGATTCCATGACCGAAAATACCAAGCCCACCGAACCGGAAAAGAACGGTGAAGAAAATGACGCCGCCCAGTCCATTCTGGACTTCGGCTCCGCCATGACCCGTACCAGCCACGGAAATGTCTACTGCCTGACGATCATTGGCCAGATCGAGGGACACAGTACGGCGGCCAGCGGCACAAAGACCACCAAGTACGAGCATATTCTGCCGCTTCTTGCCAAGTTGGAAGAAAGTGACGAAGTGGACGGGGTGCTGTTTCTGCTGAACACCGTGGGCGGTGATGTGGAGGCGGGACTGGCCATCGCCGAACTGATTGCGGGCATGACCAAGCCCACTGTTTCCATCGTGCTGGGTGGCAGCCACTCCATCGGCGTGCCGCTGGCGGTGGCTGCGCAGCGCAGCTTTGCCGTGCCGTCGGCGGCCATGACCATTCATCCCGTGCGCACCAGCGGCATGGTGATCGCTGCGCCACAGACCTACAGCTATTTCCAGCGGCTGCAGGACCGCATTGTGGCCTTTGTGTCCGGCCACAGTCAGGTAAGCGCCAAACGGTTTGAGGAACTGATGCTGAAAAAAGAGGATATGGCCGCCGATGTGGGCAGCATCCTCTATGGAGAAGAAGCGGTACGGGAGGGCGTCATTGACGCCGTGGGCGGTTTGTCCGATGGCCTTTCCTGCCTTTACCGGATGATCGATCAGAAAAAGGGAGCGCAGTGAGCGCTCTCTTTTCCTTTGACACGGCATGAAAAAAGGCTTATGATTGAACCGGAAGGAATGTTTTGTCCGCAAAGACGAACGATGGCATTAACGGCAACAAGCAAAGGCGTTCAAGTATGAAAATTGCAGTTACTTATGAAAACGGACAGATCTTCCAGCACTTCGGCCATACGGCACAGTTCAAGATGTATGAGGTGGAAGACGGAAAGATCGTTAATGCGGAGGTTGTGGACACCATGGGCAGCGGCCACGGCGCACTGACAGGTTTCCTGCAGGCCAACGGCGTGGAGATTTTGATTTGCGGCGGCATCGGCGGCGGAGCCCAGATGGCACTGGCGCAGGCTGGCATCCGTTTGTTTGGCGGCGTGGCCGGCAGCGCGGATGCAGCCGTAGAGGCCCTGCTGGCACAAAATCTGGCCTATAATCCTGCAGTTCGCTGCGACCACCATGACCATGAACACGGCGAGGGGGGGCATACCTGCGGCAGTCACGGCTGCGGCAGCCACAGCTGCCACTGAGTAAAGGAAAAGAGACGGACAATTTGTCCGTCTCTTTCTTGCATTTATGAACATTCCAAAGCAGTCCGGAGGATCGCTTGCTCGTTGGAGGGGCGTTCCGCCAGAGCTTCCTCAAAGGCGGCAGGGTCTGCCTCTTGCTGGGCCTGCAGCAGTTTGCCGATGAAGTCGGCATAGGGGCCGTAGGAAGTGCAGTAGAAATGCATCATGGCCGCGTTTCGTTCCGCCTGCCCGCTGCCTGTGGCGCAGTGCTCCAGTGCATCCTGCAGCGGCGTCCACCAGTCGGAGCCGTAGTTGTACCGCCCCATAACGCCCCATGTGTCTGCACGGAAGCGGCTGATGCATTCCAGAACCTCTGCATCCGTCACGGTGTCGGGACGGACCAGCAAACTGACGATGGTTTGGCTCATAATGCGGTTGGTCTCCATGTAATCATCGTCGGGGGCGTCGGCCAATTCGAGATTCTCGCTGCTGATGTCCTCAGAGTGACGGAGGGATTGCGACACGAAATGTCCGGCTGCGTCCAGAGGTGTCAGCAGTTCCGGGTGCAGGCCTGCGTCGCACTCCGATTGCAAGGCGGCGTAGTATTCGGCAGCAGGGAGGTGGCTGTCGGGAAAGTGTAAGGACGGCGTGCCGTATACATCATAGACTCGCTCCACGCACCAGATGCCGCCCTCTCCCTGCTTGGCGGGCTGGGAAAGGACCAGCGTGTCGAACTCTCTTTTGGAACCGTCAAAGGTGTAGTAAGGATAATACTGAACGTAGGCATGAGCGCCCTCATAAGTGAAGGGGCGGTCGTAGAAATCCCGTGTGCTGCAGGGAGACAGCCCGTTGCGCTCCATGAAATCCCGGCAGACCTGTTCTCTCAGCGTATTCAGCATTTCCCACTGTGACCATTCTTCCGGTGTGGCATCTGCGATATCACCGGAGCGGTAGAACTGGACATCCGTAGGATAGAGGCAGGCGTAATACAGGTCGTCTTTTTTTGCAAAGAGGGTGCTGCCGGGAGGTTCAAAGGCGAGATGGTCCTGAAAGGCAGCTTCATCCAACTCACAGAAACCCCACAGGAAGCCAATGCCTGCCGCATCGCCGAAGTCGGCTTCCGCTGCCTCCACAGACGCCTTTTCAAAGACTGTCATCAGTGTGCGGGGATAGAGCGGCTGGTCTGCTTGGCAGTCATCCGGTTCTGTTTCCACGACCAGTTGCTCCAAATACTCCACAGGCAGCGCGATTTGGACGGTATCAAAGTCGTAGACTGCCACGGCCTGTTCCGGGGCGGTTTGCGCAGCGGGTATATGCAGCGGAGTGGAGCCTTCCGGTGTTGTGAGGGTGTTGGACATTGAGGGAGAACTTTGCGCGCAGCCGCTGAGAAGCAACCCTGTCAGCAGCAGGCATAGAACACGTTTTTTCACCATGGAACTTCACTCCCTTGCATTGGATTCTTGACATAATCGTATGAAAAAATGTGAGGGACGTAAAGTGCTTTTCAGGAACAAATAGAAACAAAAGAATGACAAAACCGTGGTTTCCAAGTGGAAACCACGGTTCATCGTTACTTTGTCAGTGTCATTTTGTAATCAATGCCGTCTTCGGTAACGGACACCTCATAACCCTGAGAACGGGCAAAGCGGGTGATGTTTTCCACGGCCACTTCCGCGTCTGCCAGTACTTCCAGCTTGGCGGGAGCATCCTTAACAGCTTTCTGCACCATGACCACGGGGATGGGGCAGGACAGGCCTCTGGTATCGATCATGTTCAGTCTCCTTTCTTGGGCAGGTGGGTGAGGGAGATGACCAGCAGCACCACAAAGCCGATGCACACGGCAACCATGCCGGGGGTCTTGATACCGCCGACCTTATACACGCCGTCCACAACGCTGTCCGCGCTGCCGGCAAGGCCGAAGTTATGGGCAAGCGCAGCACCGAAGATCATGCCGAAGACGGTAACGGCTGAGTCACCGTTGCCCTCGCCGGAGAGGATCAGCTGGCGCAGGGGGCAGCCGCCCAGCAGGATGGAGCCCCAGCCTGCCAGCGCCATGCCGAGGAAGCTCCACAGATACTGGCTGTGGGCCACGGGCTGGCTAAGTGCGGAGAGATTGTAGCTTCCAAGGATGAGATTCCCGATGGTGATGGTGATCCAGATGGCAAGGAAGCCGGAGAGCAGGGTAAAGTCGCGCATCAAAAACACATCACGCAGGCCGCCGGCCATGCACAGACGGCTGCGCTGGGCGAAAACGCCAACGGCCAGACCGGCGATCAGTGCCACGGCAATAGGAGCATGCATGGAGCCCGGGCCGGACTCGGAGAATTTCAGCAGCTGAGGAGCAAACAGAAGCAGGCACAGAAGGATGACCATGAAACCGGGCAGCATCAGGCCCTCACCCCGGCGGATGGGATAGGCACGGCCCAGCGTAAAGCCCTTTTTCAGGAACACCAGACCCACCAGAATGCCGGCCAGGAAGCCCAGCAGTGCAGCCACGGCGGTCAGGTCGCCGCCGCCCAGACGGATGACCATACGCAGCGGGCAGCCGAGGAACACCAACGCACCGATCATCACAAACGCGCCCAGAACAAAGCGGCAGGCAGGGGAGGAGCCGGCTTTGGCACGGAATTCCTTGAAGGCAACGGCAGAGATCAGAGCGCCCAGAACCATGCCGATGATCTCAGGGCGGATGTAGTGCACCGCGGCTGCGCTGTGCAGTCCCAGTGCGCCTGCAATGTCACGCTCGAAGCAGGCAATGCAGAAGCCCATGTTCTTGGGGTTGCCCATGGCGGTGAGGATCAGTGCCGCAATGCCTACCACCACGCCGGTAATGATGACCGGCAGATAGGCGCGGAGGGCGGATTGTTTTTTCATGTTACCACTCCTGTCAGTTGTTTTTTCAAAAGAATAACGATGGGGGAAAGAAAAAGCTTACAGCAGAATCTCGTGGAA
>JAZRCP010000036.1:0-12547 GCA_045659825.1 Dysosmobacter sp. | reverse complement strand
CCGCCGGTGGGGCATCTCAATCCCCGCTTTCAGTGTGTGCAGGAACTTCCGCAGCGACCGCCGCCAGTAGAACGTCTGCCAGAGGGCAAACAGGATCATGGTCCACGCAATGCCGCTCTCCCACATGGGTGTGGAATCGCGCACCATTTTCACGCCGTAATCCTCTGTCAGCAGCGTGAAACACAGCATCAGAACCAGCGGCAGAGCCACGATCGCGCAGCAAATCCAGGTTCCGATCTTCAACTGCCGCCACAGCCGTTCATAAGCTGCGGCCTGCACCTGCGGGTCGGTGTTTAATTCCGATGCAGCGGGGTCTTCACAGCACCAGACATGGAAGTTGGCATTGCTGGTGATATGTTTCCAACCGAGAGCCCCATAGCCCTCCCGTTTCTCGATGTCCGGAAACTCCTCGCCCTTGCGCATCTTCGGTTCCATGCGGTAGCGGACAGTCTTTGGTTCCCCATTTTTGAAATTCGCATAAAATCCGTTGTGCTCCGTCAGGATATTTCCTCTGGCCGCCTCATCTTCCAGCCACGCCTGATGGGCGGCTACATCATAATTGGAGATCGGTGCAAGCTTCATATCTGCGCCTCCTCTCTGTCTCCGTCGGCAACACACAATTTCAGGCGGCTCAGCTCCTGCCGGAACAGGGCGCTGCCCCGCTCCGTAATGGCATAGGTACGCCTGCGCCCTTCCACGGCGGTCTCCTGAATCAAACCCTCTTCCTGAAATTTGGCCAGAATGGTGTATAGTGTGCCGGGTCCCAGCGTAACGCGCCCGGCTGTGCGTTCATCCACAAACTGCACGATTTCCGTGCCGCACCGCTCCTGCCGCAGCAGGCTGAGCAGCACATAAAACATACTTTCCGTCAGGACTTTCAGCGGTTCCTTTGCCATCTCCTCACCTCCGATATCATTTGTCGATATTATCTGATATCAGCATAATATCGTCTTTCGATATTGTCAATACCATATCATAGAAATTACAGTTTTCTTATAAAGCTGAAAATTTCTGGAACTTTTGTAAGGTTTTGATGGTTGCTTCCACCCTCTGGTGTCCTGTATCATTTTTTGCAGAAACGCCACAGAAAGGAAGAATATTATGCTACGAACCCGTATGCCGTCCTTCGACAGCTTCTGTAAGGCCCTTCCCCGCCGCCTCAACACAGCACTGTGCAGTCTGACGGCGGCAGCGTTGTTGTCCGCCCCGGCTCTGGCCGCCCGCAGCGTGCAGGTGCAGGTGGACGGCGAACTGCTCTCCACCCGCGCCTATGTGGAACAGGGTGTTACATATGTCCCCCTCCGCAGTCTGCTGGACGCCTTTGGCGGCTGGGAGATTGGCTGGGACGCGGAGGCCGCAGAAGCAGTCGCAACCTCCGGCTCTGCCCGTCTGGCCGCAGACCCCGCAGAAAACACCATTACGCTTGATGAGACAGAATACGCCGCCCGTGTCACGGTGGAAAACGGACGCACCTATGTGCCCCTGCGGCTTGTGACGGAAGCGTTGGGCGGCAGTGCGAAATGGGATGGCTATCTGGACGGCGCCGCCGTCACCTCCCCGGACGCTGATTACGATGCCTCCGATCTCTACTGGCTCTCCCGCATCATCAGCGCCGAGAGCGGTGCAGAGCCGATGGAAGGACAGATCGCCGTAGGCAACGTGGTGATGAACCGCGTGGCCAGCAGTGAATTTCCCAACACCATTCCCGGCGTGATCTTCGACCGGGTGGATGCCGTGCAGTTTGAGCCGGTAGAAAACGGCACGGTGTACCGCTCCCCCTCTGCCCGCTCCGTGGAAGCCGCCAAACAGGTACTGGACGGCGAGAACATCATCGGCAGCGCCATGTATTTTTACGCTCCTGCCCTTTCTCAGGGCATTTGGATCAACGCCAACCGCATGTATTACAGAACCATCGGCTGCCACAGGTTCTACCTGTAAGCCGCCGCATTGACTTTTGGAAACGGGAAGATTACAATAAAAACAACATGATTGCAAAGGAGCATGGAGCATGCTGTTTTCCGACCGTCCCAGAAACCACTATCCTAACGCGCAGGTACACGAGGTGATCTGCCAGCTGCGTTTCCCTACCATTCTCTCCATCAATACCGTGGAGCCGGCGGAATTTCAGGAAGCCATCCGTGAGGAGTTCCCCCAGTATGTCAGACGGCAGGAGACTCCCGCCCCCAAGGTGGCGGGTCTGGGCACGCCCAATGCCCATTTGGAGCAGCAGCCCGCCATCATCAACTATCACTTTCTCTCTCCCGACGGGCTCTGGAAGGTCAACCTGACACGGGACTTCATTTCTCTATCCACTTTGCGCTATACCGGCTGGGAGGAGTTTGCAGGTTACTTGGACCGCCTGCTGGCAGCCTTTATCCGGCTGTATAAACCCGCCTACTTCCAGCGGGTCGGCCTGCGGTATGTCAACATTTTTTCCCGCAAGCGCCTGCACTTGGAGGGCACGCCGTGGTCTGATCTGTTCGCCCCCGCCTATCTCGGCGTGCTGGCGGAACCGGATCTGACGGAAGACCGCATTTTGAACTGCGGCTGTGATTTTCTTCTGAAGCCGGATTCCAGTTGTCAGGCCAAGATCCATGCCGGAACCGGCCGTGTTCAGTCTAAAGCGCCCAATGCCTCACAGGACCCGGAGATCAAGTTTATCTTTGATCTTGATCTCTCCATGAATGGCAATGTCCCCTGCACACTGGCGGCAGCAGGATTAGAAACGCTCCACGGCCACAGCACCCGCATCTTCGAGGGTGCCATTACAGATACCCTGCGCAACGCATTAGAACTCCCCTGACCATACACCCGCGAAATACAGATACAGGCACTTTTGTCTTTTCGTAACAAAAGTGCCTGTTTTTTGTGAAATTCGCAAAAAATCGTTTTGTGTCTCTTTTTTATTTTGGGAAAGTTCCGTCTTGTCTCAAGCCCTCTATTACATTATTCTATATGTGGTAATATATTTCTTCAGAGGATCAGGAGGAAATTTTATGCTGAAAAGCAAATATTTAAACAGTATATATACACAGGTGGTCACCCGGGACCCCGATCAGCGGGAGTTCCATCAGGCCGTTCTGGAATTTCTGGAAAGTCTGGACCTCATCATCGACCAGCACCCTGAATACCAGCAGAAGGGCATCATTGAAACCTTCGTAGAACCGGAGCGTATGATCTGCTTCCGGGTGCCCTGGGTAGACGATCAGGGTAAGGTTCATATTAATCGCGGCTATCGCGTGCAGTTCAACTCTGCCATTGGCCCCTACAAGGGAGGTCTGCGCTTTCATCCCACGGTAAATCTCTCCATTTTGAAGTTCCTCGGTTTTGAGCAGATCCTGAAAAACAGCCTAACCGGCCTGCCCTTGGGCGGTGCCAAGGGCGGCAGCGACTTTGACCCGAAAGGCAAGAGCGATGGCGAGGTCATGCGCTTCTGCCAGAGCTTCATGACGGAGCTGAACCGCCATATCGGCCAGTTTGTGGACGCGCCCGCCGGTGACATCGGCGTGGGTGCCCGTGAAATCGGCTATCTCTTCGGCCAGTACCGCCGTGTCCGCGGCAGCTACGATGCCGGCGTGCTCACCGGCAAGGGTCTCTCCTTCGGCGGATCTCTGGTGCGTACGGAGGCCACCGGCTATGGTCTGTGCTACCTGACGCAGGAGATGCTGCGCCACATGCGCAACGACAGCTTTGAAGGCAAAACCTTGGTCATCTCCGGCAGCGGCAACGTGGCCATCTTCGCCGCGGAAAAAGCCACTACACTGGGCGCCAAAGTCGTAGCTCTCAGCGACTCCAACGGCTTCATTCACGATCCCGACGGCATCAAGCTGGATGTGATCAAGGACATCAAGCTGAAGCGTCGCCAGCGCATCAGTGTCTACGCAGACGAAGTCCCTGGCAGCACCTACACCCCCGGTTTCCGCGGCATCTGGTCTATCCCCTGCGATATCGCCCTGCCCTGCGCCACCCAGAACGAGATCGATGGTGAAATTGCCAAGATCATTGTGGCAGGCGGCGCCATTGCCGTGGCAGAGGGTGCTAATATGCCCTGCCGTCCCGAGGCGATCCGCGTGTTCCAGGAGGCCGGACTGCTCTTCGCCCCCGCCAAGGCAGCCAACGCCGGCGGCGTGGCCACCAGCGGTCTGGAAATGAGCCAGAACAGCATGCGCTTCTATTGGACATTCGAGGAAGTAGATGCTCGCCTCAAGGAAATCATGATAAACATCTTCCACAACATCTACGATGCCTCTGTGGAATCCAATCGTCCCGGTGATCTGGTGACCGGCGCCAATGTGGCAGGCTTCCTGAAGGTGGCCTCCGTCATGCTGGCACAGGGCCTGATTTAAATGAAAAAATGAAAGAACGCATCGGTTGCCCGATGCGTTCTTTGCTTTTTCATTCATTCTCCACGATGATCTGGCACATTTTCATGGCTTCCAGCGCATTTTTATGGCTCTGGGGCGTCACACCGGCACAACATTTTGCGTCCACTGCCACTTCCACCTCAGGCATAAAGGCCTTAATGAGCAGGGCGTTGGAAATGACGCAGATATCCGTGCAAAGACCTATCAGGGTCACCTTTTCAAGGGGCAGCCGCTGGGAGACGATGCGCAATGCCTCGCATAAATCCACGCTGCCAAAGGTGGGCTTGTCAATGGGCTGGGTGGTCTTGGTATATTCCTGCAGTTGGTCGATGATCTCCCAGCCTTCGGTTCCATGGATACAATGGGGAACCGGCAGCTTTTTGCCCTCCTGCGTGTCCATGTAGTTTTCCCCGTGGGTATCCCGGGTGAAAAGGACCGTTTCTCCCCGGTTCAGGCCATCCACCACGCGTCCCACCACATAGGGCACGATCTCCACCGCTTCCTTGGTCCCCAGTGCACCACTGACAAAGTCATTCTGCATATCCACAACAACTAAAATTTCCATAACTGCCTCCACTCCGCATCTGCCCGATTTTCGCGCAGACGGTTTCCTTTTGATAGGCTTTATTCTACCATACCTGCCTGCGGTACGTCAGAACCTTTTCAAAAATTCTTCTCAAATCTGAAACAGCCCGTGACTGCTGCAGCAAAGATACAGCTTTCCGCCGCCGCGAATCTGCGGAATGCGGAACTCGCCTCCCTGCTCGGGATACAGCCGCACCAACAGCACCCGGTCTACCGTCACATAGGCTGCGAACCGGAAAAAGTGATCTTTTTCCATAGGATGGGAGAACGTCACATACCAATCCCCCTCCATCTCCTGTACGGAAACAGCATGTTCCGGATCCGCTTTCTGCACCTTCAGCGGTTCCAGCCGGCGGCCGCAGCAATGCAGCTCCCCGCCGCCAGTGGCTGTCAGAATATTCCCGCAGTCCGGGCAGACATAAAATTTGATTCGTTTCATATTGCCTCCATCTTTTCGTTCCGACGCCAACGAGCCGCACAGCAGGCACTCTACAGCCACACCATACAATCCGGAAAGTTCCGGCAGCAAAGAGACATCGGGATAGCCGATCCCCCGTTCCCAGCGGCTCACCGCCTGCGGGCTGATATGCAGGATTTCCGCCACCTGACGTTGCGTCATCTGTTTTTCTCTTCGTAGCTGATATAGCAGCTTTCCCATCTCTGTGCTTTCCATCGTTCTCACCTCCCTTACAGCATACCGCAGGCTATCCCGGATTGCAAGCAACGCATCGTTGAGGAATCAACATTCAGCAATATGCAGGTTCTTTTGAATAAAGTTGCATGTATTCTTAAAAATTGCCGTGAAACCCGTATAAAATCCCCCCTCTTCTTGTTCACTCCACCAAAATTGCAGGTGTTGTCTTCTTTTCCCGCATTCTTGCTTTCCAAGGATTTGAATTTGTGGTATATTGATAAACAGAAAAATTTCGGCCTCTTATGCCGAAGCAGGAGGGATCTCCATGATTACTTTACATGATAACGGTGTCTTTTTGGTTGACGGCGCACCCTGTGCCGAAGCAGCTGTTTCGCCTGCAGAGGGACGGCAGCGCACCATGGCCTGGAACATTCTCCAGCGCCACAATACCAGCGGCGACACCGAAAACCTGAAAATCCGCTTTGATGCCATGCTGTCTCACGACATCACCTATGTAGGCATCATTCAGCAGGCTCGCGCCTCCGGCATGAAGGAATTTCCCATTCCCTACGCCCTGACCAACTGCCACAACAGCCTGTGCGCCGTGGGCGGCACTATCAACGAGGATGACCATGTGTTCGGTCTCTCTGCCGCCAAGAAGTACGGCGGCATTTATGTGCCTGCCAACCAGAGCGTCATCCACTCCTACGGCCGTGAGCAGATGGCAAAGTGCGGCGCCATGATCCTCGGCTCCGACTCCCACACCCGCTATGGCGCACTGGGCACCATGGCCGTAGGCGAGGGCGGTCCCGAGCTGGCCAAGCAGCTGCTGAAAAACACCTGGGATGTGAAGTTCCCCAAGGTGGTTCTGGTGTATCTCACCGGCGCCCCCAGACAGGGCATCGGCCCCCACGACGTGGCCATCGCGCTGGTGAAGGCCACCTTTGCCTCCGGTTTTGTGAACAACTGCGTCCTGGAGTTCTGCGGCCCCGGCATCAAGGACCTTCCCATCGACTTCCGTAACGGCATTGATGTGATGACCACAGAAACCACCTGTCTGTCCTCCATCTGGGAAACGGACGAGGTGACCCGCGGGTTCTACGAGGCGCATCAGCGTGGCGGGGACTACCAGCCCCTCCATCCCGCCGACGGCGCCTACTACGATAGGTACATCGAAATCGACCTCAGCAAGGTCGAATCCATGATCGCCCTGCCCTTCCACCCTTCCAACGCATGGACGATCCATGAGTTTTTGGAAAATGCGGAAACCATTCTGGCCGACCTGGAAGCTGACGCGCAGAAGCGTTTTCCAAAAGCCAAGGTCAGCCTGATGAACAAGATCCACGCCGACGGCAGTGTTTGGGCCGATCAGGGCGTCATTGCCGGCTGCGCCGGTGGTCTCTTTGACAACATCGATGAGGCTGCCGCCATTTTGAAGGGTGGCAGCTGCGGCAACGGCTATTTTACACTGGATGTCTATCCCACCAGCGTTCCCGTCAGCCTGGAACTGACCAAAACTGGCACTACCGCCGCGTTGCTGCAGTCCGGCGCCGTCATTAAGCCCAGCTTCTGCGGCCCCTGCTTCGGTGCGGGCGATGTCCCCTCCCACAATGCCCTGTCCCTCCGCCACACCACCCGCAACTTCCCCAACCGCGAAGGCTCCAAGCCCGGCGAGGGGCAGTTTGCAGGTGTCTGCCTGATGGATGCCCGTTCCATCGCCGCCACGGCGCTGAACGGCGGTAAGATCACTGCTGCCACGGATATCGCCTACGATCACGTTCCCCACGAGTACCATTTCGATAAGAGCGTCTATGACCGCCGGCTGTATTACGGCTTCGGCAAGGCCGGCCCCAGCGTGGAACTGATCATGGGGCCCAACATCACGGACTGGCCCAGGATGCAGCCTCTGGCCGAGAACCTGCTGGTGGAACTGGCCGCTGTGCTGCGTGACCCCGTCACCACCACGGACGAACTGATTCCCTCCGGCGAGACCTCCTCCTACCGCTCCAACCCGCTGCGTCTGGCGGAATTTACCCTCTCCCGCCGCGAGCCCGCCTATGTGGGCCGTGCCAAGGCAGTGGCAGAAGTGGAAGCCCAGCGCCTCACGGGCAACGCCCCCGAAACGCTGAAATCCATCCTAAAAAAAGTGGGCGACAGCGAAGCTCTGATGTCCACCACGCAGTTTGGCTCCTGTGTGTTTGCCAACAAACCCGGTGATGGCTCCGCCCGCGAGCAGGCAGCTTCCTGCCAGAAGGTGTTAGGCGGTTTTGCCAACATTTGCTACGAATTTGCCACCAAGCGCTACCGCTCCAATTGTATCAACTGGGGCATCCTGCCCTTTACGCTGGACAAAGGCACTGCCTTTGACTACGAAAATGGCGATTGTGTCTTCGTCCCCGGCATCCGCGATGCCATTCAAACCGGCGTGGAGGACATTCCTGCCAAGGTCATCTGCAAGGACGGCCGGGTGGAAGACATTCTGCTCCATGTCAAGGGCCTGACTGCCGACGAAAAAGAGATCATTCTGGACGGGTGCTTAATGAACTACTACGCCAACCGCTCCGAGTAAGGGAGGTTTCTATGGACAAGATCAAAATGACCACGCCCCTCGTGGAGATGGATGGCGACGAGATGACCCGCATTTTGTGGGGCATGATCAAGGAAAAGCTGATCCTTCCTTTCGTGGACCTGAAGACCGAGTACTACGATTTGGGGCTGCTGCACCGCAACGAAACAAAGGATCAGGTGACCGTGGATTCCGCTCTGGCCACCAAAAAGTACGGTGTAGCCGTCAAGTGCGCCACCATCACCCCCAACCGCCAACGCATGGAGGAATATCCCCAGCTGACGGAGATGTGGAAATCTCCCAATGGCACCATCCGCTCCATTTTAGACGGCACGGTCTTCCGCGCTCCCATCTGTATCGACGCAGTAAAGCCGGTGGTGAAGAACTGGAAAAAGCCCATCACCATTGCCCGTCATGCCTACGGCGATGTTTACAAGGCCGTGGACATGGAGACTACGGAGCCCGGCACCGCCACCCTGACCTTCACCGGTGAGAGCGGCGAAACGAAGACCATCACCGTGCAGAAAGTGGATGGCCCCGCCGTGTGGCAAGGCGCCCACAACAAGAAAAGTTCCATCCGCTCCTTTGCAAAGGCTTGCTTCCAGTACGCCATCGACACGAAGCAGGACTTGTGGTTCTCCACCAAGGATACCATTGCCAAGGTCTACGACGGCGCGTTCAAGCGTATCTTTGAGGAAGAATACGAAAACTACAAGGCCAAGTTTGAAGAACTGGGCATCACCTATTTCTATACGCTGATCGACGACGCTGTGGCTCGTGTCATCCGCTCCGAGGGCGGCTATATCTGGGCCTGCAAGAATTACGACGGCGACGTGATGAGCGACATGGTATCCACCGCATTCGGCTCTCTGGCCATGATGACCTCCGTGCTGGTGGCTCCCGATGGCACCACGGAGTACGAAGCCGCCCATGGCACCGTCACCCGCCACTACTACAAGTACCTCAAGGGTGAGCAGACCTCCACCAATCCCATGGCCACCATCTTTGCATGGTCCGGTGCGCTGAAAAAGCGCGGTCAGTTAGATGGCCTTACCGATCTGGTGAACTTTGGTGAAGAATTAGAGGCAGCCTGTTTCGATACCCTGAACGAAGGCATCATGACCCGCGACCTTGTGGGTCTGGTAGAGCCAGGCTTCACTGCCACCGCCGTTACCAGCGCAGAATTTTTAGATGCCATCGCAGCGCGTTTGGCTGATAAATTAGCATGAATATAAAAATATCCCACACATCCAAAATGTGTGGGATACTTTTATATCACCAATTCTCTCACCAAAAGTCCCTTTTCTTTTGCCTGTGCCTCAAGGTTCCACGCAAGACCACAGTCAGGGTTTTTAAGGAGCACCAGGGAATCACAACGTTCCAACAAAAGCCGGTCACGCTTGATAAGATTTTCCACGCTTCGATGGTGTTCCAGCATGATCTCCTCGTCACAGTCCGCGATCACCTGAAACCACTGGTCACGCATATGCTCCGGCCACCGAACCGCCTGTTCTTCCCAAAGGAGCACACAGCTTAACCGGACACAGGGCCATGTTGCCCGCAGGGTCTCGATCAGGCTGGCGGCCAGTAAACCGCCGCCCTGATCCATGGACACGACAAAGTGCTGCACACCATGGTTCTCCACCAACTCCCATAGCAACTCCATGAGTCTTCCTGAAGGCGGAAAATCCGCGCCCTGACCGTATTCGATGCTGAGGGTATCCCATTGTCCGGCAATTCCACAAGTTTTCATATTTTTTCCCTCCAGATAGGCTATACATAGCCTAATAGTAGCATGTGTAGCCTATAATGTCTACCCCAATTGTCTATGCTAAAAGCAATTGGAGGTGACAATATGAATACTGTAGAAGCTGTTCGTAATCGAATCCTGCAACTTTGTGGCGAACGCAAAATGACAATCAACCATTTAGCGGAGTTGTCTGGTCTGCCTCCTTCCAGCGTCAAAAACATTATTTATCAAAAAAGCAAGAATCCTAAAGTGTTAACCATCAAGCTCATTTGTGATGGACTTGGTATCACATTAGGCGAATTTTTCTCCACAGCCGATTTCGATGCTTTGGAGCAGGAGATCAAATAACATAAGAAAGTCACGCGCTGTAGCAGCGGGGGAGTTGTTTTACGTTCTACCACTACGAATGGCCCTCCATAGCTGCACAACCACCAGTGAACTCACTGCCAGCAGTGCCACCGCACCCAACTGTGCTCCGCTCAGCGCCGCCACGTGGAACAGGCCATGGAGCGCCGGAAACAGCAGGACTGCCGTCAACAGCACGGTTCCCACAGCGACGGCAAGCAGCAACACCGGATTATTCCACAGCCGTCTGGAAAGCAGCACCGGCCGTTGTCCCTTGCAGCTGAAGCCGTGGAGTAAGCGGCTGAGGCATAGCGTGGCAAAAGCCATGGTGCTGCCTGTCAGCGCGTCTGTGCGCAATCCGATATAGAAAGCTGTCACGGTAGCCGCCGCAATCAAAAGGCCTTCCACTGCCACGCTGAGAAGAAACGGGCGGGTCAGGATGCCCTCGTCGCGGGGACGAGGCTTCTCCCGCATCACAGCACCTGTGTGCGGTTCCACGCCCAGTGCAATGGCAGGGAGAGAATCCGTCAGCAGATTGATGAACAGCAGATGCACCGCCGCAAAAGGAACCGGCAGTCCCATCAGCGAAGCGTACAGCACCGTCAGGATGCCCGCCGTGTTGCCGGAGAGCAGAAACTGAATGGCGCGGATAATATTGGCATACACATTTCGGCCGTTTTCCACCGCCTTGACGATGGTTGCAAAGTTATCGTCCGTCAGCACCATGCCGGCGGCATCCTTTGCCACCTCTGTGCCGGTAATGCCCATGGCCACACCGATATCCGCCTGTTTCAGCGCGGGCGCGTCATTGACACCGTCGCCGGTCATGGCCACCAGATTTCCAAGGCTCTGCCATGCCCGCACGATGCGGATCTTGTGCTCCGGCGATACGCGGGCGTAAACGCTGACGGAAGAGACGGTTTTTCGCAGTTCCTCGTCGCTCATATGTTGAATATCGGCACCCTCTAAAGCCACCGTTCCGGGAGTCAGAATACCGATCTCTTTGGCAATGGCAGAGGCCGTTACCTTGTGATCGCCGGTGATCATAATGGGACGAATACCTGCAGCGATACACTGGCTGACGGCAGCCTTCGCCTCCTCTCTGGGCGGGTCCATCATGGCGATCAGGCCCAAAAAGGTCAGTTCCCGCTCCATATCCAGCGAAAGGGACTGGTCAGGCAGTCTGCGGCAGGCAAAGGCCAGCACGCGCAGCCCTTCGCCGGAAAACTGCCGATTGACTTCCTCGATCTCCGCCCGTTCCAGAGGTCCGATCACGCTGCGGTCCAGCAGCACATCCACCGCTCCCTTGGTCAGCAAAATCCGACCGCCTGCCGCATCATGGACGGTAGACATCAGTTTCCGGTCGGAATCGAAGGGCAATTCCGCCAGACGGGGATACCTTCTGCGCATATCCTCCTCGTCAATGCCATGGGCCTCTCCCAACCGTACCAGTGCCGTTTCCGTGGGGTCGCCTACCTCTCCCGCCTCCGTTACCGTGGCATCGCTGCACAGCAGCGCCGTCCGCAGCAGCGGTTCCTGCACGGGGTCGGAGAAGTCCGCCTCCTCTGCTGTCAGAACCTCCCCCGCCACATAGAGTTTCTTCACGGTCATCCGGTTCTGGGTCAGGGTTCCGGTCTTGTCAGAGCAGATCACGGACACGCTGCCAAGTCCCTCCACAGCCTGCAGCTTCCGGATGATGGCATGCTCCCGGGCCATTTTCTGAGTGCCGAAAGACAGTACGATGGTCACAATGGAACTGAGGGCTTCCGGGATAGCCGCCACCGCCAGCGCCACAGCAAAAAGAAACGCCTGCATGACATTCTCCTGCCGTACGAACACACTGACCGCAAACAGCACCGCACACAGCGCCAGAATGATCCCACTCAGCTTTTTGCCGAACCGGTCAAGGCTGACCTGCAGCGGCGTCTTTTTCTCTTCCGTGTTTTTCAGCAGCGCTGCAATGGTGCCCATTTCCGTATGCATGCCGGTGGCAGTTACCAAAAACCGCCCCCGCCCGTAGGTCACAAAGCTACCGGAAAACACCATATTCTTCCGGTCACCCAAGGGCACCTCTCCTGCAATGGCAGCGGTGTCCTTTTCCACCGGCAGGCTCTCGCCTGTCAAAGCGCTCTCAGCGCATTTCAGACTGGCAGCTTCCAGCAGCCGTCCATCGGCGCAGACCGCGTCGCCGGCCTCCAACACAACGATGTCTCCCGGTACAACTTCCCGTCCCGCGATCTGTACCACGACGCCGTCCCGCACCACCTTGGCCGTGGGCGCGGACATCTGCTTCAGACTGTCCA
>JAZRCP010000035.1:0-4722 GCA_045659825.1 Dysosmobacter sp. | reverse complement strand
AAAACAAAAAGTCCCTCCCCCACCATAGAGATATCCTCGAGGTCGCGAGACTTGTTTTCATGTAATCATCAGCTTGCCGCTCAGTCTGTCCATACAGGCGCCCGTTTACGGACGGTCCGTTCTCCACCGAAGATAATAATCGGTCTGGTAAAAGTATCCCTCCGGCTCAAAGGTGGCAACGCCGATAAACCTCCCGTAAACATCATCTTCCATCGTTTCAACACGGGTGCCGGGGTTTCCGATGGGCCCGCCAAGATCTGTGCCGCTTTCTTTGGCTTCTACAACGCGAACAAAAGTATAATGCTGTTGGATCACAGCAACGATTTCCTCAGCAATGAACCGCTCGGAAAAATAGTAGGAATCAAAGTGGCTTCTGTCCACAAACATGGGGCCTAACCCGATGCTGCTGGGCCCGAGAGACATCAGGTATTCGTGAAGCCATTTGTCGCCGAACGCCGTCTTGGTAAAAGGCAGCTCTTCATGGGTTCCAGTGCCATTCCGGTACTGCTCTTCCGTGAAAACGCCTTCTTTAATCAACCTGACAGCAAGCGTCTCTTCACTTGCCTTGCATGGAATCTCCAGTGCGTTTGCACTGATCTGCGCCACATCACCGCGGATAAAAGAGGCTGCGTTGGCGGCGCTGAACTGATACTCCGTAATTCCCAGCGCATCGGAAAGGGTCCACGCGGTGGCCACTTCAAAGTCCTTGCCCGATTCATATCCCAGCGCGCGCAGCACAAAGGTGATGTACTGATTTGCCCGGATGGGATTGGCACCACAATAGGTGGTTGCCGTATAGCCATTGGTCAGGCCGTTGGCATAGGCGTAGCCGATATAGGGGTAGGCGGCGGAGGCTTCGGGCACATCGGTAAAGGGCAGTTCCCAATCACCGGCCAGCGCATCTTCCTCCTTGCCCAGCAGCCGTACCAGCATAATGATGGCCTGATTGCGGGTCGGCGTTTTCTCCAGATCAAAAATCGGGGTCCCGTCGGAGTTGGTTCCCGTACCGCGGAACAATCCCAGCTCATACAACTCCTGTGCCGTCTCGGCAGCCTCATCCTTTGCCGCCAGAGCAAACGGAATCAGACACAGCATCAGCGTCAACGCAAGAAACAGGGAAATGACTTTTTTCATGGCAGTCGCCTCCTTAAGTTCTGCTTTCAATATAACACGCTGGCAGCCGCCTGTCCACGAAAGAAAACAGGGACGCCTTGCGGCGTCCCTGCTGGTGTGTCTTTATAAAATTACTTCATCGCCTCGGCCACAGCAACAGCGCAAGCCACGGTCATACCGACCATGGGGTTGTTGCCCGCGCCCAGGAAGCCCATCATTTCCACGTGGGCGGGCACGGAGGAAGAGCCGGCGAACTGTGCGTCACCGTGCATACGGCCCATGGTGTCGGTCATGCCGTAGGAAGCGGGGCCGGCAGCCATGTTGTCGGGGTGCAGGGTACGGCCAGTGCCGCCGCCAGAGGCCACAGAGAAGTACTTCTTGCCCTGCTCAATGCACTCCTTCTTGTAAGTGCCTGCAACGGGATGCTGGAAGCGGGTGGGGTTAGTGGAGTTGCCGGTGATGGACACATCCACGCCCTCCAGATGCATGATGGCCACGCCCTCGCGGACATCGTCGGCGCCGTAGCAGCGGACGTTGGCGCGCTCGCCGTCGGAGTAAGCGGTCTCCTTGACGATGTTGACCTTGCCGGAGGCATAGTCGAACTGGGTCTGGACATAGGTGAAGCCGTTGATGCGGCTGATGATCTGAGCGGCGTCCTTGCCGAGACCGTTCAGGATGACGCGCAGGGGCTCCTTACGGGCCTTGTTGGCGTTCTTGACGATACCGATGGCGCCCTCGGCGGCGGCGAAGGACTCGTGGCCGGCCAGGAAGGCGAAGCACTTGGACTCATCGCTCAGCAGCATGGCGCCCAGATTACCGTGGCCCAGACCAACCTTGCGGTCCTCGGCGACGGAACCGTCGATGCAGAAGGCCTGCAGGCCCTCGCCGATGGCCTTGGCGGCCTCAGCAGCGGTCTTCACGCCCTTCTTCATGGCGATGGCGGCGCCCACGCAGTAGGCCCAACCGGCGTTCTCAAATGCGATGGGCTGGATGCCCTTGACGATCTCATAGGGATCGAAGCCGGCAGCCTTGCACATCTCGCGGCAGGCCTCCACGCTCTCGATGCCGTACTGAGCGAGGACACCATTGATCTTTTCGATTCTTCTTTCGTAGCTTTCAAACAGAGCCATTTGTGTTGTCCTCCTCTCTTATTCGTGACGGGGGTCGATGTACTTGACGGCGGCGTCCCACTGACCATAGTGGCCCTTGGCCTTCTCCAGAGCGACGTTTGCGTCCTCGCCCTTCTTGATGAAGTCCATCATCTTGCCCAGATGGACAAACTCATAGCCGATGACTTCGTCGTTGGCGTTCAGAGCCATGCGGGTGCAGTAGCCCTCGGCCATCTCCAGATAGCGGGGGCCCTTCTCCTTGGTGGCAAACATGGTGCCCACCTGAGAGCGCAGGCCCTTGCCCAGATCCTCCAGAGAGGCGCCCACAGCCAGACCGTCCTCAGAAAATGCGGACTGGGTACGGCCATAGACGATCTGTAGGAACAGCTCGCGCATGGCGGGGTTGATGGCATCGCACACCAGATCGGTGTTCAGCGCCTCCAACAGGGTCTTGCCGATGAGGATCTCGGAAGCCATGGCGGCGGAGTGGGTCATGCCGGAGCAGCCCAGCGTCTCTACCAGAGCCTCTTCAATGATACCGTTCTTCACGTTCAGGGTCAGCTTGCAGGCGCCCTGCTGGGGAGCACACCAGCCCACACCGTGGGTGAAACCGCAGACATCGCTGATTTCCTTGACCTGCGTCCACTTGCCCTCCTGAGGGATGGGAGCGGGACCATGATATGCGCCCTTGGCAACGGGGCACATATGCTGCACTTCAGTAGAATAGATCATATTCGTGCATTCCTTTCTCATATGAAATTCCCGAAAATGGCACTTTTTGTCACTTTCGAGGTGATTTACCGAATGTATTATATCGGTAAACGTTTAACCTGTCAAGGGATTTCCGTATTCCAAATATCTATATAAAACCGCATTGTGTTCCGCACAAAAGCAGCTTTTTGCAGGGGAAAATAGCAGCTTCCCTTGCCAAGTTTTTGCATTTCCTGTAAAATCATATCATTCTTATATGAAGTTCTTTTATGCTTTGAACAGGAGGCTATCTTGCAAACAAAAAAATACGTTCCGCCCAAAGGCGGAAAACGGCTAACTGGCCGCAGTGGTCTGCTGCTTCTACCCGTTATATTGATTCTGACATCTGCGCTGCTGTTCTTCCTTGCGCGAGGCCGTGACACCGAACCGGAGCCTTTGCCGCCTCCTGCGGAAGAAGTTGCCCCGCCGCAGGCGGAACAATCCCCCGCGCCGCTGGAGTCGGAACCTGAACCGGAACCCACAAAGGCCGAATTGCTGTTGGAGAACATGACGCTGCAGGAAAAGGTTTATCAGATGTTCATGGTGTTTCCCTCGGCCATTACCGGTGTGTCCCCCGTGACATCCGCCGATGAGGCCACGCAAAAAGCGCTGAAAGCCTATCCGGTGGGCGGTCTGATCTATGACCGGAGCAACCTTGTCTCGCAGGAGCAGGTCCGCACCATGCTAACCGACACACAAAGTTACAGCAAGATTCCGCTGCTGCTTACCTGCGATGAAGAGGGCGGCCGCGTGAACCGACTCATGGGCACCATCAGCACCACATGGGTGGGCCCCATGCTGAACTACCGGGAAGAAGGCCCTTCCCGAGCCGCCGAAAATGCCCAGACCATTGCAGAAGACCTGCTCTCCTGCGGCTTCAATATGGATCTGGCCCCGGTAGCAGATGTGTGGTCCAATCCCGGCAACACCGTGATCGGCGACCGTGCATACAGCACAGATTTTGAAGAAGCCGCCTATCTGGTGGCCGCCGCCGTGGAGGGCTTCCACGCAGGCGGCGTCGCCTGCACCCTGAAGCATTTCCCCGGCCACGGCGACACCTCCGCTGACAGCCACTATGGTTCCGTCTACGTCTGCAAAACGCTGGACGAGCTTCGCTCTGCAGAATTTCTTCCTTTCCGTTCCGGCATCGATGCCGGAGCCGACGCCGTGATGGTGGGCCACTTGATCGTGGAAGATATCGACACGGAACCCGCCCCGTTCTCCCGCAAAATTGTAACGGAACTGCTGCGGCAGGAGCTGGGCTTTGACGGCGTAATCATCACCGACAGTCTGCAGATGCAGGCCATGACCGATCACTACGGCAGCGGCGAAATTGCTGTGAAGGCCGTTCAGGCGGGTGTGGATTTGCTGCTCTGTCCCGCCGATTTGGAGGCCGCCGCCACCGCTCTGCTGGACGCCGTGGCACAGGGTGAGCTGTCCGAGTCCGCCATCGACGAGCATGTGCTGCGAATCCTGACACTAAAAGAAAACCTCAATCTCCCGTGATGGAAAAGGCTCCCTCCGCATTGGAGGGAGCCTTTTTGATCCTTTGATCCAGCTTACAGCATCTGCATCAGGTTGAAGGCCAGGATCAAGCCGGAGAACACGATGGAAACCGTGGAGCACAGCTTGACCAGAATGTTCAGGGAGGGGCCGGAGGTGTCCTTGAAGGGGTCGCCCACGGTATCGCCCACAACCGCGGCCTTGTGGCAGGAGGACCCCTTGCCGCCGTGGTGGCCGGATTCGATGT
>JAZRCP010000034.1:0-9300 GCA_045659825.1 Dysosmobacter sp. | reverse complement strand
CGACGCCGCAGCCCTGTTTCAAAAATTGCAGGGGCAGGGCTTGGGTTGGTGTTGCCGTTTTCCTGTATTTCCTGCCCTTTTATCCGCTTTCATGTGCTTTCTTTTGGGAAATCGCCTCTTGACTTCATACCATTGGACTTTATCTTCTGGATTCTTCCCCGTTTCCTGCGAAACCGGAAATGGTTATATTGATTCACAATGAATTATAGTATATCTCCTCTTATAATTCAAATTCTATTTTGTAAATAAATGGGATGAAAGGCATTTTCCTCCGGTCTTACCGCAGCAGCCACAGAAGGTTGCCCCGTGCCACCTGTTCCCGCTCCCGCGCCGTCATGCCAAACCGCTCCAGCCACTGAAAAAAGTTGGCGCTTTGGCTGCAATCCTCCAGTCCCTGTACGCTCTCATTCCCGGGCCCGAAATATCCGCAGAAGTCAAAGCCGCAGACTACATGCTCCACGCCCATGACCTCCGCCATATGGCAGGCGTGACGAGCCAGCATTTCCACCGTCTGCTGCTGCGGGTCCGCGTGGGCAAAGCGGTGAAAGCTGTTGACCCCCACCACGCCGCCGGTATCCCGAATGGCTCGCAGCTGGTCGTCCGTCAGGTTTCTGGGTACATCACACAGCGCCCGGCAGTTGGAATGGCTGGCAAGCACAGGCCTCTCCGCCAGATCCATCACACCCCAAAATCCCCTGTCGTTCAGGTGGGATACATCTACCAGCATCCCCTGTTTCTGCATCCGGCAAACCGCCTGTCGCCCCAATGCCGTCAAAGGCCGGTCCGGATCACCGCCCGCACCGGTAGCCAGCAGATTTTCCTCATTCCAGGTCAGGGTTCCAAATCGCACTCCCAACTGGGTATAGCAGTCAATGCCTGCCAGATCGGTGCCGATGGCCGCCATCCCTTCCACAGAAAGAAATGCGTAGATTTGCTTCTCCTCTTTGGCCTGCTCCGCCTCCGCTGCCGTCCGCACCACCCGCAGCCACGGGCTGGCGCCAAATTCCGTCTGCGCGGCGGCAACCATGCGTGCGGTGTTTTCCGCATAGGTCTCCCCTGCTTCCGGAGCCGCCCAAATGGCCAGCACAAGGCCCTCCACGCTGCCCGCACGCAGCCGCGCGAGGTGTCTTTTTGTTAAAATTTCCGTTTCCCCTGCCGCCGCGCGGCGCACTACATCGTATAACAGGTCGGCATGTCCGTCCAGTACCATGGCGATCCTCCCAGTCCGTTTTTTCTCTCAGTATATGCTTTCCATACCTTTCCGTCCACCGCTTTTCTCCTCCGAAATTCTATGAATTTGCAATCGTTTGCGAAACATTTTCTGTGCTGGAAATTTTTTTCATTTCCCCCCTATTTCTTGCGTTTTTTCCCTTGACTTTTCACCGGTTTTCCTGTAAACTAATTGCTGTTGTAAAGGCGTAGAGCTTTACAGAAAGGAGCGATCCCATGAAAAATCAGACTTACCGCATGACCATGCTCTTCGATTTTTACGGAGAACTCCTCACGGAACGGCAGAAGGAATTCTTCGACCTCTACTATAACGAGGACCTCTCTCTGGCCGAGATCGCCGAACACGCAGGCATCTCCCGGCAGGGCGTGCGGGACGTGATCGTCCGTGCCGAGGCCACTATGCAGGAAGTGGAGGACAAAACCGGCATCATCAAGCGCTTTGAAGCGCAGCGTCCCCATCTGGACGCCATCGAGGCCGCCGCCGCCGAAATGAAAACCATCAATTTCCGCCGCTACGAGGATCCCCGGCTCACGGAACTGGCCACCCTCATCGGCGATGAAACCTCCGCTTTGAAGGAATAAGGCATGGCATTTGAAGGACTGACCGAAAAACTGAATGCGACGTTCAAGCGTCTGCGCGGCAAGGGCCGTCTGACCGAGGCCGGCGTCAAGGAGGCCATGCGGGAAGTCCGCCTTGCCCTGCTGGAAGCCGACGTCAGCTACAAGGTAGTCAAGGAATTTGTCTCCACCGTCACCGAGCGCGCCGTAGGCAGCGATGTGTTGGACAGCCTGACCCCCGCGCAGCAGGTCATCAAGATCGTCAACGAGGAGATGACCAACCTGATGGGCGGCGCCAACGCCCGTCTGGCCATGGCCAACAATGGTCCTACCGTGGTCATGATGGTAGGACTGCAGGGTGCCGGTAAAACCACCACAACCGCCAAGCTGGCCGGCCTGATGCGAAAGCAGTACACCAAGCGTCCTCTGCTTGCCGCCTGCGACGTGTACCGCCCCGCTGCTATTGAACAGCTGAAAGTAGTGGGCGGGCAGCTGGATCTGCCTGTTTTTGAACAGGGTCAGGGCGACCCCGTAAAAATTGCCGAAAACGCCATCCGCCACGCCAAGGAATACGGCAGCGACATGGTGTTCCTCGATACCGCCGGCCGTCTCCATGTGGACGAAAATCTGATGGACGAGCTGAAGCGGATGAAAGCCGCTGTTCGGCCCAACGAGATTTTGCTTGTGGTGGACGCCATGACCGGTCAGGATGCCGTCAACGCAGCCGCCGCTTTTGATGAGGCGCAGGGCATCGACGGTGTAATCCTCACCAAGCTGGACGGCGATGCCCGAGGCGGTGCCGCACTCTCCATCCGCGCTTCCACCGGAAAGCCCATCAAGTTCGCGGGCACCGGCGAAAAGCTGGATATGATCGAGCCCTTCCACCCCGACCGCATGGCCTCCCGTATTCTGGGCATGGGCGATATGCTGTCGTTCATCGAAAAGGCCGAAGCCGCCTACGACGAAAAGCAAGCCGCCAAGCTGGAAGAAAAGCTTCGTAAGAACCGCTTCACCCTGCAGGACTATTACGAGCAGCTCCAGCAGCTGCGCGGCATGGGTGATCTGAGCCAGCTGGCCGGCATGATGCCCGGACAGATGGGCCGTCAGCTGCAGGGCGCGCAGATCGATGAAAAGCAGATGGCCCATGTGGAAGCCATCATTCTCTCCATGACCCCGCTGGAGCGTGAAAATCCTCAGATCCTGAACGCCAGCCGCAAGAAGCGTATCGCCGCCGGCTGCGGACTGCAAGTGGTGGATGTCAACCGCCTGCTGAAACAGTTTGAAATGATGCAGCAGCTGGTCAAGCAGTTCTCCAAGGGCCGCATGCCCAACATCCCCGGCATGGGCGGCCGGATGCACGGCTTCGGTCGGAAAAAGCGTTCCCGCTAAGTTTACTCACCGGATATAAGTGCCAAAGCATTTATAGATATAATCAACTTTTATTTATTATTTTTGGAGGTATTATCATGGTTAAGATCAGACTGCGCCGCATGGGCGCCAAGAAGGCTCCCTTCTATCGCGTTGTTGTCGCTGACTCCCGTTTCCCCCGCGATGGCCGTTTCATCGAAGAGATCGGCACCTACAATCCCTGCGTCTCCCCCGCTGAGATCAAGATCGACACCGATCGCGCTCAGGCTTGGATCAAGTCCGGCGCTCAGCCCACCGACACCGTCCGCGCTCTGCTGAAGAAAGTAGAAGTCCTGTAATCCGGAGGGCAGCCATGAAAGACTTGCTGCTCTACATCGCCAGAAACCTCGTTGATGATCCCGATGCAGTCTCTGTCACGGAGATTCAGGGCGATCAGGAACTGACGTTGGAGCTGCGCGTCGCCCCCGACGACATGGGCAAGGTCATCGGCCGCCAGGGCCGCATCGCCAAGGAGATCCGGACCGTGATCCGCTCCTACGCCCAGCGCACCGGCGTGAAGGTTTCCGTGGATATCGTAGATTGATCGCAAAAAAGGAAGGTACGAAACGTACCTTCCTTTTTTATATGCCCCAGCCAAACAGCACTGCAAGACACAAGAAAAACCCACCGCGGACACAAATGTATCCACGGTGGGTTTTGACAGGATTTTATACATACAGCACCCAGGCCAGAATATAGCCGGTCATCACAGCCGCCAGTGTAAAGGGTACACCGATGGCCATGAACTGCTTGGTGGAAACCTCGTAGCCTGCCTTGCGCAGGATACCGCCTGCCGCAATGTTGGCAGATGCGCCTACAGGCGTCAGGTTGCCGCCCAGCGTGGCGCCGATCAGCAGACCGAAGCACAACACTGCCTGATCCACACCCAGCGAGGAAGCCACGCCCGCCACCACGGGCAGCATGGTCGCGGTGTAGGGAATGTTGTCGATAAAGGCAGAGGCCAGCACAGAGAACCACACAATGATGGTATATGTCAGAAACAGGTTGCCGCCGCCCAAACGGGCAATGATGCGGCTCAGGTCCGCAATGATGCCCACACGGTCGATGCCGTCGATCACCAGGAACAAACCAGCCAGCAGCAGCAGAGTGATGTAGTCGATGTTGCGGGTGACATCCTTTGCCAGCTCACGGTCATGGGTGCGAACCACCTCAATGATCAGGCCTACAATAAAGAACGCCATGCACAGCAATCCGTTGGTAATGTCAGGCTTGTTGGGAATGAAAGATGCCACGATCAAGCTGAGCACCGTACCCACCAGCAGCACCGAGGGCAGCATATCCGTGACCGGCGTCAATTCGCCGCCCTCCAGCCGGCCTTTTTCCTTACGGAACAGGAACAGCATCACAGGCACCGTTACGATTGCCCCCACCTGCACCACCCAGAACATACCGGGCTTGCCGTCATACACAAAGAAGTCCATAAAGTCCATGCCCAGATGACCGCCCAGCAGAATGGACGTGGTATCACCCACCAGCGTAGCTGCACCCTGCAGGTTGGAGGAGACAGCGATGGCAAGGATCGGTGCCACGGGGGAAATCCCCAGTTTCTGAGAAAGGGCCAGACCTACAGGAGCCAGCATCAGCACCGTAGCCACATTGTCCACAAAAGCGGATACCAAGCCGGCAAACAGGGCCAAAACGATGATCAGCGCCTTGACGCTGGGCAGCGCCCGCACCAGATAGTCTGACAAGCGGTTCGGCATTTTAGAACGGATGAACAAATCCACCGTGCCCATGGTGCCCGCCAGCATCATCAACACATTCCAGTCCACGATCTCCACAATCTCCGCCACCGGCACAATACCCAGCAGCATAAAGACCGCCGCAGCTGCCACCGCCACAAGGGCGCGGTACTTAGGCAATACCAGCAGCAGCACATAGACACTGATAAAAATCACCAGCGCAATCATTTTCAACATTTCATTTTCCTCCCATCGCACAATGCGCATAAAAATAGCGACACTTCCGCCGCAGCCATACGGCAAAAGTCTCGCTTCTTCGCATAAAGCCCAAGCCTTTCGGCTGTGATGGTGAGCCATATGACGCATCGCCTGCGCAAGCTACTCCCTTTTACAGAAAATAGAATATCAAAACCGTCTGCCTACTGTCAAGTAAAAACCGCGTAAAACGGTTCCGAATTTCCGCTTCCATATTGCCTCCATAGGGAAAAATGAGTATAATAGTTGGGAAATATCATTTTTAAAGGAGTTCCTCCATGAAACTGGAAACCATCGAGGTCGGTCGCATCGTCAATGCCCACGGCATCCGCGGCGAGGTTCGGGTGCAGCCCCGTGACGGCGATCCCACCTTCCTGACCCGCTTCAAAACGTTTTATATGGACGGCAAGCCTGTTGTCCCCACAGCCAAACACGTGCATAAAAGTCTGGTTCTGATGAAATTCCCCGGTGTGGACGACATGAACGCCGCCCTCGACCTGAAGGAGAAAAAGCTGTTCATCCGCCGCGCTGACGCAAAGCTTCCCGAGGGAGAGTGGTTTGATGACGAGCTGTTGGGATTGCAAGTCCACGACGGCGAGACCGGCGCACTTCTGGGCGAACTGGTGGCCGTGGACGCTTACCCCGCCCACAAGGTCTATACCGTCAAGGGGGCCAAAACCTATCTGATTCCCGCCGTGCGGGACGCTTTCATCCTGTCCGTAGATATGGACGCAAACCGCATGGATGTGCGCGTATGGGAGGGCATGGAAAGCGAATGAACATTGATATTCTGACCCTGTTTCCCGAATCGGTAAATGCCATGCTCCACGTCAGCATTTTAGGCCGTGCCATCGAACGGGGGCACATTGCCATCCGTTCCCACCAGATTCGGGAATACACCACCAACAAGCAGATGCAGGTGGACGACTACCCCTACGGCGGCGGCCGCGGTGCCGTGATGCAGGCAGATCCCCTGTACCGCTGCTGGGCCCATGTGATGGAAACCTACGGCCCCGGCCACACCATCTTCATGTCCCCCTGCGGCCGTACCTTCAATCAGGATGTGGCGCGGGAACTGAAAGTCAATTATGACCACCTGATTTTAGTCTGCGGTCATTACGAGGGCATTGACCAGCGTTTCATCGATGAGTGCGTAGACGAGGAGATCTCTATGGGCGACTTCGTCCTCACCGGCGGTGAGATTCCCGCCATGGCAGTGGCAGACGCTGTGTGCCGTATGGTGCCGGGTGTTCTGCCGGATGCCGAGTGCTTCGAGGAGGAATCCCACTGGAACGGCCTGCTGGAGTACCCCCAGTATTCCCGTCCTGCCGTCTGGCACGACCGGGCGGTACCGGAAATTCTCCTCTCCGGCGACCACGGTAAGGTGGCGGCATGGCGGAAAAAGGAGAGCTACAAGCGTACCATGCGCCGCCGTCCCGACATGTTCGCCCAATTTGACGAAAGCCAGCTGAAAACCAAAGCCGAGCGAAAAATTCTGCAGCAGGCCAAGGACGAACTGGCTGCAGAGGAAGCCATGCAAACCGCTGAAGTCAACACCGAGGAATCATAACGTACCTAACAAAAACGAGACAGGCAATGCCTGTCTCGTTTTTTAATGGTTGTTCCGTGAACACTTCGTAACCGTCAAAGCTAACGGCGTATAAAAATCTCCGCCTTAGTGCAAAAGCACTGAGGCGGAGATCATTCATTTCTGAGGAATATAGCATTCTTGAGGGGCTTTGGCTGGCAAAAGTTTTTCAGCCCAAGCATCGTCCGTCTGGCTCAACGCCGGTGCGCTCCGTAAAACCCAAAGCAGATATCGGTACGGATCCAGATGGTTCTCCTTTGCAGTTTCAATCAAACTGTAAATCACAGCGCTGGACTGTGCGCCGGCAGGAGTATTGGCAAAGAGCCAATTCTTTCTGCCCATGACGAAGGGCTTAATGCTGCGCTCAGCACGGTTGTTGCTCAGTTCCAGTCTGCCGTCTTCCAGATAGCGCACCAGATACGGCCACTGTTCCAGCAGGTAATGAAGTGCCTTGCCAAGGACAGATTTCGGTGCGGTTTTGGGCATAGTCTCATTTGCCCATGCCAACAGAGCGTCCAGAACAGGCTTTTCCAGCTCCAGGCGCTTGGTATATCGTTCTTCCGGTGTCAGCTCCGCCAGAGTCTCTTCCAATTGGAACAATCTGGTGCAATAGCATTCACCGGTTGCTGCCAGAGAACCCTTTCTGTCCTCTTTGGGGATCGTCTGCAAAGCTTCATCAAATTTTCGCCTTGCGTGAGCCCAGCAGCCCACAACCCGGATATTCTCCGGCAGTTTGTGGTATCCTTGGTAGCCATCCGCATGAAGCCAGCCGGAGAAACCGTTCAGGAACTCTTCTGCATGGGCCGCCTTGCGGCTTGGCTGGTATTCATACAGAACAATTGGCTCTTCTGTACAGCCGCTGGTACGGTACAGCCACATATAGGATTTGCTGGTGGCTGCCTTGCCGGACTCCTTCAGCACCTGCAGCGTGGTCTCGTCACCGTGCAGAACAGGTTCTTTGCAGAGATTCCTGTGCAGCTCATCATAGACCGGACGCAGCCAGGTATCCGAGGTATTCAGCATCCAGTTGGCCATCGTCTGCCGGGACAGTTTCAACCCTTCACGGGTAAACTCCTGCTCCAGACGGTACAGCGGAGAATACATCACAAACTTCTGTGTCATGATGTGAGCCACGGCTTCAGCAGACGCAAAGCTGCCGGGAATAAGCGTCGGTTCTTTCGGCGCTTTCAGGATATTCGCGTCTCCGGTGGTTTTCTCACATTGTTTGCAGGCGTAAGTATAGTAAACATCCTCGCGGATCCAGAACTTCGCAGGTTCCATCATCAGGCTCCGGTGGACTTCCTTGCCAATCTCCTCCATAAGGGTTCCACAGGAATTGCAAGTACGTTCTTCCTCGGAGAGGCGGTGTTCAATTACTTCTGTGGCCGTACCCTCGGGAACGATATCCGTCACACTGCCGGACTTCCGCTTGCGTTCATGGGCCTTCACGGCGATTTGTTCCGGTGTAGCGGACTTGGTGCCATAAGCATATGCTTCGGCTTCATTCACAGTAAGGCCCAGTTGGTCCATAAGTTCTTCCTGGATTCGCTCAGAAGAGGAACCAAACTCCCGCTTCTTTGCAAGCCCCAACTGCTCCAGAAGCCATTGGTTCTGGAGCTTTAACTCATCATATTCCGCGCGGGAAATGGTCACCATTTCAGCGTTACTTGTGGCAGTTTCCTTCTTGTTTTCCATAAGAAAATTATACCACAAAAAGTGCGGAAAAGCCAGTGTTTTCAAGCGTTTAAAGGAACTATATCGCACTCAATCCCGTCACGGTTTTGTTTGCTTTTGGTTGTTCCGTTTTCAACCCTTCCATGAGCCAGCGGTACTGCTGTGGCGTCAATGTCCGGACCTCATCCTTGGTTCGCGGCCACTGGAAATTGCCATTTTCCAGACGTTTGTACAACAGAAGGAATCCATCTCCCTCCCAGTACAAAGCCTTAATCCTGTCTCGTTTTCTGCCACAGAACAAAAAGAGTGCTGTCTGGAAGGGATCCATCTGGAACTGTGTGCTTACCATCCCGGCCAGGCCGTCAATTCCGCGCCGCAAATCTGTATAGCCACAGGCGATGTACACCGGGCAGCTGCAGTTGAAATCATTCAGCATAGTTTTAAAAGACGGAGTACCGCTGCTACCGTGGCAGGATCTGCTCCGTTATGGATATCTGCAGCAACATCACCCACATGAACGGTTATTGCTATAGAAGCTGTTTCATATCCGGGCGCTACTGGAGTAACTTCGGCAAATTGAGTTGTCTGTTGAGCCTGCGCCATAGCATACAGCCGTTTTTGCCATTTATAGTATGTTTGGCTGCAAATACCGCGTTCTTTGCACCATGACAACACGCTTTGTCCGCTATTCCTGCACTCTGAGACCCGCTCTGCCCATAATGCCAGTTTATTCTGCTCGTTCAGCTGACGAAGTTCTCCCATCGCGTTTTACCTCCGTTTGTCGCGTAGAGTCCACGCACAGTGCGTGGACTCTACGCTCTATACGGCGATATTCTCTCATGTTTCGTGGGTTCTCTTCAATCCGTCGCTGTATTTGACGGTTAC
>JAZRCP010000033.1:0-2564 GCA_045659825.1 Dysosmobacter sp. | reverse complement strand
ATGTGCTGACCAAGGAAGCGGGAAAATACCATCCGTCCACCTTTGTATGGGTCTATCTGGCGGGCTTTGCCCTGACCTTCGGCGGAACGCTGATCGCATCCTTGCGGAGTGGCGCGCTGGTGCAGTCCTTTTTGCAGGGCACGGCCCCCGGCGTCTGCCTGCAGGCCGTGGGTATTTACGGCTTCTGCGTCAGTGCTTTCTGTAAAAAGAAACGCTGGCCGGTGGTGGAGACCGTGTCCAGGGCCTCTTTCTGCATTTACCTTGTCCACATGATTTTGCTGGATTACGCCGTATTTCGCGGTATTTCCGCGGCGGTGTATGCGCCGGTCTGGTCGGTGCCCTGTCTCAGCGCGGCGGCGTTCCTGTTCGGACTGGTTGTCTGGCTGGTCCTTCGGCGGATTCCGCTAATAAACCGATATCTGATTTGAGGAGACTCCTATGATGTACGTTCTTTTTTCTGCGCTGGCTGTGGGCCTGCTGGCGCTGGACCAGTGGCTGAAGCTCTGGGTCACGGAAAATCTGCCGCTGGGCGAGTCCATGCCCTTCCTGCCGGGACTGGTGGAACTGCACACCGTCCATAATTACGGCGCCGCGTGGTCCAGTTTTTCCGGTCAGCGGTGGCTGCTCTTAGGTGTTACGGCCTGTATCATTGCCGCGGTGGTCTGGGTGCTGGCCCGGCGGATTGTGCGCCATCCTCTGGGTGTGGCGGCCTGCTGCCTGATCCTCTCCGGCGGCATCGGCAACATGATCGACCGCCTCCGGCTGGGCTATGTGGTGGACATGTTCCACTTCGAGTTCTGGCGCAGCTATCCCGTGTTCAATGTGGCGGACATCTGCGTGGTAGTGGGCGCGTTTATGGGTGCGGTATATTACATGTGGCTCTACGAAAAATACGATATGAAGCCGAAAAAAGGAGAAACCGATGGAGATTCTGACGCTCCAACCGAATAAAGAGGACGCAGGCCGCCGCATCGATGCGTGGCTGGCGGAAACCATCGAGGACATGACCCGCTCCGCCGCCCAGCGACTGATCGAAGAGGGGCGTGTCACCTGCGGCGGAAAGGCCCTCGCCAAGAACTACAAGCTAAGCGGCGGCGAGACCGTGGAGGGGGCGCTGCCGGAGCCGGAGGCGGTGGACCTGATCCCTCAGGATATTCCGCTGGACGTGGTCTACGAGGACGGCGACGTGATCGTGGTGAACAAGCCCAAGGGGCTGGTGGTGCATCCTGCGCCGGGCCATCCCGACGGCACGCTGGTGAACGCCCTCATGTTTCATTGCGGCGACAGCCTGTCCGGTATCGGCGGCGAGCGGCGGCCCGGTATTGTCCACCGCATTGACCGGGGCACCTCCGGCCTCATCATCGCGGCCAAAAATGATATGGCTCACCAGAAGCTGGCGGCCCAGCTGCAGGACCACACGCTGGCGCGGGTGTATGAGTGCATCGTCATCGGCAATCTGCGGGAGGACACGGGCACCGTGGACGCGCCCATCGGCCGCCACCGCACCGACCGCAAAAAGATGGCTGTGGCAGCTGACGGCAGACACGCCGTCACCCACTGGGAGGTCATTGCCCGCTATCCCGGCTTCACCCATGTGCGCTGCCGCCTGGAAACAGGCCGCACCCATCAGATCCGTGTCCACATGGCCCATATCGGGCATCCCATTTTAGGTGACACGGTGTACGGCAATAAAAAGCCGGTGGCCGGACTGCAGGGCCAGTGCCTCCACGCCGTGGGACTGCGGTTCCTGCATCCACGGACCGGCGAATCGGTGGAGCTGCATTGCGGGCTGACGGAGGAGTTCCGGAAGCAGTTGCGGCTCCTGCAGGCGAAGCAATGATACACCTTGCACAACAAGAGTACGCAAATTTTGCCCGGATATGACAAAAAGAGCGGTTGACAAATGAATGTTTGGTTGATAAAATAGGCCCGCATTTTTGAGAAAAACGATTTCTTTGCATAAAAAACTTACAAGGAGAAAGAACGCGATGGAAAGACTGATCAAGATCGAGACCACGGAAAAGGTTCAGAGAATCTGCGAGCTGGCCACCTATAGCCCCTATGAAGTCTGGCTGAGTGTTGATGGCGAAAATCTGGATGCCCGTTCCATTCTGGGCCTGTTCTCTCTGGTGGGCAAGGAGGCCTATGTGGTCGTCGAGGATGACGTGGATCGCGACAGCTTCAACAAGCTGATGGATAAGATCGAGGCAAAATAAACACGAAAAAAGAACCGCCTTTGGCGGTTCTTTTGCTTTTGTTTACAGCGTGTCCAGCCATGCGTTCAATTCCGCAAAGCCGCCGTGGGGCCATGCGGTGACGGGCTGCTCCGTCCGGTTGATGAGGCAGTCGGTCAGCAGGAAGGTCTGCATGCCCAGGGGCCCCGCCACCATATCCTCTGCCGCGTCGTTGCCTACCATGGCACATTCTTCGGCCCGCAGGTGGAGCTTGTCTAAAATCTCCTGATAGTAGGCGGGGTTCGGCTTGCAGAAGGAACAGTATTCGTAGGTGGTGTAGAGGGCAAAGTCCTCCGGCGTGAGACCTGCCCAGCGGATGCGGCTTTCCGT
>JAZRCP010000032.1:0-2132 GCA_045659825.1 Dysosmobacter sp. | reverse complement strand
ACCACTTCATATCCATCGTTGCGCAGCTTTTCCACTGCACTTGCGTCCATTCCGTCAGTTACCAATACGCGCATTGACATATTCAATTACCCCTTTATCATTATTTTCGTTGCGTGCACACCCCAGGGATGCACAGTGAAAATCCCAGTACCCATTGGGGGACAGGTACTTGGCAAAAGCCGCGGGAACATGCGTCGAAAGCGATCAGGCGTGTTCCGCCTCGTATTTCTTCAGGAACTCCACCAGAGCCTCCACGCCTTCCTTGGGCATGGCATTGTAGATGGAGGCGCGCAGACCGCCCACGCTCTTGTGGCCCTTCAGGTTGTCGAAACCGGCGGCCTTGGAGGCGGCCACCACGTCGGCATCCTGCTCGGCAGAGGGGGTTACGAAGGGCACGTTCATCAGGGAACGATCTTCCTTGCGGACGGCGCCGGTGAACAGCTTGCTCTGGTCCAGGAAGTCATACAGGATGCCTGCCTTTTCCTCGTTACGCTTGTTCATAGCTTCCAGACCGCCGTTATCCAGCAGATACTTGAACACCTTGCCACAGCAGTAAATCGCCCAGCAGTTGGGGGTGTTGTACAGGGAGTCGTTGTCGGCGTGGGTCTTGTAGCTGAGATAGGTGGGGACCTTGGGGTCCAGATCGTCCCGCAGCAGATCCTCGCGGATGATGACCACGGCCATACCGGCGGGGCCCACATTCTTCTGCACGCCAGCCCAGATCAGACCATACTTGCTGACATCACAGGGGCGGGACAGGAACATGGAGGACTGGTCAGACACCAGAAGCTTGCCCTTGGTATCAGGCAGCTGATAATAGGTGGTGCCGTTGATGGTCTCGTTCTCGCAGATGTAGACATAGTCTGCATTCTCGGGAATGTCCAGATCAGAGCAATCGGGGACATAGGAGAAGTTCTTATCCTTGGAGGAAGCAACGATCTTGACTTCGCCGTACTTCTTGGCCTCAGAGATAGCCTTCTTAGACCATGCGCCGGTCTCCACATAGCAAGCCACGCCGTTGCGCATCAGGTTCATGGCCACCATGGCAAACTGCACGGTTCCGCCGCCCTGAATGAATAGGACTTTATAGTTGTCGGGAATACCCATCAGCTTGCGCAGGTCGGCTTCTGCCTCATCACGAATCTGCTGGAACACCTTGGAACGGTGGCTCATCTCCATGACGCACATGCCGCTTCCACGGTAGTTCATCATTTCGGCGGCGATCTCTTCCAGAACGGGCTCCGGCATCATAGCAGGACCTGCGGAGAAGTTATAAGTGCGACCGTATTTCATCATGATTCCTCCTGTATCATCAGAATTTTATTATAAAGGTTGACCTTGTCTGTATTATAATAGACACAAACGTAAACATCAAGGAAATTTGCAAAAATTTACCAAAAATTTTTTTGGAGGCAAAAAAAATGTCTGCTGCTGTCAGTGCATGAGAAACCTGCTACTAAAAATATGACCACTCTGCTGCAAATATTTACAGCAGAGTGGAAAAAGAGGAACAAATGGGAATGCTTTGCAAGGGGGTCTGTGGAAGGTTAGAGCATGCGGATGACCAACCCCAGTACCACGCCCAGCAGGATGCCGCAGAGGATCACAAGCCATTTAGGAAGTTTGGTATGCCGAGTCATATCCGGTGGCGTGTGCTTTGCCTTTTGAAACTTACCCAGTTTTTTGGCGTTATAGAGCCAGCACAGAAGCGCCACGGCGGGAGCAATCAAGAATACCAAAAGGCCCAGATCGTGGTCTGTGTAATTAGGGGTGATGTGGGGAAGATGCATGGGCACACTCCTTTCCCGAAAAATGAAATGCCTGCTTTTATCTATCATATCATATGGGGCCTCTGGACACAACAGAAAAGCCGCGGCTACAGCCGCGGCTTGTTTTTGGCAGTTTATAGTTCCACCACGGTCACTTCGTGGCCGGTATGGGGCAGGAATTTGCGCAGCAGATCAGAAGTCTTGATCCGTAAACTGCCGTCGTTTTTGCAGGGATGGCAGCCGAACCACTCTGCCTCATAGGTGTCTTTATCCATCAGCAGGCGGACGCGGTGTTCGGTGTCGTTCATCAGCCCCAGCACACTGGCGGAGCCTGGCGTGCAGCCGATCAGTTCCTCCATCAGC
>JAZRCP010000031.1:0-2727 GCA_045659825.1 Dysosmobacter sp. | reverse complement strand
TGGCCTCCGACTTGTTGCCGCTGCGACCGCCAATGAGTGCGCTCATGGCGCACTGACCGGAGTAGCACATACAAAGAGCGCCGTGGCAGAAGATCTCGATCTCTGCCGGACAGTTGCGGCAGATGGTCGCCGTGTCCTCTGCGGAGCATTCCCGGGCAATGACCACGCGCTCACAGCCCATTTCTGCCGCCTCGCAGGCACCGCCGGAGGTGAAAATGCTCATCTGGGTGCTGGCGTGGACGGGCTGATCGGGAAGCGCCTTGCGCAGCAGGTCGAAAAGGCCCCAGTCCTGCACCAGGATAGCATCCACGCCGAGGCGGCAGGCAGTGCGGGCCGTTTCCAGTGCGCGGGGCAGCTCACGGTCCGTCAGCAGGGTGTTCAGGGTCAGGAATACCCGCACGCCCCGGACATGACAATAGACCAGAGCTTCCGCAAACTCCTCGTCCGAAAAGTTTTTGGCGCTCCGGCGGGCATTGAAATCGCCCCAGCCCAGATAGACCGCATCCGCGCCGCTCTGTACGGCGGCGCGGAGGGATTCCGGTGACCCGGCAGGGGAGAGCAGTTCCGGTGCGGACATCACTTGTGGCGGTTGTCCTGACGCTGCTGCAGGCGGAAAATCTCGCGCTTCAGCTCGCTGACTTCAGACTGTGCGCGGTTGGCATCGTCCAGATATCCCTTAATCTGGGCACGCAGCTGTTCGGCCACAGCCTGAGCCTTGAACAGTTCGTCGGCGATGTTGGCGGCGGTCAGGACGGCGGCGTCGGTGCGGCCGACCTTGGCGCTGCTGAGGACCTCAGCCATCTTGTCGCCCACATAGGTGCCGACCTTCTGCATATAGGAGGCGGATTCCTCCGCCACGAAGGTGTATTCCTCACCGCAGATGGTGATGCTGACGCGGTTTGCCATAGGATAATCCTCCTTGTTTTTCTCTACAGGGCATAATCCACCCATTTTTACAGTATAAAGTATACCATAAGAAACAAATCTGTGCCAGAAAAAAGAGGCTGTTTTTAAAAATTTTCCACAGAAGGAGCAAAAGCGGTGGAAAACGAACCAAAAACAGGGGAAAAGCGGAGAAAACCCGTTGACAAACGGGTAAAACATGATATTATGAATCGGTGAACAGAATAGTTTGGCGTGGAAAGGGACGAGTACTCCTTTTTCTCCTGTGAAGAGAGCCGCCGTTTGGTGCAAGGCGGAGAGGAGAGAGGGACGAAAATCACCCTGGAGCCTCCGGCTGAAAGACGACGCGAGTAGGTTTGGACGATTGATGCCCGTTACAGCATCGGCCTGTGATGGCAGGCGCAGAGCGGTCGATTCCCGCGAGGGGTCGGCAACCGAGAGTGGTACCGCAGAGTGTTTTCGCACTTTGTCTCTTGATAGAGGCAAGGTGTTTATTTTTTTCTCAAGGAGGGTGCCATGAACTGTCCCTACTGCGGAAAAGTGATGGAGGAAGGCTTCCTCAGCAGCAAGTCGCCGGTGTTCTGGTCGGAAGAAGTGTCCGGACTGCCGGTTCCCACACAGCGGGGAGATGTCCCGCTGGGCAAGGCGCTGGGCCTGCTGCGGCCGAGAGCCTGTTTGTGCCGGGATTGCCGGACTGTGATAACGAAATATTAAATTGCAATAAAGTATTATTTTAGGAGGAATCAGAGACATGGATTACAACAAGACCATCAATCTGCCCAAGACCGAGTTCCCCATGCGCGCGGGTTTGCCCAAGCGCGAGCCGGAGATGCTCAAGCGCTGGCAGGACATGGACATCTACAACGAGATGCTGAAGAAGAACGAGGGCAAGCCCCGTTTCTCCCTGCATGACGGCCCTCCGTTCTCCAACGGCAACCCCCACATGGGCCACGCCATGAACAAGACTCTGAAGGACATGATCGTCCGTTCCTACGCCATGCGCGGCTACTGGACGCCCTATATCCCCGGCTGGGATAACCACGGCATGCCCATCGAGTCCGCCATCATCAAGGAGCAGAAGCTGAACCACAAGGCCATGAGTGTGCCTGAATTCCGCTCTGCCTGCCATGCCTATGCCCAGAAGTATGTGGACATCCAGATGAAGGGCTTCCAGCGCATGGGCGTTGTGGGCGACTGGGAGCATCCCTACCTGACCATGAACCCCGGCTTCGAGGCTGAGGAGGTCAAGGTTTTCGGTGAGATGTATAAGCGCGGTTATATCTACAAGGGCCTCAAGCCCGTGTACTGGTGCGCACACGACGAGACCGCTCTGGCTGAAGCTGAGATCGAGTACAAGGACGATCCCTGTACCACCGTCTATGTCAAGTTCGCCATGAACGACGACTGCGGCAAGCTGTCCGCTTATGATAAGTCCAAGCTGTTCTTCGTCATCTGGACCACTACCATCTGGACCCTGCCCGGCAACCTGGCCATCGCCCTGCATCCCGTGGATTCCTACGCTCTGGTGCGCAACAACGACAACGGCGAGATCTACATCGTGGCCGAAGCTCTGGTGGAGAAAGTCATGCGCGTGGGCGGCGTGGAGAACTACGAGATCGTGGAGACCCAGCCCGGCCAGTTCTTCGAGAACATGCTGGCTGACCACCCCTTCCTGCCCAAGACGAGCCGTCTGGTGAACGCCGACTACGTCACCATGGACTCCGGTACCGGCTGCGTCCATACCGCTCCCGGCTTCGGTGCAGACGACTATCAGACCTGCCGCCGCTACGGCATGGAGATGGTGGTGCCCGTGGACGATCAGGG
>JAZRCP010000030.1:0-13878 GCA_045659825.1 Dysosmobacter sp. | reverse complement strand
CTTCATACAGCAAAAATCACATTCAGAAAATTGAAACAGCCATGGCTGCGCCCAGCGTAGAAGCCCTGCTGGACATTGCGGAAGCACTGGAAGTTCCTGTTTCAAAACTTTTGGAAGAGCGATAAAAAGACCCACCGTTTGGTGAGGTCTTTTCTTTGTGTTATCACTGCACCCTGCCACCGCAAATATACTTTTTACAGAACAGTCTCTTGCACCCCCCATTTTCTTTGATTGCGTCAAAGAAAACGGGCCGTGCACGGTCCAAAAGAAACCGCTTTTGCCGACAAATAGCCTGTGGCCATTTGCGGCAAAAAACGGGGGTCCGGATAAGAGACAAATTGCTTAAATCAGTGCCTATCGTGTGGCGCGCAAGAAACTGGATTTTGAAAAAACCGTTCACCGCGTCAAAGCGTTTGCATAAACGTGGTCCAAAGAGGATTCTTTCTGCTTCTTTTTCCGCTGCCGCTCCCCCGGTCTATGGGGGTGGAATCCAAAGGAGGGGGCCCGCAGGCCCCTTCCTTTGTGTCGTTAGGGGGCGTGGGGCGAAATCGAAACGCCCCCACGTTTCTGGAGGGGCATGGGGAGGGGTCTTTGCGCCAAAAACCTCTCCCAATAAGAAAAAAGAACCAGCCTTTTCAGGCTGGCTCTCTTTCAAATATCACTTCTTGTCGCGGTCATAGGCCACGATCACGCGGCGGTTGGGGTCAACACCGGTAGAATAGGTGGTAACACCGGGCACATCCTGCAGAGCGGTGTGTATCACATGGCGCTCATAGGCGTTCATGGGCTCCAGAGTCACGCTGCGGCGGTACTTGACCACCTTGCCGGCCACCTTCTTGGCCAGATGCTGCAGGCTCCGCTCCCGCTTCTCGCGGTAGCCCTCTGCATCCAGCTGGACGCGGACACGGCCGCCGGTGCGGTTGACGGCGTAGCTGGTCAGCTGCTGAATGGCATCCAGCGTCTCACCGCGGCGGCCGATCAGGGTGCCCAGGCTTTCGCCCACCAGCAGGACCTTGTAACGGCCCTTTTCCACCAGATACACCTGCACGGAAGCGTTACTGCCCATCTGGGCCAGCAGGCCGGCCAGGAAGGTGCGGATGGCATTGGACTTTTCATCGTCCACTTCCTCACCCAGTTCCTCGACAGCAGGGGCTGCCGGGACAGGAGCAGGCTCGGAAACACGCTCCTTCTTGGGAGCGGCAGGCTTTTCAGCCTTTTTTTCCACTTTCTTTTCGGGCTTCTTCTCAGCCTTCTTTTCAGGCTTCTTCTCGGGAACCGGCTTCACTTCGGGAAGTTCTTCCTCTTCGCCGTAGCTCACACGGATCTTTGCAGGACAGCTGCCGATGCCAAGAAAGCCGGATTTCGCACGTTCCAGAATCTCAACGGACACATCGTCGCGATCCATGCCCAGCTGTGCCAGCGCATTGGCAATGGCCTCTTCCTCATTCTTGCCCGTTACCTCGATAAACTCTCTCATAACGGCTCCTTATTTAATCATCGTAGCGGTCAGCCTTGTAAGCGCGGCCACGGGCATAGGGACGGTCGCCGACGCGGCCTGCCTCTGTGGTGCTGGTACCGGCCTTGGTGGCCTTGGCAGCCTTCGCCTTCTGAGCGGCTTCCCGCTTTTCCTTCAGGCTCTGCTTCTGCTCTACCTGCTGCTTACGCTGTTCCTGCAGGATACGGGCCTCTTCCTGACGACGCTTGCGGTCTGCTTCGCGGGCCTCATAGCGGGCGTCTTCCTCTTCCTGCATCTTTTTATTCAAGAATTTAGTCATAAAGACTTCCTGGATCAGGGAGAAAATGCTCTGTGCGATCCAGTAAATGCCCAGTGCGGCGGGCATGATGAAGCCGATGTACACGCTCATCAGAGGCATCATATACATCATGCTCTTCATAGAGTTGCCGGCTGCCCCCTGATTGGAACTGGTCTTCATAGTGTACCAGCTCATCAGCAGCTGGAAGCCGCCTGCCAGAATGGGGATCAGGATCAGGCCGATAACAGCCCAGCTAAAGCTGAAGGTCTTCACCACGTCCCAGGGATTGGTGGTCAGGTTCAGGCCCATGAACTCATAGTTCACGTTGATCCAGCCATCCAGATTTTCTGCCAGCTCGGGCAGCTTGGAATTGATGATGTTGACCAGGTTGATCTCGCCATAGGGGGTCAGCTGGGTCACGCCGTCCTTCACGACTTCCACACCATTCTTCATCTGAATGATGGTGGACATGTCGATACCGGCGGCCTTCACAGAAGTCAGCAGACCCTCCAGCACATCCTCCTTCAGCATCATGAAGCGAGTGATGGGCTGGCGAATGATGGAGTACAGTGCGATCAGAATGGGCAGGGGCAGGAAGCTCCAAAGACAGCCGCTCATGGGATTGACACCTTCATCAGCATACAGCTTCTGCATTTCCTCATTCATTTTTGCCTGGTTGTTGGCATACTTCTTCTGAATCTCCTGCACTTTACCGCTCAAACGGTTCATGCGGATCATGCTCTTCTTGGACTTGATCTGGAAGGGCAGCATGATGATCTTAATGGCCAGAGTGAACAGAATGATAGCCACGCCGTAGGAACCTGTCAGATTGTAGAACACTCTGAGCAGCCAGGCAAAGGGGATACAAATCAGGTATCCAAGGCTTGCAAACATAGTTGGTTTCCTCCGATTATTAATCAAGCCGCCTTTCTGTTATGAAAGCGGCTTTCGCGCCCCGCGGGCGCATGACCGGTCAAAGGACCGGACGGGGAAAGCGGGAGCAAAGCTCCCTTTTTGTCACGGGACGGGGTCGTATCCTCCCTTGTGAAACGGATTGCAGCGCAAAATCCGCCTGAAAGCCAGCCAGCCGCCCTTCAGGGCACCGTACTTTTCAATGGCCTCCAGCGCGTATTGAGAACAGGTGGGGATATAGTTGCAGCAGCGGGGCCGGTAGGGCGAGATCGCCGTTTGATAAAACCGGATCAGCGCTTTCAGCACATGCTTCATAGCTTGTCCTCCAGCAGATCCAACTTCCGGCACAGCTTTAAAAAGCTGTTGTTCAATTCTTCCCACGAGGCTGTAGCCGTCCGTGTACGGGCTACCAGAATGATGTCATAGCCCTGCTTCAGCTCTCCGCTGTTGAGGCGGTAAACCTCCCGCATACGGCGCCGGCAGCGGTTGCGTACCACGGCATGTCCTAACTTCGTGGATGCCGTCAGGCCCAGCCGGTTTCTGCCCAGCCGGTTTTTCCGGCAGTAGAGTACCATGCCTCCGCTGACAGCCGACGCACCCTTGTAGGTTCGGCGAAACTCGTGATTTTCTTTCAGTGTGACCGCTCGCTTCATGTCATGCACCACCTTTTGAACAGAAACTCAATAAGGGACGGAGGAATCTCACAAAATTCCAACCGTCCCTGAAGACGTCTGTTCAAGTGTCTCCCGCACTTCCGTTTCTCTTAGTAGGACAGACGGGCGCGGCCCTTGGCGCGGCGACGTGCCAGGACCTTGCGGCCATTGGCGGTTGCCATTCTCTTGCGGAAGCCGTGGACCTTCTGGCCGTGCAGCTTCTTGGGCTGATAGGTACGTTTCGTTGCCATGTTGAGACACCTCCTGTCAGATTTCCGGCCGTCCGAAGACGGCGCTTACTCGACACCATTCCGAAGGAATGGAGCAGTAAACAATATTCAGGCGCCTTGCGACGCATCGTGTAGTATAACATATTTTATCAAATGGTGTCAACAAAAACTTAAAAGTTCTGCAAAAATAAGCCTTTTTCTGAACTTTCAAAAAGAAAATTCAAAATGTAGTGGAACTCAGCTTTGAAGGTAACTATATATAGTTCCGTTTTGAGGCTTGGATCCTGTTTAAAATTTGATTCTTTATATTAGAATATGTATTGCTTCAAGTACGTTTTTTTGGTATAATGGTAAGTGTATAATAATGGCTTTCTGTGTGCCTGTGCATGCGGAGAGCAGTCCGTTTTTCGATTTTAACTGAAAAGTGAGGTGTTTCTTTTTGAATTCCATCGCTGACGTGTGGGACAACGTACTGCAGCAACTGAAAAAAGAACTGTCTGAAACCACCATCTCCACCTGGTTCGACGAGATGGAGGCCGTGGCCATCCGGGACAATACCTTTATTCTCCACTGCAGCAACGATTTCAAAAAAAGCAATATTGAGGCGCTGTTCATGCAGCATATCAAGGCGTGCCTGCGCAATATCTTCTCCATGGATTTTGAGGTCCGCATTCTGGACACGCCCTCCTTCGCCGCCATTTACAATCAGACTGAAGTCAAGCCCTCCGAGTACTTTGCAACGGACGGCTTCACCTTTGATACCTTCGTGGTAGGCCCCTCCAATAAGCTGGCCTACGCGGCCTCCCAGTCCGGGGCGGAGCATCCTGCCCGCAACTACAATCCCCTGCTGATCTACGGTGATTCCGGCCTGGGCAAGACCCACCTGCTTTACGCCATTGCCAATGTGATCCGCCGGAACAATCCGGGCGCCAAGATCGCCTATGTGAAGGGTGACGATTTTATCAACGAATTTATTGAATTGATTCGTACCGGCCGGGGCAATGAGTTCCGCGCCAAGTACCGCGAGGCCGACCTGCTGCTGGTAGACGACGTGCAGTTCGTCGCCGGTAAGGAACAGGTGCAGAACGAGTTCTTCCACACCTTTAATACGTTGTATGAATCCGGCCACCAGATCGTTTTGACCTCCGACCGTCCGCCCTCTGAAATGACGCTGCTGGACGACCGCCTGCGCACCCGGTTTGAATGGGGCCTGCTGGTGGATGTGGCGCCTCCCGACTATGAGACCCGCCTCGCCATCATCAAGAACAAGGCCGCCATGCTTGGACTGGAACTGCCGGACAAGGTCGCTCACTATGTAGCTAAGAACGTCACCGCTAACGTGCGTCAGCTGGAAGGCACCATTAATAAGATCCTTGCCTACAAGGACCTGCTGGGCAGCGACACCGACGAAGAGACCGTCAACCGCGCCATTCAGGACATTCTAAAGCGCAGCAGCGAGTATATCCCCACTCCTGAAAGCATTCTTGAATACATCAGCAAGTACTACAAACTGGAGGAATCTGTTATCCGCGGTCAGCAGCGCATCCGTGACGCTGTTGCTGCCCGTCAAATCGCTATGTATCTGATCCGCAGCATGACGAATCTTTCTTTGGACGATATCGGCAAGCTGTTTGACAACCGTGACCACTCCACCGTGCTCTACTCCATCCAGCAGGTGGAGAAGAAAATGAAGAGCGACCCTGCCTTCGCGGAAACGGTGAAGGAAATCAAAACCAACATTAATTCCAAGCGCTGATTTTTCCACATTTTATGGTGGAAAAGAAAAAACTCATGGTGGAAAACCCATCACAAAAAAACTGTCGTGGAAAACCTACTTTCTTTTCCACGATTCTCTTAAATCCTGCATCCTTTGCACTGCAAGGGTTTGCATTGGTTTTCAACATCTTTTTTTTCTAATACTACTTTTTCTAAAATATTTTTATATTCTTCTTTTTTAGAGAAGATTTTTCCATTCCAGACAGAGAGGAAGCGAAACTATGATCAAGTTCAGCTGTGAAAAGGTTCTGCTGCAAAGTGCCATCGCCGTCACCAGCCGTGCTGTGGCTCAGAAGAGTTCCATCCCCGCCCTCGAAGGCCTGCTGCTCCGCGCCGATCAGGATTTGACCGTCTCCGGCTACAACATGCAGACGGGCATACGTACCAAGGTGTCTGCCGATGTTACCGGCAACGGTGAAATCGTTCTGAATGCCCGCCTGTTCGGTGATATCATTCGCCGCATGCCCGACGACATTGTAACCTTCACCGCCGATGACCGGCTGATGGTTCATCTGTCCTGCGGCGATGCCGCCTTTGATATTCTTGGCCTGTCCGCCAAGGACTACCCCGACCTGCCGGAGGTGGAGGACGAGTATTCCGTTTCTCTCCAGCAGAAGACCCTCCGTGCCATGATTGAGGAAGTCAGCTTTGCGGTCTCTACTAACGAGAGCCGTCCCGTCCATACCGGTGCCTTGTTTGAGATTGCCGACACGGGCCTCACCATGGTGGCTGTGGACGGATTCCGACTGGCTGTCCGCCGTGAGCCTCTGGAAAAGCTGGAAGGCGGCGCCTTCTCCTTTGTGGCTCCCGGTGCTGCGCTGAATGAAGTCAAGAGCATCTGCGGCGATGTAGAGGATCTGGCTGCCGTGACCCTCGGTAAGCGTCATATTCTGTTCACCGTGGGCGAGACGGAACTGATCTGCCGCCGTCTGGAAGGCGAGTTCCTCGATTATAAGAATGCTATCCCCCGCAAGAATCCCATTTCTGTGGTTGCCAACACCAAGGAACTGATCAGCAGCATCGACCGCGTCAGCGTGGTGATCTCCGACAAGCTGAAAAGCCCTGTCCGCTGCCTGTTCCAGCATGATCGCGTGATGCTCTCCGCCAAAACCGGAAACGGCGAGGCCAAAGACATCTGCCGTATCGCAGGCGACGGCACCGATCTGGAGATCGGCTTTAATAACCGTTATTTAATGGAGGCGTTGCGTTATGCACCGGCGGAAGAGGTTCGCATCGAACTGAATACCGGTGTTTCCCCCGCCATCATCGTACCCACCGAGGGCGAGGAGAATTTCCTGTATATGGTACTTCCCGTCCGCCTGAAGAGCGCTGAATAATATGAGAACTGTCATCATTACAACTGAATTTATTAAGCTGCAGGACCTGTTGAAGTTTGCTAATTTGGTAGAGTCCGGCGGCATGGCCAAGGAGTGCGTCCAGGGCGGAGAAGTCATGGTCAACGGTGAGATCTGCACCATGCGCGGCAAGAAAATCCGTCCCGGTGACGTGGTGGTTTTTGACGGGCAGGATCTGACGGTAGCTTATGCGGATTGATCGTCTGGAACTGGATTTTTTTCGGAACTACGTCCATGCGGAGGCTGATTTTGCGCCGGATGTTAATGTGATCTACGGCGACAACGCGCAGGGCAAGACCAACCTGTTGGAGGCGGTCGCCTACCTCTCCGGCTTGAGTCACCGTGCCCGCTATGACCGGGAGTTAATTCAATTCGGCGTGGACCGTGCTTTTCTGCGGGGCGAGGTGTTTTCCCGCCAGCGAGATTTCATCCTCGAAGCGGAACTGCAGCGGGGAGCCCGCAAGACCCTGCGCTCTAACGGCGTGAAGCTGAAAAATACAGCGGAACTGTCCGGTATTTTTCAGTCGGTGCTGTTTTGTCCGGAGGATCTGTACCTCATTCGGGAGGGTGCGGCTGCCCGCCGCAAATTTCTGGACGACTGCATTTGTCAGCTGCGGCCCCGCTATGCGCAGGCCCTTTCCGATTATAAAAGACTCCATGAGCATAAGACCCGCATTCTGCGGGACAGTGAGGAAAAGCCCTCTCTGTTGGATACATTGGATGAGTTTTCCCTTGGCATGGCGAAAGCCGGCGCTGTGCTCATTCATTACCGTGCCCATTTTATTAAGCGCCTGTGCCAGACAGCACCGACCATTCACAGTGACTTTTCCGGCCGTCGGGAACAGCTTTTCCTGCGGTATGAGACGGTTTCCACCGTCGCGGACCCGCAGTCTTCCCCTGCTGAGATTCTGCCTCAGCTGCTGCAGCATCAGGAAAACCACCGCGCGGCGGAGATCGCCAGCCGCCAGTGTCTTTCCGGCCCCCACAAAGATGACCTTTTGGTGGACATCGACGGCAACCCTGCTAAACAGTTTGCCTCTCAGGGACAGACCCGTACCGCGGCCCTCAGTTTGAAGCTGGCGGCCCGTGAGATTTTTCAGCAGGACACCGGCGAATATCCGGTGCTGCTGTTGGACGACGTGCTCAGCGAGCTGGACCCCCGGCGGCAGGCCTTTGTACTCAACCGAATCCAGGGTGGTCAGGTGTTCATCACCTGCTGTGAGGATGATCGGCTGGATCAGTTATTGGGCGGAAAGGTGTTCCGCGTAGATCGCGGTACCATTCGATGAAGATGGAGGCACATTCTATGCTTTACAAGAAATTTCAGGATCTGCAGCTGTCTGCTCTGGGAATGGGCACGGCGCGCCTGCCAATCACCAGCGAGAATAGTGCTGATGTGAATGTTCCCATGGTGGGTGAAATAGTGGACGCCGCCATTGCACAGGGCGTCAATTATTTCGATCTGGGCTGGGATTATCACGGCCGCCGGGCAGAGACCATTGTCAGCCAGAGCCTGCTGCGCTATCCCCGCGACAGCTATTATCTGGCGACCAAGTTCCCCGGTTATTATCCCGATAAGCTGGACAAAGTCGAGGAGATTTTTGAAGAACAGCTGCGCCACTGTGGCGTGGACTATTTTGATTTTTACCTGCTGCACAATGTGTGCGAGGCCAATATCGATGCGTATTTGGACCCCAGGTACGGCATCATCGACTATTTACTGGAGCAGAAAAAGAACGGCCGCATTCGCCATTTCGGTTTTTCCACCCACGGTGAGCCGGAAAATATCCGCGCGTTTTTAGATGTCGCGGGACAGCATATGGAATTTTGCCAGATCCAGCTGAACTGGCTGGACTGGACCTTCCAGCGAGCGAATGAAAAAGTGACGCTGCTGCGGGAGAGGAATATCCCCGTATGGGTGATGGAGCCGCTGCGTGGCGGGAAGATTTTGCTGAAACTGGCGGAGGAGCATGTGAAGTGGCTGCAGACACTGCGGCCGCAGGAGACGGTCTACGGCTGGGGACTGCGTTTTTTGCAGAGTGTCCCGGAGGTGACCATGACCCTCTCCGGTTTTTCCAGCGTGGAGCATGTCATGGAAAATACAAAGACCTTTTCCGAGGAAAAGCCTCTCACGCCGGAAGAATGGGATGTATTGCAGTCCATTGCCGAGGTCCTGAAGGAAAGAAGCGGCGTTCCCTGCACAGGCTGCCGTTACTGCGTGTCTCATTGTCCCAAACATCTAAATATTCCAAAGCTTTTGGAGCTTTATAACGAGCAGAGCTTTTCCGGTGGAGGTATCATAGCGCCCCGTGCCATGATGGCGCTGCCGGAGGAACAGCGGGCTACAGCCTGCATAGGCTGCCGCAGCTGTGAGGCGTTTTGTCCCCAGAATATCAAAATTTCCGAAGCCATGACTGGACTGGCGCAGTGGGCGGAGAAGTTTTTTAAGCGGAAGACATAAACCGATATTGATGAGAGGAGATGCCCTATTAGATTTCCTTGCTGGGCGGTAAAGTATTCCGCGTGGATCGCGGCACCATTCGATGAAAGTTGAGGAGCATTCTATGATTTACAAGGAATTTCAGAGTATAAAACTGTCTGCCTTGGGCATGGGTACGGTACGTCTGCCACTCAACAGCGAGGATAGTGCCGATGTGAATGTCTCTATGGTGGATCAGATGGTGGATGCCGCCATCGCACAGGGCGTCAACTACTTCGATCTGGGCTGGGACTATCACGGCTGCCGGGCAGAGACCATTGTCAGCCAGAGCCTGCTGCGCTATCCCCGCGACAGCTATTATTTGGCAACCAAGTTCCCCGGCTATTATCCCGATAAGCTGAGCAAGGTCCAAGAGATTTTTGAAGAGCAGCTGCTTCACTGCGGCGTAGAGTACTTTGATTTTTATCTGCTGCACAATGTGTGTGAGTCTACGATGAATTCCTATCTGAATCCCGAATACGGCATCATGGACTATTTGAAGGAGCAGAAAAAGAACGGCCGCATCCGTCATTTTGGCTTTTCCACCCATGGTGAGCCGGAAAATATTCGTACATTCTTGGATATCGCGGGAGAGCATATGGAGTTCTGCCAGATTCAATTGAACTGGCTGGACTGGACCTTTCAGCGTGCCGATGAAAAGGTAGAGCTGCTGCGGGAGCGAAACATTCCCGTCTGGGTGATGGAGCCCCTGCGCGGCGGCAAGATCCTGACGGATTTGCCGGAAGATCATGTAGAGCAACTGAAAGAACTGCGACCGGAAGAGACGCTTTACAGCTGGGGCCTGCGGTTCCTACAGACTATTCCGGAAGTAACTGTGACCCTTTCCGGTTTTTCCTGCGTGGAGCATGTCATGGAAAATGCAAAGACCTTTTCCAAAGAAAGGCCGCTCACACAGGAGGAATGGGATGCACTGCAGTCCATTGCTGAAATTCTGAAGAAAAGAAGCGGCGTTCCCTGCACGGGCTGCCGTTACTGTGTGAAGCATTGTCCCCAGCAGCTAAATATTCCGAAACTGCTGGAACTGTATAACGAGCAGAATTATTCCGGCAGAGGCGTGTTGATCACGCCCCGTTCCATCCGTATCATGGAAGGACTGCCGGAGGAGCAGCGGTCCTCGGCTTGTATTGGTTGCCGCAGCTGTGAGGGGTTCTGCCCTCAGCAGATTAAAATTTCTGAAGCCATGACGGAGATGACCCAGTGGACGGAGGAATATTTCAGACTGAAAAACAGCTGAATTTGATGAGAGGAGAAGATGCCCTATGGATGCCATCGTTTACATTTGGAAAGACCGCAAGCGCATTTTAGGCATGCCCATTACCTTTACCCGATATCGTTTGAGTGAAGACCGCCTGTTCTGCGAAAAGGGCTTCTTTAACATCAAGCAGGAAGAGGTGCTGTTGTATCGCGTTCGCGATTTGCAGCTGAATCTCTCCTTGTGGCAGCGCCTGTTCGGCGTGGGCACAGTCTGTGTGATCTCCTCTGATCAGAGCGCGCCTCACATGGACCTTATCAACGTCAAGCAGCCCCGGGAAGTCAAAGAGCTGATCCACCGCAGCGTGGAGGAATCCAAGGACAAGCGCCGTATGCGTACCATGGAGGTCATGGGCAGCGACATGGCGGAGGATTCCATGGCCGATGACTTTGACAACCCCTTCTGCACGGAGGACTGATGCGGAAAGGAGCTCCCTTTGAAAAAGAGACTGCTGATGGCTGCGGCGGTTGCATTACTGGCCGCTGCAGGCTTCTGCCTGTATATGGAGACGCATTTCACCACCTCCACCATGGTGGATGCCGGTCTTTCGGAGGAGAGGATTCTGCAGGAGATGCCGGAGATCGCGATCACGGATCAAGATCTTGCTATGGCGAAAGAGTTATTTGCTTCGTCTGCTGTGGAGGAGGCATTTTCCGCTCTGGAAGAAAGCAGTGCGTTGGGACATCCCGTTTCGGATGCCGCTTCCCTTCTGGCAAACTGGATACCGGATGGTTATGAGATACTGGAACTGGCGGTTTCCGACCATAGAGGGCTGTATGTTAGCTTCGTGAAAGAGGATGAGCAGAGCATTTATTACACTTTTTTTGTGGATGGAAGCTATCCGCCGCAAAAGAGCATCGGCATTTACGACAGGACTCTTTTTCATAAAAATCACTGCAAAGCCATTTATCAGAACCTGAATGGCGAAATTACCAAGATGAAACATAAACATATCTGGTTCGCGTGGCTGACGGAGGATATATAAATGTATCTGCATTTGGGACAAAACGAGATCGTGGCCGACCGCAGTGTGATCGGCATTTTTGATCTGGATAAATGCTCCACCAGCAAGCGGACGAGAGATTACCTGTCGGCGGCGGAGCATGAGGGTGTGGTGCTGGATGTGTCCGGCGATCTTCCGAAATCTTTCGTGGTCTGCGACCACCCCTATCACCGGCAGATCGTCTACCTTAGCCAGCTGAATCCCTCCACCCTGAAAAACCGCGCGGAGAGTAGCAAGCTGGTGCTGTAAGGAGGCTGTGATGTACCTTTTCAATGTACTGAAAAATTTAGTGCAATTCTGGACATTGGGTATGCCCCTTTCCATCCTCTTTCCTGTCGTGTTTCTGGTGTCTGCCATTCTGCATGGTTTGATGCTCTGGAGTATGGAAAGCCGCATAAAATGGATGATTCCCATTCTTTCCGCAGGGATCCTTCTGGCAGGTGAAGTGAGCATCTGGCTGATTCGCAGTTATGCAGCGCTGCTGATTATTGCGGTGATGCATTTTGCCATGGCGGCCCTGCTGGGAGCCTTGTTTGGAACCTTGCTTTATAAACTGCGGATGAAGGTCCGTTCCTAATGGTTTGAAATACGGCATCGAGGCAAGGAGACGTGAGCCGGAGAAGGCTCCGGTTCGATTCTCTTTGCCTTGAAACGGGGGACTCCCCCTTGAAAGGAGAATATACAACATGAACGAAAACGAAATTTTAACTTCCACGGCGGTGGATGTGGAAAACGAGTACGACGCTTCGGAAATTCAGGTTCTGGAGGGTCTGGAAGCGGTACGGAAACGCCCCGGCATGTATATCGGCTCCACGTCTTCCAGCGGTTTACACCATCTGGTGTATGAAATTGTGGATAACGCCATCGACGAGGCCCTGGCCGGTTATTGTACGGAAATTCAGGTGACCATCAACGAGGGCGACACCATCACCGTCGTGGATAACGGCCGCGGTATCCCTGTGGACATTCAGGCCCAGACCGGCAAGCCCGCTCTCGAAGTGGTTTACACTGTCCTGCACGCCGGCGGCAAGTTCGGCGGCGGCGGTTACAAGGTCTCCGGCGGCCTCCACGGCGTGGGTGCATCTGTTGTCAACGCCCTGAGTGAGTGGCTGGAGGTGCAGGTCCACCGCGACGGAAAAATCCACGAAATGAAATTTGCCCGCGGCCATGTGACGCAGGAAATGACTATTGTGGGCGAGACCGACCACACCGGCACCACCGTGACATTCAAGCCGGACCCCGAAATGTTCGAGGAACTGGTTTATAACTACGACACCCTCCACACCCGCATGCAGGAGGAGGCCTTCCTGAACGCGGGATTGCGCATCACCATTGCCGACAACCGTCTAACTTCTGCCGATAAGGACGAGAAGTACCGCTATCACTCCATGTGCTATGAGGGTGGTATCCGGGAGTTTGTCACATGGCTCAACCGCAGTAAGGACGCCTTGCACAGTCAGGTCATCTATATGGCAGGCCAGAAGGACGACAGCGTGGCGGAGATCGCTCTGCAGTATAATGATGGCTATAACGAAACCATCTTCTCCTTCGCCAACAACGTCCGTACCCCCGAAGGCGGTATGCACGAGGAGGGCTTCAAGCGCGCCCTGACCACTGTGCTGAACAATTACGGCCGGAAGATCAAAATGCTGAAGGATGACGAGAAGATCTCCGGCGAGGATTGCCGCGAGGGTCTCACCTGCGTGATCTCCGTCAAGCTGACCGAGGCCCAGTTTGAGGGTCAGACCAAGGCCAAGCTGGGAAACAGCGAGATCCGTACGCTGGTGAATAATATCGTTTCCGACAAACTGGATACGTTCCTTGAAGAAAATCCCCAGGTAGGCCGCATGATCCTCGATAAGGCTCTGACGGCCAACCGTGCCCGCGAGGCTGCCCGCAAGGCCCGCGAGTCCATTCGCCGCAAGACGGCGCTGGGCGGCGCCGCTATGCCCGACAAGCTGCGTGACTGCAATGAGTACAACCCTGAACTAACCGAGCTCTACATCGTCGAGGGTGACTCCGCAGGCGGCTCCGCCACGCAGGGCCGAGACTCCCGCTTCCAGGCCATTCTGCCGCTGTGGGGCAAGATGCTGAACGTGGAAAAGGCCCGCGCCGACAAGGTTTATGGCAACGATAAGCTCCAGCCCGTCATTGTGGCGCTGGGCGCCGGCATCGGCGAGGAGTTTGATCCCACCAAGCTGCGTTATCACAAGGTCATCATCATGGCGGATGCCGACGTGGACGGAAGCCATATCCGTACCCTGCTGCTGACTTTCTTCTTCCGCTTCATGCGGCCCCTCATTGAGCAGGGCTATGTCTATTCCGCCGTGCCGCCGCTGTATAAGCTGACTTCCGGCAAGACCACCCGCGTGGCTTTCTCCGACGAGGAGCGCGATCAGGTGTCCGCCGAAATGCGCGGCGGCAACCCCAATAAGAAAATTGA
>JAZRCP010000029.1:0-15181 GCA_045659825.1 Dysosmobacter sp. | reverse complement strand
TGATCAGTCTGCGAAATCCGTCGTTTTTTATCCGTGGAAAATTCCGTCTCAGTCGTCGTTGTAGCCAAAAGAGCGAACGTAATTGACGTTATCACGCCAGTTCTCCTTGACTTTCACCCAAGTCTCCAGATAAACCTTGGTACCCATGAATTTCTCCATATCATGGCGGGCCATGGTGCTGATTTTCTTCAGCATAGCGCCCTGCTTGCCGATGATAATGCCCTTATGGCTGGATTTTTCGCAGAAAATGGTGGCCTCCACATCGATAACACCGGAATCCCGCTCGGAGAATTTGGTGATCTCGATGGCAGTGCCGTGGGGAATCTCCTTATCGAGGCACAGCAGCAGCTTTTCACGCAGCAGCTCGCCCATGACCTGCCGCTCCGGCTGGTCGGAAGTCATTCCGTCGGGGAACAGCTGGGGGCCTTCACAGGCATACTTGCCCAGTTCGTTCATCAGGTCATCCAGACCGGTGCCCTTGTGGGCGGAGATGGGAATGATGGCGTCAAAGCCGTCCCACGCTTCGTTGTAGGCAGCGATCACGGGCAGCAGCTCCGCAGGCTCCACGGTGTCTACCTTGTTGATGCAGAGGATGGCGGGAATGCCCTCCTCGCGGACGCGCTCGATCAGCGCCAGCTCCGGTGCACCCACATGGGCAATGGGCTCCACCAGCATCAGCGCGCAGTCCACGTCACTGAGGCTGGAGGTGACGACCTTTACCATGTAGTCGCCCAGTGCGCTCTTGGGCTTGTGCAGGCCCGGCGTATCCAGCAGAACGAACTGGGTATCACCCCGGTTCACCACGCCATAAATGCGGTTGCGGGTGGTCTGGGCCTTGTTGGAAACGATGGCGATCTTTTCGCCCACCAGCGTGTTGGTCAGGCTGGACTTGCCCACGTTGGGGCGGCCGCAGACGGTAATCATAGCAGTTTTTGTAATGTTAGACATAGGTGATCCTCAACTTTCTGTTAAGCAGTTTGTATTTTCATACCGCACTTTGCGGCGGGTTAACTGTTTTCCAATACTTTTTTCAAATACTGGCCGGTATAGCTTGCCTCGCAGGCGGCGACTTCCTCCGGCGTACCCGTCACCACGATGCTGCCGCCGCCGTCGCCGCCCTCGGGGCCGAGGTCGATGATGTGGTCGGCGCATTTGATGACATCCAGATTGTGCTCGATGACCACCACGGTGTTGCCGCAGTCCGCCAGCCGCTGCAGCACTTCCAGCAGCTTGCGCACGTCGTCGGCATGAAGGCCGGTGGTAGGCTCATCCAGAATATAGATGGTGCGGCCGGTGGCGATCTTGCTCAGCTCCGTAGCCAGCTTGACCCGCTGCGCCTCGCCGCCGGAGAGCTCCGTGGAGGGCTGGCCCAGCTTCACATAGCCAAGGCCCACGTCCTGCAGCGTCTGCAGCTTGTTGCGCAGCTTGGGCAAAGCGGAGAAGCATTCCAGCGCCTCGTCCACCGTCATATCCAGCACGTCCGCAATGCTCTTACCCTTATAGTGGACTTCCAGCGTTTCGCGGTTGTACCGCTTGCCCTTGCAGACCTCGCAGGGGACGAAGATGTCCGGCAGGAAGTGCATTTCGATTTTCAGCACACCATCGCCAGAGCATGCCTCGCAGCGTCCGCCGCGGACATTGAAGCTAAAGCGGCCGGGACCGTAGCCGCGGCTCTTGGCCTCCTGTGTGGAGGCAAACAGGTCGCGGATGTCATTGAACAGTCCCGTATAGGTGGCGGGGTTGGAGCGGGGGGTGCGGCCGATGGGGCTCTGGTCGATGTTGACCACCTTGTCCAGCTGCTTCACGTCCTCAATATCCGTACACTTGCCGGGCTTCACCTTCATGCGCATCAGCTCCGCGCCGAGGCGCTTGAAGAGAATTTCGTTGACCAGCGAAGACTTGCCGCTGCCGGACACACCTGTGACCACAGTAAAGGTGCCCAGTGGGAACTCCACATCTACATTTCGCAAATTATTCTCCGCCGCGCCGACCACTTTCAGGCACTTGCCGTTACCTTCGCGCCGAGACGCAGGCACAGGAATCTTCCGCTTGCCGGAGAGATACTGTCCCGTCAGGGAATCGGGGTTCGCCATGACCTCCTCCGGTGTACCGCAGGCCACCACCCTGCCGCCGTGGATACCGGCGCCGGGGCCGATGTCAATGAGGTAATCGGCAGCGCGCATGGTGTCCTCATCGTGCTCCACCACCAGCAAGGTGTTGCCCAAATCCCGCAAATTCTGCAGAGTGGCAAGGAGTTTGTCATTATCCCGCTGGTGCAGGCCGATGGAGGGCTCATCCAGAATATACAGCACACCCATCAGGGAGGAACCGATCTGGGTGGCCAGACGGATGCGCTGGCTCTCGCCGCCGGAGAGGGTTCCCGCACTGCGGGAGAGGGTCAGATACCCCAGTCCCACGGACTGCAAAAAGCCGAGGCGGGCGTTGATTTCTTTCAAAATGCGGTCGGCGATCAGGTGCTGCTGGTGGGTCAATTCCAGTTTCCCCACCCATGCCAGCTCATCCAGAACGGACATGGTTGTGAAATCGTGGATGTTCTTATCCCCCACCGTCACCGCCAGCGATTCCTTCCGCAGGCGGCGTCCGCCGCACTCGGGACAGGGGCACTCCGCCATCAGCTCTTCCAGTTCCTTTTTGCTGGCGTCGCTCTGGGTCTCCTGGAAGCGGCGGCTGACATTGTTGCACACGCCCTCAAAGGCCTGATACAGCACACCCTTGCCGCGGGGCTGATCGTAATGCAGCTCCAGCTTCTCGCCGCCGGTACCGTAGAGAATGATGTTTTTTGCTTCCTCACTCAGGTCGTTCCACGGCGTGGTGAGGGAGAAATGATACTTTTTGGACAAAGCATCAAAATACATGCGGGAAATGCCGTCGGAGCGGATGTTGCCCCAGCCGGAGGCCTGAATGGCGCCGTCCAGAATACTGAGCTTGCCGTCCGGCACCACCAGCGCCGGGTCCACCTTCAGCTGGCTGCCAAGGCCCGTGCAGGTAGGGCAGGCGCCGTAGGGATTGTTGAAGGAAAACATGCGGGGCGTCAGCTCCTCGATGGAGATGCCGCAGTCCTCGCAGGCATAGTTCTGGGAGAAGGTCAGATCCTGCTCTTCCCGCAGGAGGTTGATGACCACAAGGCCCCCGGAGAGGCCGGATGCGGTCTCCACGCTGTCCGTCAGCCGCTGCTGAATATCCGCGCGGATAATCAGGCGGTCTACAATGATTTCAATATTGTGCTTTTTATTTTTCTCCAGCTTGATCTCTTCGTCCAGTTCGTAGAGATTACCGTCCACGCGAGCGCGGACGTAGCCGGAACGTTTTGCATCCTCAAAAATTTTCTGGTGCTCGCCCTTCTTGCCGCGGATCACGGGCGCCAGCACCTGAATGCGGGTGCCCTCCGGCAGCGAGATTACCTGATCGATGATCTGGTCGATGGTCTGCTGGCGAATCTCCTTGCCGCACTTGGGGCAGTGGGGTGTGCCCACCCGCGCCCACAGCAGACGAAGGTAATCATAAATTTCCGTCACCGTGCCCACGGTAGAGCGGGGATTCTTGCTGGTGGTTTTCTGGTCGATGGAAATGGCGGGAGAAAGGCCCTCGATATAGTCCACATCCGGCTTGTCCATCTGGCCGAGGAACATGCGGGCATAGGAGGAAAGGCTCTCCACATACCGCCGCTGACCCTCGGCATAAATGGTATCGAAGGCCAGAGAGGACTTGCCGGAGCCGGAAAGGCCCGTCATCACCACCAGTTTTTCACGGGGAATCGTGACGTCGATATTCTTCAAATTGTTGGCGCGTGCACCTTTGACAATCAGTTTATCCTGCATGGAATACTCCTTTGAGAGGTTTTCAATCCACGACCACGTCCGCCATATCCGCGCCGATCAGGCCGATCAGATCCTGCGGGGCCACCTCTACCTGAAAGCCCACCTTTCCGGCGGAAACGCAGATGGTATCAAACAGCTGGCAAGTCTCGTGGAACACCGTGGGAAACTGCTTTTTCATGCCCACGGGGCTGCAGCCGCCGTGGATATAGCCGGTAAGCGGCAGCAGCTCGCGGCTTAAAATCATGGCGATGGACTTCTCCCCCACCGCTTTGGCCGCTTTCTTTAAATCCAGTGTGTCCGCTACGGGAATATCGAATACATAATAGCCGCCGGATGCGCCCCGGGTCACCAGCGTTTTGAACACGGCGTCCGGGTCCTGCCCCAGCATGCGGGCCACGGTCACACCGTCTGGCGCTTCATCATCGTGGGGATACTCGTGTGCAGTGTAGAAAATCCCCTTCTGCTCCAGCACCCGCATCACATTGGTTTTTTCTTCTTTCTTTTTTGCCATCGTTTACCTCAAAATCACAACACCGGACAGCACCAGCACGATGCCGATAGCCGTCATGGCTGTCATGGGCTCCCCGAATATCAGAATGCCCGCAAGAGAAGCCACCACCGGCTCCAGACTTGCCATAATGGAGGCCTTGCCGGACTCCACGCGGGAGAGGCCCTTCGTATAGAAAATATAGGGCAGCACAGTGGAAAACACCACCAGTCCCGCTGCCATCGCCCAACTCAGGGGCATGGAAAAGGTGATGCGCAGTTCCTCCGGCCGCAGCATCAGAAGGGATGCAGGCCCTGCAAAGAGGAACGTCCAGACCGTGACAGTCATGGAATCGTAATGGGCCAGCGCATAGCGGCCGAAAATGCTGTACAGCGCATAGAAGAAGCCTGCACCCAACCCCAGCAGGATGCCTGCGGCAGTTATCGTCAGTCCGCCGGAAAACACGCCGCACACACAGGCACAGCCCACGATCGTCAGCAGCAGCGCCAGTAGTTTTTTCTTCGTCACCGGTTCTTTCCAGAGGATGGCTGACAGCACCACCACAAAGGACGGCGCCGTATACAGCAAAATGGAGGCCACGGCCAGAGAGCAGATCCTCTGGCCGGAGAAATAGCACACGGTGAACAGCAGCACGCTGACAATGCCGGTCCCCACAAAATACTTCAAATGCTCCCGCTTTACCCGGAACACGCTGGGGTCACGGATGGCAAACACGATCACCAGCAACGCCATGCCGCCGAAGCTTCGCACTGTCACAATACCGGTGGGAGACAGTCCCGCTGCCATCAGCGTCCGGTTCCACAGTCCGATGATGCCCCACAACGCCGCCGCCAGCAGAATACTGGCATAGGCTCCCCGCTGTGAGGCTTTTTTGCTTGTCTCGTTCATGCGGGGTCAATCCTCCCAAACCGCGCCGTTTCCGGTGGTGGTGTAATAGAATGTGTCATTCATCACGCACAGCACAATGTCTGGCTTGTGCTCTGTGATATAGTCTTTCAGGCTCTGCTCCGTGTAATGGCGCAGGTCCAGAATCCGCGTCTCGTCAAAGGAGGCATACAGCAGTGTCTCCAGTGCATTGGTAAAAGAATCACCGAAGATCAGCACATCCGGCAGTTCCGGCCGGTTGGTCTCCAGCACCGTTTCACCGAAGTCGCCGCCCATATACAGGTTGTAAGTGGTGGGCAGATCCGCCTGCGCAGGCACCACAAACAGCGGCTTTTCACTGGGCTGGCCGTTGTCGGTGCGGGTAAAGGGCACCGGCACTTCCGCCAGAATGGCCGCCTTCTCCTCATTCTCCCACAGGTTATAGAGTTTGCGGTTGCGGGAACCGATATAGGGATTGGGCAGTTCCGTAAAGACGATCTCGTCTTCCGTGAGCACCGGCAAGTTCCAGCCGTTTTCACTGAGCGCCTCCATGATGGCACGGTAGCCGGCATAGGCGCCGTAATAGTTGTAGTGGTGGTCCACCACAGAGTAGTATTCCGCAGGATTTCCCTGGCCCCCATATACCTGCCGCATGTCCAGCGTGTGGACGCCGGCATTCTCCAGCGCGGTCATAAAGACCTCGTCGGCGACAGCGGCCTCGGTTTCGTGGTTATTCATATAATCGGGAAATTCGTCCTCGAAATAGACCCGCTGTTCGGGGAACCCAATGAAATAGAAATCCCCGCCCAGTTCCTCGATATGGGCGTTCAGCTTCCCGTACTTCTCCGCAATAGGCGGAACAGTCTCTTCATAGGCCTTCCGGCTATATTCCGAATAACTCATCTTCGGCACCAGCACGCCGTCAGCATCCAGCACGATATCATTGACCACCGGACGCTGCAGCAGCTTCAGCTGCACGGCGGTATCCAGCTTCAACAGCGTAGTGCGTCCGGGGGTGTGATCGGAAAACCAGCTTTCAAAGCCGCTGCCGAAGCTGCCGTTCCAAAGGCTTTCCGCTGTCACTTCCGGTTTGGCCGCAAGGGTGCGGTTTTCATAGTAGGCGCTGGTCTCCTTATAGGACCACAGGGCAACGCCCAGCGGCACCGCCACCAGCACCGCCAGCAGGCCCGCCAGAAAGGCCCGGTCAAAAAAACGTTTCATCCGCGGACCTCCTTAAAACTGAAAATACAGGAAGGAACGGAAGGTGGAGCTCAGCAGCCGCACGACCGAGCAGGCCAGCAGTACCACAGCCAGCACCTTCGGCCCCAATTCCAGCGTCCAGCGGCACAGGCCGCAGCCGCCCTCCGCTTTTTCGGACAGCTTGGCCTGCACCCAGTTCTTCACCGGCAGCGCCGCGGGAATGGCAATCCCCCACTCCCATGCAAACTGCCGCAGGTAGTATTCTGTTTCCATGCCGTGGAATTCGGCAGGCGCGAAACCGAACATGGCGGAAATCATATCCCCCACCAGTTGAAGGCTGGTGGCGCGGAACAGCACCCAGCCAATGATGATCAGCACCATGGCGTATCCATGCTGTACGGCGGCAGGCAGTTTCTGCAGCCGCTTACCCCACAGGAATTTTTCGCCCATCAGCAGCAGGGCATAGTACAAGCCCCACAGCACAAAGTTCCACGCGCTGCCGTGCCACAATCCCGTCAGCATCCACACCGCCAGCAGATTCACGACCTGCCGCCCTCCGGCACAGCGGTTGCCCCCCAGCGGAATGTACACATAGTCCCGGAACCAGTAGGAAAGCGTCATGTGCCAGCGCCGCCAGAACTCGGAGGCAGATTTTGCAATGTACGGATAGTTGAAGTTTTCGGGCAGACGGAAACCCAGAATGCGGCCGAGGCCGATGGCCATGTCCGTATAGCCGGAAAAGTCAAAATATAGCTGCAGCGTGTAGGCGATAGCACCCAGCCACGCCAGCGTGACCGTCAACCGGTCGCCGGAGGAAAAGGCCGCGTCCGCCGCCTGTCCCAGCGCGTCTGCCAGCAGCACCTTTTTGGCAAGGCCGCAGCAGAACCGCACGGCGCCTTCCGCCGCCTCGGAGGCAGTCTCCTGCCGCTTCGTCAGGGCGGGGCCAAAGTCGTTCCAGCGCAGAATGGGGCCCTGCAGCAGTTGGGGGAAGAAGGCCATAAACAGCACCACCCGTGCCGGATTCCGTTCCGCACGCACGGTGCCGCGATATACATCCGTCAGATAGGCGATGGCCTGAAAGGTGAAAAAGGAGATGCCCGCAGGCAGCGCGATGGTGGGAACAGTCACATCCAGTCCCAGCGCACGCAGATTCCCCAGCAGGAAGCCGGTGTATTTATAATAGCCCAGCATGGCAACATTCAGCGCCAACGCGACGATATACACCGCTTTGCGGTGCTGCCCCATGCTATCCAGCAGCAGCGCCGCGCCCCAGTTCAGCAGGCAGGAGACCAGAAACACCGGCAGCAGCGCAATGCCGCCCCAGCAGTAAAACACAAGGCTGAACGCCAGCAGAACAAAATTCCGGGCGGCACGAAACCGTGCAGGAATCACAAAATAGCACAGCAGGACTGCCGGCAGAAAGCCGAACAGAAACGTCATACTGCTGAATGCCATGAAATCACTTCTCTTTCTTTCGCTATTATTTCTCGCCGCGCAGCTCCATGACGCGGTCACGCAGCACCGCAGCATACTCGAACTCCAGCAACTTCGCCGCTTCTTTCATTTCCTGTTCCAGCTTGGCGATCTCGGCGGCACGTTCCTGCTCGCTGAGTTTCCGCTTCTTCCGGCCACGGGCGATATCGCCCTCCGCCGTCTTGGAAATTTCCAGCACCTCGCGAACTCCCTTGATGATGGTCCGCGGCACGATGCCGTTTGCCTCGTTATAGGCCGACTGGATGCCGCGGCGGCGCTCGGTTTCGTCCATGGCCGCACGCATGGATGGGGTAATCTCATCAGCATACATGATGACAAGGCCGTCCGCGTTACGGGCCGCACGGCCAATGGTCTGAATGAGAGACGTTTCGCTGCGGAGGAATCCCTCCTTATCGGCATCCAGGATCGCCACCAGAGACACCTCCGGCAGGTCAAGGCCTTCGCGCAGCAGGTTGATGCCCACCAGCACATCGAACTCACCCAGCCGCAGGTCCCGCAGAATCTCCATGCGTTCGATGGTCTGCACATCGGAGTGCATATAGCGCACGCGGATATCAGCGGCGCGGAAAAAGTCCGTCAAATCCTCCGCCATCTTCTTGGTCAGGGTCGTCACCAGCACCCGCTCATTGCGGGCAGCACGGGTGCGGATCTCGTCCATCAAATCGTCGATCTGGCCCTCAACAGGCCGCACTTCCACCCGCGGGTCCAGCAGGCCGGTGGGACGGATGACCTGCTCCACGATATTGTCGGCCCGTTCCCTCTCATAAGGCCCCGGCGTGGCGGAAACGAACACTGCCTGTCCGATACGTCCCTCAAATTCCTCGAACTTCAGCGGACGGTTATCATACGCGCAGGGCAGGCGGAAGCCATACTTCACCAGTGAATCCTTGCGGGCCTGGTCACCGTTATACATCGCCCGCACCTGCGGCAGCGTCACATGGCTCTCGTCCACAAAAAGGACAAAGTCCTCGGGAAAGAAATCCAGCAGTGTCATGGGCGCGGAGCCTGCAGGACGCTCGGAGATGATGCGGGAGTAGTTCTCGATGCCCGAGCAATAGCCCAGCTCTGCCATCATCTCCATGTCATATTCGGTACGCTGGCGAATACGCTGTGCCTCCACCAGCTGCTCGTTTTCGTTGAAATACTGTACCTGCTCCTCCAGTTCCTCGCGAATCTGATGCAGAGCCCGTTCCATCTTATCCTTCGTGGTGACATAGTGGCTGGCAGGATAAATGGCCACATGATTCAGTACACGGTTTACCGTGCCTGTCAGAGGATGAAATTCGGAAATGCGGTCGATCTCATCGCCGAAAAACTCCACACGAATAGCTTTATCCTTATAGTAAGCGGGATAGATCTCCACCGTATCTCCGCGGACGCGGAACATATTGCGCTCGAAAGCAACGTCATTTCGCTCATAGCGGATCTCTACCAGCCGGCGCAGCAAATCATCCCGGTCCCACTCTGCACCTACGCGGAGGGACACCACCAGATTCGCAAAGTCATCCGGTTCGCCCAGGCCGTAAATGCAGCTGACGGAGGCCACCACGATCACATCCCGCCGTTCCAGCAGCGCACAGGTGGCGCTCAAACGCAGGCGGTCGATCTCCTCGTTAGTGGAAGCGTCCTTGGCGATATAGGTGTCCGTATGGGGGATATAGGCCTCGGGCTGGTAGTAATCGTAATAGGACACGAAGTATTCCACCGCGTTGCTGGGAAAAAACTCCTTGAATTCGGCGCAAAGCTGGGCCGCCAGCGTCTTATTGTGGGCCAGCACCAGCGTGGGGCGCTGGATGCGCTCGATGACCTTGGCCATGGTATAGGTCTTACCGGAACCGGTAACGCCTAACAGCACTTGCTCCTTCAGTCCGTTTTCAATGCCCTCCGCCAGCGCTTCAATGGCCTGCGGCTGGTCTCCGGAGGGGCGGTATTCAGAAACGACTTCAAATTTCGGCATAGTGTTCTCCTGAAAGTAGTTACTGCAGATACCCAGATTGCTGCAATGACACAAAGTCTCCGTCTGCGATGATCATATGATCCACCAACGCAACACTGATCGTCTCCAGTGCGGCCTTTGCCCGCAGCGTGGCGGCAATATCTTCTGCCGAGGGCAAGGCAATCCCGCTGGGATGGTTATGGGCCAGCACCACGCCGCTGGCATGGGTCAGGATGGCATTTTCCACGATGCGGCGCACATCCAAATCCGCACCGGCCACACCGCCTTCATTGAGGCGCTTGCAGGCGAGAAGCTTTCCTTTCCGGTCGAGGCACAGTTGGTAAATCACTTCGTTGGTCTCCCCGGAAAACCGTTCCAGAAGATAGGTTCCTACACGGCTTACTGTACTCAACACGGTCTCTTTCTCCACGTCGGCCAGACGAGCCTTGGCGGCAACCTGCGGCGCCAGTTTCAGCAAAATGGCAGCGCTCTCCCCAATGCCCTCCACCTTTTTCAGGTCTTCCACCGGTGCCGCCAGCACCGCAGAAAGGGAGCCATAGCGCTCTATCAGGGCATGGGCGACAGGGTTGGTGTCCCGCCGGGGGATAGCATAATATAGCAGCAGCTCCAACGCTTCGTGATCAGCAAAACTCTCCAGTTCGCTCTTCAAAAAACGCTGCCGCATCTTTTCCCGATGCCCGTCATGGATGCCCACAAAAAGTTCGCCCCTTTCCCGCAAAAGTGCCTGAAATCCCATTTTTATCAGAATATCATATTATACCACACCGCCACCGGTTTCACAAGAGAGATTCCCCTCACAAAATTCCTTTATTCCCCTTTCACGCGCCTTGACAGCAAGATTTTTTTAGCATAATATATATCGTGGAAGCAAAATTACATATTGTCCGGTAGGTAAGGCTACCACAGGGATATGGATCGCTGCCGCGAAGTGATGGAGACATCATAAGATGGTTTGAACAGGCGATATCGAACACGAAGGTATCATCTAATGCGATTTCACCGCCTTGTGAGGCTAAAGCTTGAACGGTAGGGATCGCGCGCTGACAACCGCTTTCCGTCAGATGCACATACTCCAGTCGTACCGGATAGGACGATTGGAGTTTTTTGTTTCTTACAGCGAACAGAAAGAAGGACACTTTATTATGAATACGGTACAGCTTTGCGGTGCAGTCGGCGTGATTCTTCTGGTGGTTGCAGTGGGCTTCTTGTCCGGACGCAAAGTAAAAAGCGCCTCCGATTTCATCTCCGGCGGCAGGAACGCCGGCAGCGGCGTGGTTTCCGGCTCGATCATGGGTGCACTGGTGGGCTCTGCATGCACCATTGGCACCGCGCAGCTGGCCTACAGCTACGGCATCTCCGCGTGGTGGTATACGCTGGGCTGCGGCATCGGCTGTGCATGCCTCGGTCTGATTTGCGCCAAGCCCTTCCGCCGCGCAAAGTTTGACACCATGACAGGAATCCTGATGGCGGAATACGGCGAAAAAATTGACATTGCCGTCTCCGTGCTCAGCGTCGTCGGCTCGCTTTTGACGCTGTCTGCACAGATGGTGGCAGCCACAGCCATTGTGCCCTTCATCTTCCCCGGCCTGAGCAATGCAGGCTGTTTGTTGCTGGCCTCTACATTGATGCTGGCATATGTGGTGTTCGGCGGCACTTTGGGCGCCGGTAAGATCGGCGAAATCAAAATCTTCCTGCTGTATGGGGCCATCCTGACCGGCGCGGTGATCATCTGGCGCAGTGGCTGCATTCCCGCGATTGGAACCGAACTGGACCCGGATGTCTATTTTGATCTTTTCCTTTTCGGTGCCGAAGAAGAACTGGGCAAACTACTCTCCGCAGTCTTAGGCATTGTCAGTGCGCAAATCTATCTGCCCGCTCTGCGCATGGCCGGTTCTGACCGTGCTGCCCGGAACGGAGGACTTATCAGCGCACTGCTGATCCCGCCCATTGGTGCGGGAAGCGTTCTGATTGGTCTGTTCATGCGGGTGCAGCATCCGGATCTGGCCAACAGCAAGGATGCCTTTTCCCAGTTCGTCCTGCAATACATGCCCGACTGGCTGAGCGGCGTGTTTATGGGCGCACTGTTTCTGGCGATCATCGGCGCGGGTGCCGGCGCTGCTCTGTCCTCTTCCGCAACTCTGGTCCGGGGCATTGTTCAACCCTTTTTTCCTCGTTTTCGAGCTGAAAAGGCCGGGCTGATGCTGATCCGCGTGAGTATTGTTGCCCTTCTGGCCATCGGCTGCATTCTGGGCGGCGGTGCGCTGGGCGATGCGGTTCTGACCTTCACATTCCTCGCTTCCCGTGTCGGAGCCACTACGCTGTTTGCCCCGCTGATGTGCGCCCTGTTCCTGCCCGGAAAAATCCACCGGACATGGGCCTGCCTGTCCGCCGTGACCGGTCCTGTGACGGTGCTTCTGTTTACCGTCTGGGATATTCTCCCCTTTGACACCATGTTTGCCGGTATTCTGGTCAGCATGCTTTGCTGCGCCATCGGCGCTGTGCAGAATCGCAAGAAAGCACACCTCGCAGCACAGTAAAATTCCCGTATTATAATCCCCTCAAAAAACGGAAAGGAGGTTACGCAAATGGATGAACCCAAATTCGAAATGGACGAAACCAGTTTCGAAGAGATGATTGAAGAAGTCATCGAAGACGTATACGAAGATGTGTACGACGACATGGAAGCCGTGGAAGAGCGTTTGGACGAGCTGTCCGAAACCGTAGAGGAGCTGCTCAACCGAAAACAATATGCGGCGCTGCGTGACCTTCTGATGCCGCTGGAAGCCGCGGATATCGCCGCTATGTTCGACGACTTGGACGAACGGGTGCCTGTCCTGTTCCGCCTGCTGCCCAAAGAATTGGCGGCAGAAGTATTCGTTGAGCTGGAATCCGACCAGCAGGAACTGCTGATCCACGGTTTCTCCAACGCGGAGCTGAAAGAGGTTCTGGACGAACTGTATCTGGACGATACCGTTGACATTGTGGAGGAAATGCCCGCCAATGTGGTGCGCCGTATTCTGACCCAGTCGGATCCGGAAATTCGCAAGAGCATCAACGAGATCCTCAAATATCCCGAAGACTCCACCGGCAGTATTATGACCACGGAGTTCGTGGACCTGAAGGAAACCATGACGGTGGAGGACGCTTTGAAGCGTATCCGCCGCACCGGCCCTGATAAAGAAACCATCAACATCTCCTTCGTCATGGACGACCAGCGCCATCTGATCGGCGTTCTGGGCATCCGGACGTTGCTGCTGGCCGAGGACGACGACATCATCGGCGACATTATGGAGCGCAACTTCATCGCCGTTCAGACGCTGGACGATCAGGAGACCACCGCCCAGGCGCTGAGCAAGTACGACTTTCTGGCGCTGCCGGTAGTGGACACTGAGAACCGTCTGGTGGGTATCGTCACCATCGACGACGCTATCGACGTTCTGGAAGAAGAAACCACTGAGGACTTTGAAAAGATGGCCGCTATGCTGCCCTCTGACAAGCCCTATCTGAAAACCAGCGTGTGGGAAACATGGAAAGCCCGCACCCCGTGGCTTTTGATGCTGATGCTCTCCGCCACCTTTACCGGCATCATTCTGACCCACTTTGAAAGTGCGCTGGCGGTATGCGGCATCCTGACCGCCTTTATCCCCATGCTGTCGGGCACCGGCGGCAACAGCGGCACGCAGGCATCCACCGCCATCATCCGTGCGCTGTCGCTGGATGAAGTCCGCTTCTCCGACCTGCTGCAGGTCATCTGGAAGGAATTCCGCGTGTCCATCTGCTGCGGTCTCTGCCTTGCGGCAGCAAACTTTGTGAAAATGATGCTGGTGGATTACTGGATCATGAACAATCCCGCCGTCACGCCGTTGGTGGCACTGGTGGTCTGTGCCACGCTGGTAGGCACTGTGGTGTGTGCCAAGCTTGTGGGTTGCTCACTGCCCATTCTGGCGGAAAAAATTGGATTTGACCCGGCTGTTATGGCATCTCCCTTCATTACCACCATTGTGGACGCGCTGTCCCTGCTGATCTACTTCCGGTTTGCAACCTTGCTGCTGGGCATCTGAAATAACGAAAAGAGGAGCCGGTTCGGCTCCTCTTTTTTTGCATGGTTTTCTTTTTTTCGCGCACACTATCTCCGGCGAACCGCCAAAATCTTTCACGCAGGAGGATCTGACCATGAACCACACGCCCAACGAGAGCATCAAATGCACCGTGAGCACCTGTGCCCATCACTGTCAGGACAAGAATTACTGCAGCCTGAGCGCCATCCAGGTCGGCACCCACGAGACCAACCCCACCGAGGTCAAGTGCACCGACTGTGAGAGCTTCAAGCTGAAGTAACTCTCTTCCTGTCGACTTCCGGGGCAGGCTTGTCCCGGAAGGCTACATAAGGGAAGGAGTGCAGATATGAAACGAAACTGGATCGCATCTCTGGCCGGCGGTGCGGCGGGACTGGCCAACGGCCTGTTCGGCGGTGGAGGAGGCATGGTGTTTCTGCCGCTTCTCTCCCCCTGGAGCAGTCTGCCGCAGCGAAAGCTGTACGCCACCTGTGTGGGTGTCATCTTTCCCGTCTGTCTCGTGTCTGCCGCTGTGTATGTGTGGCGGGGCGGCGTTTCTGTGTGGAGCGCCCTGCCCTATCTGGCCGGCGGCCTGATCGGCGGATTCTTAGGCGGAAAGCTATATGGAAAAGTTTCCACAACGGTCTTGAAATGGCTGTTTGCCGCCTTTCTCTTTTACGCGGGGGTGAAATATCTGCTGTGATGGAATGGCTGCTTCCCTTTCTCTGCGGGCTGGGCGCGGGTATCATCTCTGCATGGGGCGTCGGCGGCGGCACCCTGCTGCTTCTGGTGATGACACTGCTGCTGGGCGTGGACCAGCGCACCGCGCAGGGCATCAACCTGCTGTTTTTTCTCCCCACCGCCGCAAGCGCCCTCGTCTGCCACTGGCGCAGCGGGCATCTGGACCGCCCCACGCTGAAGGCCGCCATCCCCTTTGCTGTGGCGGCGGCACTGCTGGGCGCATGGATCGCCACAGCCATCGATGTGGAGCTGCTGCGCAAGCCCTTCGGCGTGTATCTGCTCTTTTCCGGCATCAGCCTCATCCTTCCCCGAAAAACAAAAAAAAAGTGACCGAAATTTCGGTCACTTTTTGTTTTATTCCACTGCTTCCTCAAGCAGCAGTACGACATCCATCTGCGTTCCATCGCGCCAGAGGGTCAGGGTCATTTGCTCGCCTAAATGATGCTGCCGCCGCACCCGCAGCAAATCCTGACTGGTGCGCAATTCGTCTCCGTCGGCAAAGAGGACATAATCTCCCACCTGC